>JAQCBK010000036.1 GCA_027621505.1 Bacteroidota bacterium | reverse complement strand
GTACTGTAACCCCTATCACCATTGACTCTGGGAAAACCCCCGCTTATGATGATTCAATAGAAAGCAATACTTTTACCCATCCCAATCGGGCTACTACCATGTAAAGCTTATGTAAATTCATGAGGTATGGATGTGAATACGAGATTTTTCCCATTGGAACGCCAGACCCGATTGAGGTAATAAAGTTTCGTATGGAGCAAATCGGGATGAAACAAAAAGATTCAGCAGAAGGCGTAGGTCATAAAAATAGAGGGAGTGGGATTTTCAGCAAAAAAGGCGAACTGACTTTAGGAATGATTCGAAAAACCAACTCAACATTTCATATTCCTACTGAAGTTTTGGTTCAAGATTATAAATAATAAGGGATTTGGCTGCAATGACTATGGGTTATTGTTTGCTCTTGCCTATTTTAGTAATCGCTGCAGAAGCCTTTTAAACGGATGAGTGCCAAACGACCCACCGATTTATAACTGAGACTGTCAAGCCCATTGAAAAAATATTAAAACACAATAATTAATGAACTTAGGATTAAAAGATAAAACAGCTTTTGTTGCCGCTTCCAGCCAAGGTCTGGGAAAAAGTGTAGCCATGGAATTGGCTCAAGAAGGGGCTAACATTATTATTTGTGGAAGAAATCTTAACACCTTAGAACTGACCAAAAAAGAAATCCAAAAAGCAAGCGATGTTAGTATTGATATGGTGGTTGGAGATCTGACCCAATCTAAAGATAGAGATCGGATGATAGCAGAAATACTAAAAAAGCATGCAGCCATTGATATTTTAGTTACGAACAGTGGGGGCCCACCCGCCGGTAAATTTGAGGATTTCCAAAAAGAAGATTGGGATGCCGCCTACGAACAACTGTTGGCTAGTGCGGTCCACCTAATCAGTGGATTTTTACCCGCAATGAAAAAGCAAGCCTGGGGAAGAATCATTTCCATTACTTCTCAGGCAGTAAAACAACCTGTTGATAATCTGATCTTATCCAATTCTGTTAGAGCAGCTGTAGCGGGCTTAATAAAAACATTGGCCAATGAACTGGGCCCATTTAACATTACGGTTAACAATGTAATGCCGGGCTTTACCAAAACAGAAAGATTGACCAAATTATTAGCGGCCAATCCCGCCTTATCCAAGGCAATAGATACGATTCCTTTGGGTCGGTTTGGACAACCAGAAGAATTCTCTGCTGCAGTTACCTTTTTGGCTAGTGAACGCGCAAGCTATATTACAGGCACCTCACTAGCGGTGGATGGAGGGTGTGTAAAAAATATTTTATAAGATTTTTTATGGAAAACTACCGATATACTCGCAAAGAGGGCAGTAGTAAATTTTTTGTGCCAATGGGAACAATAACTAAAGCTAAAAAGTGATATAAGGGGATACTGTAAAAAACGCCATATCTCTTTACCTTGAGCTACTCGGTTTTATTTAACAACAGAAAACCTATATATACTTTGGGTTTTATAAGTTTCTCCTGCTTGTAAAATGGTGTTGGGAAAAGCGGGTTGGTTGGGGGAATCAGGATAATGCTGGGTTTCCAAAGCAAAAGAGCCTCTGTAAACAAAAGGATTTCCATATTTTCCGACATCACTACCATCCATAAAATTGCCACCATAAAATTGGATACCCGGTTCTTCCGTAAAAATATCCATTTGCCTCCCGCTTTTGGGATCAACGACACTTGCGGCCAAATCCATACTGCCTTGGGAAGCTTTGTTAAGGACAAAATTATGGTCATAGCCCCCCCCGCGACTGAGTTGGGTATCGGAGGCTTGTTGATTTAAATCTTGACCAATCGTCTTGGCCTTTCTAAAGTCAAAGGGACTGCCCTCTACCGATTGGATTTCTCCAAGGGGAATTAGTCCTTCATCTACGGGGATAAAGTGATCGGCGTTGAGCATCAACAAATGATCGTTAATACTGCCTTGGGCTGCTCCTGCCAAATTAAAAAAAGCGTGGTTGGTCAGGTTGATGGGGGTGGCCTTGTCGGTAGTGGCTCTATAGGCAATCCGCAATTCGTTTTTGTCATTGATGGCATAGGTCACCTCAACACTCAAATTGCCGGGATACCCCATTTCTCCGTCTTTGGACAAATAGGTCATCACAATGGCACTTTCATCGGCAGAAACCACCTCCCATACCTGGTTGTGAAATCCATCCGGTCCACCGTGGAGGTGATTTTCATTGTTGTTGATAGAGAGTTGATAGGGGACACCGTCCAATTCAAACTTTCCTTTGGCAATCCGATTGCCATACCTTCCGATCAAACAGCCGTGAAAGGGGGTTTTGGCTTTTTGATAATCCGCGATGCTTTTAAATCCCAACACCACATCGCCCATATTTCCCAATTGATCTGGGATCAGCAAGCTCACAATCCTTCCACCATAATTGGTGATATAAACTTGGATTTGCCCGTTTTCCAGGCGGTAAAGGTCGGTTTTTTTTCCATTAATTACGGTCTGAAAATCACTGTCTTTAAGCACAAATTCTTCTTTTTTTGGTTGCTCACAAAATACAAAATTGAGTAAAAGGATTACTAAAGCTGTTTTTTTTATAATCATCATATGATTATTTCTGATATAATTTAATGTGGAGTTCTTTAAGGGTTTCTACTGGCATTTTGGTCACCTGCCGGTCATAGGTCATCAAGCCATTGATTTCTCCTTCTACGTCGGTGGTTTGGGTATAAACCGCAGCAGAAAGCCCATTTTCTTCTTTCATTTTTAAGATCTGATTGAATTTATAGATATAATTTTTTAGTAAATCCTCCGCATTGTAATAGGTCTGATATCCCCAATTCCGCATCTCGGGGTTCCAGAGGTTTTCGTTGATGGGATAGCCAATACCGCCAAATTCCCCGATCACTGTTGCACGGTCCAAGGCGGTAGGGGGGACCGTCAAATCTACATGGTAGGTATGAATGTCATAAATATCTCCACAAGCTCTGAGGGTCCAGCCGCTGGTTGGGTTCACCAATCTATGGGGGTCCAAACCTTTTACAAAATCCGAAATCCTGCATGTGTCGTATTGTCCCCAACCTTCGTTAAATGGTACCCACATCACAATGCTAGGGGCGTTGTAATGAATATCCACCATCCTCCTCAATTCAAATTCAAATTGGGTAGCGTCTTCAGAACGTCTGTTTAGATCTGCATCTTGGCCGTGTATTCTTTCCAAGGGAATATAGATGCGATCTTTTCGTTTGGTATTTTCCATTTCTTCCGGCGTTTTCAATGCCAACCTGTTGTAGGAAGGCATGTCTTGCCAAACCATCATTCCCAATTGGTCGCAATGATAATACCAGCGATCGGGTTCGATCTTTACATGCTTACGGATCATATTAAAGCCCATGGCTTTGGTCATTTCAATGTCGTAGCGCATGGCTTCATCCGAGGGAGGGGTCAGCAGTCCATCGGGCCACCAACCTTGATCCAAAGTACCGTAATGAAAAAGCGGTTGATTGTTCAAAAAGAGGTATTTGACGCCCTTGTGATTCCCCAAACTGATTTTTCGCATACCGAAATAACTTTCTACCCGGTCGATTATCGTTCCAGAGGGATTGATCAAATTCATTTTGACATCGTACAGATGGGGGTGGTCAGGAGACCACAATTGAGGATTTTCAATTTTTAGTTGCAATGGGGTATTCGGTTGGGTACTTCCAGAAGCGATTTTCTTACCATCAAAAAATATTTCTATAGCGACCTCATAGCCTTTGATCAAATTGACATTACTCATTGGGATAAGGCGCGCTGTGTTGTTGTCGATATCAGTGGTGGTCTTGACTTGTTGTAGGTAAGCTTCGGAAGAGACGGCCTCTAACCATACCGTTTGCCATATTCCGCTAACGGGAGTGTAATAGATACCACTGGCATTGATTTGTTGTTTGCCACGGGCTTGGGAGCTGAAATTGGTAGCGTCTTCAACGGCCAAGACGATTTTTTGCTGCCCACTGGGTTTTAAGTAGCGGGTAATGTTAAACGAAAAACGATCAAAACCTCCCTTGTGGGTGCCTACCAAGATATCGTTTACCCAGACTGCACAGTGGTAATCCACCGCTTCGAAATGGAGGATCGCATCTTTTCCACTCCAGTTTTCGGGAAGCGTAAAACTTTTTCTATACCACATCTTATCCTCGGGAGTGATTTCTTTTCCTACACCCGATAGGGGAGATTCAAAACTAAAGGGAACTAAAATCTTTCCCTGATAACGTTTGGGTTGGATTTGATTGGCTTTTAAAATGGCGTAATCCCATAGTCCGTTAAGGTTTTTCCATTGGGATCTTTCAAATTGGGGACGTGGATATTCTTGCCAAACCTTTTTAGGATTGAGGGTCTTGCCCCATTGACTCATGATTTTTCCTTCAATCGCCTTCCAAGTTTGTGCTTGGACAAGGGATACAGTTAAGAGTGCTAATAAAAAGAATTTGCTTTTCATCATTTGTTTTTTTGTAAAGCTAATATAGGAATATGTAACTTGATTAAAACATTAAAAAGGCAAAAAACACATTGATTTTTGTCCGTCTTTTTTTTTTTGAAAAAGCATTATATTGTAAGGGAATTAAAAATCTTATGGAATTATTTGAGCCCATTTGGAATGAAATTGTCAATTTTTTTGGCATCAAAAATTTTTTTCAAATCCTCAACAGCGGTGATTATGTTTCCTTTTTGACCTATGATGGTATTGTAGCGATCATTCAGCCCATACTGCCCTTGCTTTTGGTATTGGAGTTTATTATGGGGTTGGTTCATAAAAAGCCCCAAACCAAAGTCTATCAAACCATATTTTTGATCTATGTCTTCAACCGATTCATTGGTCGTTTCATCGCCATTGCCATGACCACCGTTTGCATAGGCCTTTTTCAGAAATATGCCCCCTTCCAAACCACCATGACCTGGTACTGGTTCCTTTATGGTTATATCGTATGGGAATTTGCCCATTTTATATATCACTATTTGGGACATAAAGTTCGGCTGTTTTGGTGTTTGCATGCCACCCACCATACCCCAGAGGAGATGAACTTAAGTGTAGCGCATGCCCACTTCTTTTTGGAAGCTCCCTACGCCGATATCATCCGAACTACCGTTTGTGTTCTTTTGGGGGTCCACCCTGCACTTTTGTTTGTTATCATGTTCGTGGATGGTACCTACGGAACGTTTATACATGCCGGAGAAAACTTGATGAAAGACGGTAGAATGGGATTTCTCAACAAACTGATCCTGACGCCCTCTCACCATAGGGTACACCACGCCCGCAATCCATTGTATATCGATACCAATTATTGTAATCTCCTCAACATTTGGGACAAAATATTCAAAACCTATCAAGAGGAACAAAAAAACATAGACATTGAATACGGCATCACCCGAAAAATCAATTCGGGTAACTTTATCGACGTCTACTTTGGAGAGTTTATCACCCTCTTTAAGGATGTGGTTAAAGCCCCCGGTCTTATCAATAAGTTGGCCTACATTTTTCTCCCACCCGGTTGGGATCATACTGGAAACCATAGGACGGCCAAAATGATTCGTGATGAATACATTGAAAAAGTCCAAAAAGAACAATCATAAAAATCAATGAAATAATGAAAAAAGTAACGTGTCTGTTTTTTATTTTAACAACATTTTTAGCCTGCCAAAATCAAGATTTTGTAATTTTTAATGGTTCCAACCTTGATGGATGGATCAATTACGGTGGAGGAAGATTTTACGTTGAAGATCAATGCATTGTAGCTGAGTCCATCATGGGCCTACCCAATACTTTTTTACATACCGAAAAAAAATACCAAAATTTTGAATTGGAGTTTGATGTCAAATTGGATACGGTTTTGAATTCGGGTGTTCAGATTCGAAGTAATATTTACCAAGAAGATACCGAAACCATTCGTTGGGGCGGACGCTTTGATGAAAATGGGGACAAGATGATCATTCATAAAAAAAGACCTGCTGGAACATTTTGGGGCTATCAGATCGAAATCGATCCTACTTCTAGAGCCTGGAGTGGTTCAGTATATGAAGAAGCGGGCAGGGGATTTCTCCACAAACCGGGAATCAACGATACGGTTAAGTCTGCTTTTAAACCTTTGGAATGGAATCATTTCAAAGTCAGGGTCAAAGACAATCACATTCAATCGTGGGTCAATGGGGTGATGGTAGGAGATGTATATGATGACCTTACGGCTGACGGATATATTGCCTTGCAACTTCACGGTATTGGAAAAAATAAGAACAAAGTCAACAAAAAAATACGTTGGAAAAACTTCAATCTAAAATCACTTTAGTGATTTTAAGGAGCCTGTTGTCTATCAGTTCTGGCCTAATGCTGGGATCTTTTGTTTCGGGCTGTGAAAAGAAGGATTCAACGGATCAGTGCAAAGGGTTCGCCAAGGAAATTGCTTGCACTAAGGAATATATGCCCGTTTGCGGTTGTGACGGCATCACCTATGGAAATGATTGTGTGGCGGAAGCCTCTGGTGTAAAATCATGGACTGAGGGAAGTTGTAATGAAGAGTAATTTTTTGATTAAATTTATTAATTGAATCACATGAATTTTAAAATGCAGTCGGAGAGAAGGGTAGTGATGGTGCTTGGGGTGATACTAACGCTGGGGGTTGTCCTTTTTTTTGTACTAAAACCCAATCCTAAGGTTGATTTTGCTACTGATGTTAAGCCCATTCTTAATAAACACTGCATTTCCTGTCATGGAGGCGTCAAGAAAAACGCTGGTTTTAGTGTTTTGTTTGAATCTGAAGCCATGGGGGTAACCGAGTCAGGAATGCCAGCTATCATTCCTGGGAGTGCTCGAAAAAGTGAGTTGATCAAAAGATTGCACCACACCGATCCGGAAATGCGGATGCCCTACCAAAAAGCGGCCTTGTCTCCCGAAGAAATCAAAACCCTTACCGACTGGATCGATCAAGGTGCCAACTGGGGAACCCATTGGGCCTACCTTCCAGTCGAGAAAACGGATGTTCCGCAAGCACGCACTGAATTTATTGAAAAGAAATTTTTCTCCAATCCCGTTGATCATTTTACTGCAGCAAGGATGGAGGAAAAACAACTCTTACCCAACCCCCCTGCCAATAAAAACATCATTGGAAGGAGATTGGCATTTGACATTACCGGCTTGCCCCCTGATCCCAATCTTTTTGACCTATTTACAGCAGGAGAAATCAGTTATGAAAACTATGTGGACAGTCTTTTTACAGCTGCTGCTTATGGAGAAAAATGGGCCAGTTGGTGGTTGGATTTGGCCCGATACGCCGATACGATGGGATTTGAAAAAGACCCTGGAAGAACCATTTGGCAATACCGCGATTGGGTCATCGAGGCGCTCAACCGTGACCTTCCTTATGACCAATTTACCATCGAACAGCTCGCAGGGGACTTGCTTCCTGAACCTTCCTATGACCAACTCATCGCCACCGCTTTCCACCGAAACACCATGAACAATGACGAAGGAGGTACAGATGATGAGGAGTTTCGTGTTGCAGCCGTTATCGATAGGGTCAATACTACCTTCGACGTATGGCAAAGCACGACGATGAGTTGTGTTCAATGTCACAGCCATCCTTATGATCCATTTTTACATAAAGAATATTATCAAGTCATGTCCTTTTTCAATAATACCCGTGACGAGGACATTTCCGATGAATCTCCCAATCTGATTGCTTTTCAACCAAAAGATCAGGAGAAAGTCAATGCTGTTTTGGACTGGGTTGCTTCCCACTCCGATCCCAAAACAAAAAGATCATACCATAATTTTCTTCACTTCAAAGAGCCAAAATACCCCTCTCATCATTTTAAAATCATCCAAAATGGCTTTGTTTCTGGATTGACCATGGGATTGAGAAAAAAGGGGGCAGCCGTGATGAAAAATATAAATACTTTAGGGCATCAAAAGCTTTACTTGAAGGTTGTGGGCCGTACCAACCGCTCTACATTGGTTTTCAGGAAAGACAGCCTGAAGGGGAAAATTATTGGTAAATATAAGATTGCCAAAAAAGGAAAGAATTTCTATAGAGATCGACAAAGCCCTCTTATTGCTTCAATCGACATCAGTCGAGAAACACAGCCCTTCGATTTGTATGTAGAACTTGAGACGCGCGACCAAGAGTTGGAAAGAGAACATGTATCGGTTTATTGGTTGGCCTTTCTTCCCGATATGCCTGGAAAGGGAAAACCCGGACATGAGAAGATCAATCAAATGTTGGATGAAGTTTTAAACCTGAAAGGTGACCTTACGCCCATTATGGTGGAGAATCCAGATCACATGAATCGAAAAACCCATGTTTTTGATCGAGGCAATTGGATGGTCAAGCAGGAAGAAGTCCAGCCGGGGGTCCCTCACATTCTCAACCCTTGGAAAAAGCAGTGGGAAAGTAACCGTATGGGGTTTGCTCAGTGGTTGGTAGATAAAGAAAACCCGCTGACCGCACGGACATTGGTCAACCGGGTATGGTATCAGGTTTTTGGCAAGGGGCTGGTTGATACCTTAGAAGATATGGGAACCATGTCCGACCCCCCCTCACATCCTGCCCTCATGGATTGGTTGTCCTATGAATTCATGCATTCCATGAATTGGAGCCTCAAAAAATTGATCAAAACCCTTTTGATGTCGTCCACCTATCGTCAGGATTCATCTTTGTCCAAAGAAAAGTTGGCCATTGACAGCAACAATGATTATTACTCCGTAGGGACAAAACTTAGACTCAGTGCAGAAGAGATAAGAGATCAAGCCCTTCACGTTTCAGGTTTGTTGAGTAAAAAAATGTATGGACCCGGGGTCATGCCACCCCAACCCGACGGTATCTGGCAACACGCCTATTTGGGTAACCTTTGGAAAACCAGTGAAGGGGAGGATCGATACCGTAGGGGAATCTATACCTTCCTGAAAAGAACCAGTCCTTATCCTTCCATGATCACTTTCGATGCGGGAAGTCGCGAAGTATGTTTGGTCAAAAGGTCACCCACCAATACCCCCCTCCAAGCCCTGGTAACAATGAATGATCCTGTTTATTTGGAAGCTGCATTGGCCTTTGCAAAAAAGCATCAAAATAAACCGGCCCAAGTTGCCATCAGTGAAATGTACCAAGAGGCAACTTATAGAGCAGTGGATAAAGACAAACTATCCTCCTTATATGATTTGTATGAGGAGGCAAAAAACACTTTTGAGGAAAACCCAGATCAACTGGAAGATTTCTTTGGAATGGATCAAGAAACAGATGTCAACACCGCATCATTGGCAATCATTGCCAATGCCATCATGAACTTAGATGAATTTTTAACCCATGGATAAAATCAAAAAACTATTAACGGAGCAACGATCCCTAGAAGCCCAATTTAATAGCAGAAGGCATTTCATTAAGGACTGCACCCTCGGTTTAGGTGGACTGGCTCTTGGGAATTTTTTAAATGCTTGTACCCCGGGGGAAAATAATGCATCAGCCTATATGGCTGATCGATCACTCAACCCCATGGCATCCCTTCCAGCTCCTTTTTTGCCCAAGGTAAAAAGCGTGATCTATCTGCATATGGTAGGAGCTCCCTCTCAGCTTGAATTGTTTGATTACAAACCCGAGCTCGCCAAACTGCACAATCAGCCTTGTCCTCCTTCTTTGTTGGACAGCAAAAAATTTGCATTTATTCAAGGTGTTCCCAATATGTTGGGGCCACAAGCGACTTTCAAAAAAGAAGGGGAATCAGGGAATTGGGTTTCCAACCACCTGCCCCATTTTAAAAAAGTAATCGATGAGGTGGCTTTTTTGAAAGCAGTTCATACAGATCAGTTCAATCATGGACCTGCTCAGATGTTAATGCATACTGGTAGCCCCCGAAATGGTCGCCCCAGTATTGGATCGTGGGTAACCTATGGTTTGGGATCTGAAAACAACAATCTACCCGGTTTTGTCGTCCTCACTTCCAGGGGAACCCCAGATGCGGGGAAGAGTATTTGGGGCAGTGGATTCCTACCCTCTGTATATCAAGGGGTACATTGTCGATCCAAAGGTGATCCAGTTCTTTACTTGAATGATCCCAAAGGGGTTCCGAGAGACCTTAAAAAGAAAGTCTTGGCATCCATTAATGACATCAACTATCAGGAGTACCAAAAATTTGGGGATCCGGAGGTTTTGACCCGTATCAATCAGTACGAAATGGCCTACCGCATGCAGATTTCTGTTCCGGAGGTGATGGATATAGATAAGGAACCCGATGCCATCAAAGAGATGTATGGAGTGAAACCGGGGAAAGAAGCATTTGCCAACAATTGCCTGCTGGCCCGTAAAATGGTAGAACAAGGCGTTAGATTTGTACAATTGTACGATTGGGGTTGGGACTCTCACGGCGCAAGCCCAGGAGAAGCCTTAGATTCTGGTTTCTTGAGGAAATGTAAGGAAACAGATCGTCCCGTTGCCGCTCTCATTCTCGACCTAAAGCAAAGAGGTCTTCTCGATGAAACGCTGGTTGTTTGGGGAGGTGAGTTTGGAAGAACACCCATGTGGGAAAATCGTTTGGGGATTCAAAACTCCCCTGGAAGAGACCACCAAGGGGACGCCTTTACCATGTGGATGGCAGGAGGAGGAATTAAAAAAGGGGCCGTTCATGGGAAAACAGATGAAATAGGATATTCGGGCATAGAAGGCCGTGTTTCTGTCCACGACATTCAAGCCACCATTTTACACCTCCTAGGTTTCAATCACGAACAGTTTACCTATGATTTTCAAGGACGTCCGTTCCGATTGACCGACATTGCTGGAAGTGTCATTAATGAAATTCTGGCTTAGTGATTTTCAAACTTAAATGGATCCGCAAAAACTATGGACTTTTTATTTGATCTTTTGGGCCGATTTCACCCCCTAGTGGTGCATTTGCCCATTGGTTTTTTAATCCTTGGCTGGATGATGTGGGTTTTCGATCGCAAAGCACAAAAGCATCAAAAAATCATTCGCTTTGCCTTTTTTTGGGGAACGCTCTCCACCCTTATCGCTGTGTTTACCGGCACCGTTCAATACGTCCGTGAGGGATATCCTTGGGAAGATGTTCAGGGACATTTGATTCTGGGGATAGCCACCTTTCTGTTTTCTTTTTTGATGTACCTCAAACTGAAAGGATTTGCAATTGTCGATCGGTTTTCTCAAAGCTTTTTGGGATATGCTTTGCTCATGGTTTTGTTTATCACCGGACATTTGGGAGGCAATCTTACCCATGGAAAAGATCATCTTACAGCACCCCTTCCGGATGAATTTAAAGAAGTTTTGGGATTGGAAGTGCCCGCTAGAACCCTAGTTTTACTCCCAGAAACCCATCAAGATTTACCTCTCTATTCTGGAGTTATACAACCGATTCTGGATCAAAAATGCGTGAGCTGTCATAATCCCAAAAAGACCAAAGGTGAGCTTCTACTTCACAACCTTAAGGGCATTATGAGTGGAGGAGAAGAGGGGGCCATTATTTCCCTGAAAAAGCCTGAGCAAAGCGAGATGCTAAGACGAATTCACCTCCCCAAAGATGAAAAGAAACACATGCCCCCTAAAGCCAAAATACAATTGTCTAAAGCCGAAATCAAACTGATTGAAAAGTGGATCAGCGCAGGAGCACCAGAAAATAAAACCATTGCAGATTTGGGATTTCCGACGACTCTTTTTACTTCCTTTTTCCCTAAAGATGAAACCGGGATTTATCCCGACACAATTTTGAGACCTTTGGACAAAGGTATTATTGATTCGCTTGTAGGAATGGGTTTGCAAGTGACTCCTATTTTTAAGACTTCTTCGCTGCTCAAAATTTCCGCGATTAATACCCCTGATTTTGACGATCAAAAAGCTTTAATCCTTTTAAAGGTATTGGATCATATTGTGGGTTTAGATTTGGGACAAACCCAAGTTACCGATGCTGTTTTTGAAACACTAGAACAATTAAAGCATTTGACGGTTCTTAAATTAAATCGCACTGCTATTTCGGGAGATGGGATTGGCAAACTCAGTTCGCTTGCTTATTTAAAACAAATCAACTTGGTCAATTCGAAATTTGAAGGCGCCCATTTAGAAGAAATGTATGTTTTTCCTGCTTTGGAAAAAGTATATCTTTTTGGTACCCCCACCCAGTTCACCTCCATTGAAATTCCTGACCAATATCAGTCCATATTTGATAAAGGAGATTACAAATTGGAGGAAGAAGTTGAAAAAAAGCTTTGAGTTTTGTAAATTGTTTCAAAAAATAAGACCTCCATATGGCAATCAACCGAAGAAATTTTTTAAAAAAAACCTCCCTATCTGCAACTGCATTTGCTGCCACGTCTCTACTCGCCAACTGTGAGTTGGAGGAAAATTCACAAGCCCCTTCAGGAGGGCTTTATATGGGCGGCCACGTTGCGCCAAAACTCACTAAAGTCCGTGCTGCATTTATTGGTGTAGGGTCTCGAGGTGGAGGACATCTCAAGTTTTTTGCGAGCTTGCCCAGCACTGAGGTAGTGGCCATCAGCGATTTATACGAAGATAAGGTCAAAGAAAAGTTGGGAATGGTAAACCAATTGGCAGAAGCTCCCCGACATTCAAATATTGCCACTTATTGGGGAGACGAAAACCGTTGGAAAACCATGTTACAGGAGGTCAAGCCCGATGTGGTATTTATCGCGACCAACTGGAAGAACCACGCTCCGATGGCTATAGAATGCATGAAGCAAGGCGCCCACGCTTTTGTGGAAGTACCCTTGGCCGTCACCCTCAAAGACCTATGGGAGATTGTGGATACTTCTGAGCGAACTCAAAAGCATTGCATGATGATGGAGAATGTCAATTATGGCCGAGCTGAATTGATGTACCTCAATATGTGCAGACAAGGTGTTATTGGTGAATTACTTCACGCTGAAGCAGCCTATATTCACGAGCTGAGAGGTCAAATGAAACAGGTGGAGCGCGGAACAGGTTCTTGGCGTACTCAACACTATGCCACTGGGAGAGGCAATCTTTATCCTACCCACGGATTGGGGCCTGTCGCTCAATACATGAGTTTGGCTCGCCAAGAGGACAATTTTAAAAGTCTGGTGTCTTTTTCAACCCCTGCTTTGGGAAGAAAAGCATATGCCGAAAAAAATTTTCCTGCCGATCATAAATGGAATCAGTTGGACTACCTTAACGGTGATTTAAATACTTCAATCATTAAGACTGAGATGGGCAGAACTGTCATGTTGCAATGGGACGAAACCAGCCCAAGACCTTATACCCGTCTCAATCTTGTTCAGGGAACCAAGGGAACCTTGGCAGGTTTTCCTACCCGAGTGGCTTTAGAGGGAGGTGTCTTGGGGATAACCAAAGACCACCACCATTGGGTTGAAGGAGAGCAATTGGAAAAAGTCTATGAAAAATACGATCATCCCCTGTACAAGCGGTTGAATGAGCGATCCAAATCCAGTGGTCATGGCGGTATGGATGGTATCATGATGTTCCGAATTGTAGAGTGCTTGCACAAAGGTCTCCCATTGGATCAAAATGTTTACGAAGGGGCTTTTTGGAGCGCAGTCACCGAACTCAGTGGAAAATCCATCGAACAGGGTGGGGCACCACAGCAATTCCCAGACTTTACGAGGGGGAACTGGAAAAACACCAAGCCGCTTGAAATTGTATCTTAAACCATTTTTATCATGAAACAAATCATTTTATCCATTGCTCTGCTCAGCATTTGGTCTTGTGTAGAGGCTCCCAAAAAAAAATCGAGTGAATGGATCACCCTCTTTGACGGCACCTCATTAGCGGGATGGAGGGCCTATAACGGAGATCAGATGCCTCCAGGTTGGAAAATCGTTGACGGCATTTTGACCTTTACCACTGCCCAAATCTTGGAGGAAGATTATGATTATAAAGGAAGCAGAGATATCATTTATGGAGCAGAAGAGTTTGATAATTTCGAATTGTATGTGGAGTGGAACATCCCCAAAGGTGGGAACAGCGGAATCTTTTACCATCTCAAAGAAGGTTATGACGGCCCTCCAGTCGTGTCCCCCGAATACCAACTTTTAGACGATGAGAATTATGCCGAAATTCACAATTACGAACTAAAGGACTGGCAACTTACAGCGGCTGACTATGCCATGCATGTCCCTGACACGACCCAGAAGGTACTTTATCCCCCGGGTCAATGGAACAGCAGTAGGATTGTTTTTACTCCTGAAAATGTCGAACACTGGCTCAATGGGAAAAAAGTATTGTCATTTGTCCCATGGTCGGAGGATTGGTATAAAAGAAGGAATTCTGGGAAGTGGAACAATGCTCCTGATTATGGGAAATTCAAAACCGGATACATTGGTTTTCAAGACCACGGCAGTAATTTATCCTTTAGAAATATCAAAATCAAAAAACTTTAAAATAACATCAATGAAAAAAAGAGACTTTTTAAAGACCTCATTGGCAGCAGCATCAACTGCTTTTATACCAAAATCTGTATTTGCGATCCGTGACACAGCAACAAAACTGAGAACGGCTCACATCGGTGTAGGAGGTATGGGAGGCGCTGATCTCAAGTCCATTGCTTCACACCCAGATGTTATTGTGGTAGGACTTTGTGATGTGGATTCCAATGCCATTGCCAAAGCCAGTGAAAGCCATCCCAATGCCAAAACCTATAAAGATTACAGGGTTATGCTCAAGGAAATGGCCAGTGAAATAGATGCTGTAGTGGTTTCTACCCCCGACCATACCCATGCGCCTGCTTCGATCATGGCCATGGAAATGAATAAACCTGTCTATTGTCAGAAACCGTTGGCGCATCATGTGTCCGAGGTACGTGCCATGCGGAAAATGGCAAAAGAAAAAAACTTGGTTACCCAAATGGGAATCCAAGTACATTCCTTTTACGATTACAAACTCGCTACCCTTTTGATCCAATCGGGTATTGTTGGAAAAGTGAGTCGAGTGAGGGCATGGTCACCCAAAAATTGGGGTTATGATGGGCCAAAACCCTCAGGAAGTGATTCAGTACCCTCCAATTTGGATTGGAATCTCTGGTTGGGTACTGCCGAAGAACGTCCCTTTAAAGAAAAAGTATACCACCCAGGAAATTGGAGAAAACTCGTCGATTTTGGTTGTGGTACACTTGGAGACATGGGCGTTCATATTTTTGACACCCCCTACAATGCCTTGGCCCTGGACGTTCCCAAAACCATTAAAAATAGCTGTAGAAAACCCAATGGATTTGGGTATCCAGAGATCAATAAAGTCGTCTATACTTTCCCAGGAACACAATACACTACCGAAAACTTTCAGTGGGTATGGCATGACGGTAAAGGGGCACCCAAACCCCACAAAGAACTCAAACTGCCCAACAATGAAAAATTACCCTTACAAGGTGCCATGTTTATCGGAGAAAAGGGAAGATTACTCTTGCCTCATTTTATGGAGCCACCCCGTTTGATTGTAGATGGAAAATACCAAGAGATTGATGTTAACAAATACGACCCTGAAAAGAAGTTGGGTATCACGGTCAACGATTATGAAAGGGATGCACCAAAACACTATCACCAATTTGTAGATGCTTGTTTGGGGAGAGATGAGGTTTCTGCACCTTTCTCCTATGCCTCCAGGCTTACAGAAACCATTTTATTGGGCGTTATTGCTGGGAGATTTCCCAATAAGACCCTACACTGGGACAACAAGAAAGCGGCCTTTAAGGAAACTGAAGCCAATGCATTTCTTAGCGGAAAAAACCGCCAATTCTAGTTTGAAACAGTATTCCGATGGTAAAAAGTTTCCCTTTTACCATCGGAATTTTTGAATATATAACCCAAAGCCCCCAATCATGTCCAATGCAATCTTTAGGGTTCCCAACCCTACCAATGAGCAGGTGAAACCATACCTGCCCGGTTCTGATGAATCCAAAAGCCTGATTCTTACCTACCGCAGAATGTATGCAAAACAGGTTGATATTCCACTTTACATTGGAAACAAGGAGATAAGGACAAACGCACAGGGAACTGGAACTCATTCGCAAAGAAATTTTACGAAGGAAAGCGGTACAATCAGAATGATTGATTCTAAAAAAGCAGTTGGTCTACACTGTATTTTCCAGAGCCTTTAAGTAGAACAACGATACTCAGCATCAGAAAAAGTAGAGGTAACTCGCTACCATCAATCCCTACCTCACCAATTTTTTTGGAACTGGCCACCAACATGGTGAAACCCAAAAGAAATGCAGCTGGGCGGGATAGAAATCCTATGGCAATAAATAAAGCACCGATGGACTCTACAAAGGAGGCTATAAAACCAAGGGGAATATTTAATACCTCAGAACCGATCCATTGGGTAAGACTGCTTCCAAGTTTTTCCTAGCGACTGACGTCTGCTGTAATTTTTGACCACCCGTGATAATAACACATCATTATTCCAGTGAAAAAGCGAAGGAAGAAATAAGACGTTTCAGGCAGGATTGCCTTATTTTTTAAAAGTAGATTATTCATTTTAAGAAAAGTATTTTTGATAATAAGATTTAAGCATTGAGATTAATAAATTGTGATTTAAATTTAGACAATTAATTTTTAACTGTAATAGACCCTTGGTCTTTATGAAAAATAAAATTCAAGACCTTATCATCATTGGTGCAGGCCCTATCGGATTGGCTTGTGGAATAGAGGCCCAGAAAAAGGATTTGGATCATCTGATTTTCGACAAAGGTTGTTTGGTCAATTCTCTTTATCGCTATCCGATGAATATGACTTTCTTCTCTACCTCAGACAAATTAGAAATAGGAGGCGTCCCTTTTATCTCTCATAATCCCAAACCCACTAGAGGGGAGGCTTTGGAGTATTATCGTAGGGTTACCACGCATTGGAAATTACCCTTGCGTTTGTACGAAAAAATAACTGAAGTTCAGCGACAAGGTAATTTTTTTGAGGTCATCACCGACAAGGGCAATTACCGATGTAAAAAAATAGTCATTGCTACAGGTTTTTATGATTTTCCTTATTTGTTGAATGTCCCGGGTGAACAATTGCCCAAAGTGCAGCATTATTATAAAGAAGCTCATCCCTTTTTCGGAATGAATGTGGTTGTGGTCGGAGCAGCCAATTCAGCGGTAGATGTGGCACTGGAACTTTACCGAAAAGGAGCCAAAAGTGTAACCATGATTATACGGGAGGAAGAAATTGGTCAAAATGTAAAGTATTGGTCAAAACCAGACATCATCAATCGGATAGAAGAGGGCAGTATCAACGCCTATTTCAATTCTCAGATTGAAGAAATAACTACCGATCATGTTCGGTTCAAAACAGCGGATGAGGTCAAGACCATTGACAACGATTTTGTACTGGCCATGACGGGTTATCAACCCAATTTTGAGTTATTAGAATCTTTAGGTGTTCAATTCCATAAGGATGAATACCGGACGCCCAAATACGATCCCGATAGTATGGAATCTACAGCAGAGGGCGTTTATCTTGCAGGGGTGGTGTGCGGAGGACTAAAGACCAATAAATGGTTTATCGAAAACTCAAGAGATCATGCCCCCTTGATCATAAAGGATATTGAAAAGCATTAAGAGGGGTTGAACAGCAGTAGCTAATCCCCCCTAATCTCCAACTGTAAGTCTTCAAACTAATTTTCACCAGAGATAGTTAAAATTAAGTCATAAATTTAATCTTTGCAACAG
>JAQCBK010000095.1 GCA_027621505.1 Bacteroidota bacterium | reverse complement strand
TATTAGTCTAATATCTCAGTTACCTGACCAGCTCCTACAGTTCTTCCTCCCTCGCGAATCGCAAATCTAAGACCTACATTTAAAGCGATGGGTTGGATCAAATCTACTGTAATGGTTAGGTTGTCTCCTGGCATTACCATTTCCACACCATTGGGCAATACAATATTACCAGTAACGTCGGTGGTTCTTACATAGAACTGGGGACGATAGTTGTTGTGGAAAGGGGTATGACGCCCTCCTTCTTCTTTTTTCAAAATATACACCTCTGCTTTGAACTTGGCATGAGGCTTTACTGAACCAGGCTTACAGATAACCATACCTCTTTTGATATCGGTTTTTTCAATTCCTCTCAGAAGAATACCTACGTTATCTCCAGCTTCACCGCGATCCAATATTTTTCTAAACATTTCTACTCCCGTAATGGTAGATTTCATTTTTTCAGCACCCATACCGATGATGTCAACTTCGTCACCCGTGTTGGCCACTCCAGTTTCGATTCTCCCGGTAGCAACAGTACCTCTTCCAGTAATGGAGAATACATCTTCAACAGGCATTAAAAAGTCTTTTTCAACATCACGTGTGGGCAATTCGATCCACGCGTCTACTTCGTCCATTAACTTAAGGACGGTGTCTACCCATTTTTGCTCTCCGTTTAGCGCACCTAGGGCAGATCCCAAAACGACAGGGGTGTTGTCACCGTCGTAATCATAAAAAGAAAGCAATTCTCTCACTTCCATTTCTACCAATTCCAACAGTTCTTCATCGTCCACCATGTCTGCTTTGTTTAAAAACACAACAATTCTTGGAACCCCAACTTGTCTTCCCAAAAGGATGTGCTCACGGGTTTGTGGCATAGGTCCATCCGTTGCCGCTACCACCAGAATGGCACCGTCCATCTGAGCCGCACCAGTTACCATATTCTTGACATAGTCAGCGTGACCTGGACAATCAACGTGGGCATAATGACGATTTAATGTTTGATATTCAACGTGGGATGTGTTGATGGTAATACCACGTTCTTTTTCTTCGGGTGCGTTATCGATTTGGTCGAAGCTCCTCGCCTCAGACAAACCTGCATCTGCAAGTACCTTGGTAATCGCAGCGGTAAGCGTTGTCTTACCATGATCTACGTGACCAATCGTTCCTATGTTTAAATGGGGTTTTGACCGATCAAAAGTTTCTTTAGCCATAATTTAATGTGTCTTTATTGTTTAAGAGGGTGCAAATTTAAAAAATTTTTGTAATTATGTGAACGTATGTGCCACATTTTTTGGATTTTTTTTGTAAGTAAATTCGAATCCCTTTCTACTTCTATTTTTGATTAAAAAAAGATCCTTCAGACCTAAATGTCTCGTAGGTATTTTTCATATATTGGGTTGTGTTCCAAATCGCCGTCATCATCATCAACTACAACTTTGAACAGTTCACCATTGATCTGATCGAAAGTATCCTGAAACATAGCGCGAAAGATTTGAAATATCAAATTATCGTGGTGGACAATGCCTCAAAACTCAAAAGTTTTACAAAACTCAAAAAACATTTGAGTCAGTACCCAGAAAATGACAACATCCGATTGGTTCGGAGTGAGATCAATACGGGTTTTGGGGGAGGAAATAACTTGGGTGTAAAACATGCCAAAGCGGAATACTATGCCTTTATCAACAGTGATGTACTCTTTGAAAACGATTGTCTTTCAGCGATGAAATCCTTTATGGATTCTAGACCCGATGTAGGGGTAGCTACTCCCCAAATGTTATCTATGGAGGGAAAAACCAAAGCGAGTTTTATTCATTTCATTTCCCCTGCTTATGAAATTTTTGGCAGATCAATATTGAAATGGATTGATGTAAAAAAATATCCTAAGGCAAGAAAAAAATACAATTATCCCGTCAGAGTTGCTAGTGTAACAGGTTCATTTATGTTTTTTCGTGCCGTTGATTTTGATGCGATTGGTGGATTTGATCCACAGATTTTCTTGTATTATGAAGAAACCGATGTTTGTAAAAGACTTCTTGATCATGGGCAATCCGCCTATTTGGTTCCTGACTCTACCTACAAACATTACCATGGCGGCAGCACAGAAAAAAATCTTAAACGTAAAATGGAATTGGTGATTTCCAAATATTATATTTTAAAAAAACACCATCCCCTGTTGGGCTTTTATCTGTTTTGGGTGGTGGATCTAGTCAGTTCATTGGTCAAGCTTCCCTTCAAACCCAAACAGTGGCCCTTATTTTACTTAAAACTCATCCAGGCACCCTTGCACCGAAGTTTAAGACACGAATCTTCCTGATCTTCAAGGAGGAGAAATTAAAAATGGAAAATTAGACGTAAAAACAATGGATTCTTTTAGATAACCATAACCTACTCTTATTACAAGATAAATAAATACTATCTCAAACCATTGATTTTTATGTATTTGTATAGTAATATTTGTATGAAAGTTTTTTCATTTGATTTGTTTAATGGAGATTTGGGGATGAAGTAATGTTGATTGAAAAATGTAGAAGGAAGATTCATTATAGATTCCCCTTTTTTTTGAGGGATATAATTCATTCCTGTTAAAAAATTATTTGCTTCAATAAAAAGCAGAGGTCCAATTGTAATCACCTTTCGGTTAAAAAAACAGGGTTGGAATTAAAAAACTGCAACCATACCCCCTACCTCTCTATCTGATTCATTCTGACAGGTTGTAAAAATTGAATTTCAGTTATTTTTAAATTAAAATTTGCTGGCACTTTTAAAGAACAATAAACCCATTCCTCCAGTGGCAGCTCCGATCATTATTTGATACCCTCCCTGTTGAACCACATTTTGCACAAATAGGTAAATGCCCAAAATTATAAGAATGACTCCAATTGTCTTTAAAAAATTTTTCATTGATTGATGATTGATCCAAAGATAAAAATTGACCACATTACATCAAAGGCACCTGCTCATTTCGCTAATAACATTTGGAAACGGTAAGCAATCATTTGGTTAAAATAATTATTAAGAATTATTGGTTTTCGCTCTGGTTGTAAGGTGTAAAAAAGGAGTCCGATGTGTTTCGTAACTCCTTGAAAACAAGAGAGCCAATGACGAGATTTGAACTCGTGACCTCTTCCTTACCAAGGAAACGCTCTACCCCTGAGCTAC
>JAQCBK010000035.1 GCA_027621505.1 Bacteroidota bacterium | reverse complement strand
AGGGAGACTTGAACTCCCGACCTCCGGGTTATGAATCCGACGCTCTAACCGGCTGAGCTACCTCGCCATTTTCAGTTCGCAAATATAAAATTATAATTTTTAGTGACCCTTTGAAGATTTAAAAAAAATAAACAAATTGAATCTTAGCTTAACTTTTTTATATATATTACCGCTTAATTTTGCCTTGATGAGTAACAAAATCTTCTTTTCAGTAGAATACGATTTCCAATCCTCGCCGCAATTGTTGTTTCAATACATTTCAACGCCCTCTGGATTGTCTGAATGGTTTGCTGACAATGTGAATTCTAGAGGAGAGCTCTTCCAGTTTATCTGGGACGACTCTGAGGAACAGGCCAAATTGATCCAATCAAAATCGAATGAAAAAGTTCGTTTTCAATGGGACAATGGAGAGGAAGACGACAAAGACTATTATTTCGAATTTAAAATCGAGGTAGATGAAATCACCAAAGACGTTTCTTTGGTCGTTTCAGATTTTGCAGATGAAGACGAAATAGAGGAGTCCAAACTGCTCTGGGACAATCTAATTGCTGATCTAAAACAAGTTTTAGGTTCTGCCTAAACTTTTTCTAATGATTAATCTCAATGGAAAATGTTTTTCTGGATATAAGGATATTCCTGAAGAACTGCTTGCTCGTTTAAACACTTTGCCAGTATACACTCATCATTCTTTGGCATTTCAAGGAAAAATTGCTCTTTTGGAGCCCCATTATTTTTCCATCATGGCCAATTTGAGAAGGTTTAGGTTGGAAATTCCTATGAATTTTACACTCACCTATTTTCAAGAGCAGTTGGACCGGTTGAATAGCGACCAAGACATCGGATTTGACATTCAGAAAGTGACCTTAAAATTTTACAGAAGCAGAGAATCCATAAAGGCAAAAGCGGTGGTTCCCCTTTTTTTTATTATGGAAACGGATACAGGATCATGGCTGTCCCAAGAAGTTAATTTGATTTTGTACAAAGACCATCACATTTTAGCCAATGAATACTCAAATCTTTTTCAAACCAATGAAGCGCTTCGGGAGTTGGGTCGGGTATTTGCATACGAAAACGGCTTTGACGCGGCCTTGATCATGAATGATCAAAAAAGACTCGCAGAGGGAACCCATGGCGCTGTATTTTTGTTTGACAAAGGCCAAATTCAAACCCCAAAACTTGCAGAGGGCGTTGCAAATACAGTATTGAGAAATACGCTGATTGACTTTATCAAAAATGAAACGGAGTTGGAGGTAATTGAAAGTGAGCTAGCTGTATATTCTATTCAAAAAGCTGAGGAACTATTTTTAATTTCCCCCGAGTATGGATGGCTGCAGGTGGGGCAGTTCAGAAAGAAAAAGTTTGAAGCCCATAGAAGCGAGGTCATACAACAAAACTTTTTTAATTTTATTAAAAATCAGTTATGAGAGGGATTTTCAGGAGTATTAGACCACAACAAATATTTCCCCCCGAGAGCCACCATTTGATCCTTCCAAAGATCCTGAGATTTGCAGGATAAAATCTTTCCAGCCAAAGGATTTTGTATCACCACCCAAGAATGGGCACTAATTTCCTGTTCCAATTGTTCCTCTGACCAGCCCGAATAGCCCAAAAAGAATCTAATATCTTTACGGGTGAGTACACCTTCGTTTACCAGAACAATGATTTTTTCAAAATCACCTCCCCAAAAAAGTTTTTCGTCAATTCTGATACTTTCAGGGACCAAATGACCTGCATTGTGTATAAAAAAAAGGTTGTCTTGCTCGACAGGACCCCCGTAATATAGAGGAAAATCCAATTTGATTTCAGGGAGAACATCATTCAACTCGTAATCCAGTGGCTTATTGAGAATAAAACCCAAAGACCCACTGTCTTTTTGGTGGGCCATGATAACAATCGATCGATGAAAGTTTTGATCACCCAAGACCGAGGGGTCAGCAACTAGAAGTTTTCCAGATTCCATGGATTAATTTTATATCATAATTTAAGAAAAAAAAATTAATCCAAAAAAAAAGCTTCCCATTTGGGAAGCTTTTTTAGATTTTGTACCTACTAGTTGACAGAACCCGAAAGTTCAGCACCAGCTTTGAATTTCACTACATTTTTGGCTGCAATTTTGATGGTAGCTCCAGTTTGGGGATTTCTACCTTCTCTGGCAGCTCTTTTGGAAACTGACCAGGAACCAAATCCAACAAGAGAAACACGTCCTCCTCCTTTCAAAGTTTTACCTACACTTCCAATTAGTGATTCAAGTGCTGCTTTCGCAGCGGCTTTGGAGATGCCAGCATCTGCTGCCATTGCATCAATTAATTCTGATTTGTTCATAATCTAAAATGGTTATTTATTATATCGACAAATTTATACGCTTTCAACAAAGACCAATGAAAATTTCGTTCAAATCCGCTTTAATGTTAATAAAATCAACTATTTGTTAATAATGACGGGGGGTTTAAGCTATTTTACTCTGATTATAGAAGATAAATCCATACCATTCAGCAATGTCTTGGCCTCCATTCTTTTTTTGTTGGGCAACTGCAATACGCTACAATCTAAAAAACCGCTAGGGTGAGCAATTAAGATTTTCTTGTCCCTGAAAATGATTTTTTTAGGGGGGATCTGGTGATTTTCTTTAATGATTACTGCTTCAAAAATTTTGACTACCGATTCTTTATCATCTTCAACCCATATCGTTCTGGCTCCAGGATAAGGGGATAGCCCCCTAATTTTTGCCTGAATGACAGTCAAAGATTCATCCCAGTTCAAGAATACATTTTCCTTATCCAACTTTGGTGCCAATGGTTCGTTCCCTTTCCAGGGCTGTTTTTCACCGACAAGGGCCCCCTTAAAAATTCCATGAATGGTCTTTACGATCAATGCTGCCCCTGTTTTTGCAAGCTTATCATGAAGACTTCCCGCGGTTTCCTCAGTCTCAATTGCTACCCTTTCTTGCAGTAAGATCGCTCCGGAGTCGATCTCCTCGTTGATAAAGAAGGTTGTCACCCCACTAAATTTTTCTTGGTTGATGATGGCCCAGTTGATGGGAGCAGCTCCCCTGTAGTCAGGAAGCAGAGAGGCATGTAAATTAAAGGTGCCATGGCTTGGAATGGACCAAACCAATTCGGGTAGCATCCGGAATGCGACCACTACCATCAGATCAGGGGACAAGGATCGAAGTTGCTCAACAAACTGTGGGTCTTTTAGGTTAGTGGGTTGTAAAACGGGAATTTTTTCACCTATAGCAAATTGTTTTACGGCAGATTCACTAATTTTTCTTCCCCTTCCTGCAGGACTATCAGGTGCTGTGACAACCGCAACCACATTGATCTTTTCCTCAAGTATTTTTTTCAAACAGTATACTGCAAAAGGCGGGGTACCCAAAAAAATAATACGTTGACTCATTTGAGGTAAAACTTATTTTTTTCATCCAATCCGATCACACTTTCCTCCATCATCTTGTGCAAAGCTATTACAATGTATTCATTTGATGTCCCCATCTGCATCCCAATTTCATATGCACTTAGCGCCTCCTTATTCAACACCTCTTTGATTTTAATTTCGACATCTTGCCCTGGTCGCTTGTTTTTTTCGCAGCTTTTGGCGGAACACTGATCACATGGAGCGCTGCGCTTTTCACCAAAATAACGAAGAATTTTGTTGCGCTTGCATGCTGTTTTTTCAAAAGCATAATCCAGCATGGTATTGATTTTATCGGCTTTGAGTCGATGGTGGGCTTTGATCCGTTTTAGAAAGGGATTTAGGGTGTACTGATCTTCACGTGGGACCTTCCAATACAGTTTCATGTCACTGTCCAATTGATGGTATTCAATGATATTTTCCTGTTGCAATAACTTTAAATTTTTTTTGATTTTCGGGAAATCCATGCCCAATAGATCAACCATTTGACCCATATTGATTTTTTTTTCTTTTCGAAAGATTTCTTGATAATTTCGCATCACAAACCGCAGTATCCTTCCAGACGCATTCTCTTGTTCGGATCTTTTAACAGCGTCCAATTGATGACAACTGATTTTTAAATGCGTTTGGGTTTCAAAAGTCTCCTGCATTTCAAAAACACCCTCTCGGTCTAAAATCTGCATGCAATGATGTGTTTTTTTGGGGGACAAGCCGTAGGCACTGCAAAATTTTTTAAAATTAAGTTTGTGGGTGATGCCTTCTCCCTCCCCATAGGCTATATGAAGATGGTTGCAAAGCTGTTTATAAAATTTTTTGATGTCGTTTGAATCGGGCAGGTGACTCAAAAATTGCTCAAACAAACGCTGACTGTCTGAGGGATGTACCAAGAGGATTCCATAGGAGGGAAGACCGTCTCTTCCCGCTCTTCCGGTCTCTTGATAGTAAGATTCCATACTCTCAGGCATGATCAAATGGATTACTTTTCTCACATTACTTTTGTCAATGCCCATTCCAAAAGCGTTCGTAGCTACCATGATGGGGTTGATTTCGTTTTTCCAATCTTCCAGATGTTGTTTCTTTTGTCCTGCTTCAAGCCCTCCATGGTAATAAGACGCTTTTAATCCCCAGTTTTGTAATGTTTTGGCTGTGTTTTCAGCTTTAGAGCGAGAACGACAGTAAATGATGCAGGACTCCCCTGGTGTGGTTGAAATTATTTTTCGTAGGGTTCCCATTTTATCTTCCGTGTATTGAACTTGGTATCGGATGTTCTTTCTTTCAAAGGAGCTACTAAAGATCTCTGCATGTTCCATTTCCAATGCGCTTTGAATGTCCTCTAGCACCCTTGGGGTGGCACTGGCTGTGAGGGCCATATAGGGTGCCTTGGGAAAATACTTTTTCAGTTGCTTAATGGCTCTAAAGGAAGGTCGAAAATCGTGTCCCCATTCTGATATACAATGGGCTTCATCAACCGCAATACCTTCAATGGGCAATTCTTTGAGATTAGAGATAAAATCTTGTTGGGTCAAACGTTCGGGGGAGCAATAAATCAATTTGAAACCCCCATTACGGGCGTTATCCAATTGTCTGTATATATCATTTTTACCGCCTCCCGGTTCAAAAAACATTGCTTTGATTCCCCTTTTATTCAACTGATCTACTTGATCTTGCATGAGGGAGATCAAGGGAGAAATTACCAAAGTTTGTCCTTCCCTCAACAAAGCAGGGAGTTGATAACAAACTGATTTTCCACCCCCTGTGGGCATCAATACCAAGGTGTCTTTACCCTCAAGATGCTTTTCAATCACTGATCTTTGTAGTGGACGAAAAGCATTGCTTTTCCAATAGGTTCTTAAAAGATCAAGATTTTTTTCCATGATTGAGATAGTGCAAAATTGAAAAAATTCTTTCCTCGGGATCACCAAATGGAATTTCAATTAAGGGAATTCCATTGATTTTGTAAACCTTTTTGATATGTTCGAAAAGCTTTTCAGCCTCCTCGAAATTTTCTAATCTTTGGCGGTCTTGTGTATAAATCTCTTTCCAAGGGGGGAGTAAAAGGGCCAGATCGTAGGGGTATTTTGACAATTGGAATTTTTTTGGATCATATTGGGTGTCTCTCCAGTCCAAATAGGCCACTACATCATGCAAACCCCTATCAAAAAAAATGAAAGGCTTTGCCGAATCGACTATTCCTTCATTTATTTTTTCATATTGTCGCTTCCTCATTTTCCATACCTTTTCGCTAAAGTCGAGCGGTCTAGATTTAAAAAAATTAGTTTCTCCCTCATTTAATGAACTTTCAATCAAACTCCGAGAAAATTCCTCTTCACAATAATAACCTCTGTTGCTGAGCAATCGTATTAAAGTGGTTTTTCCACTTCCTGGACCACCACTGATTACAATTTTTTGCTTTTTTGAAGGGGACATAGCGGGTTGAATTCTATACAGATCAATTATATTTGTACAAATTACTATTCCTTGATGAAATCAAAGGCAAATCCTGATGATTTTTACAATAGATTCCAACAGCAATTGGAGGACTCACAAAATTGGCCGGGACGATATATGTTTAAATTTATTGTCAAATCCAACAGCAATCAAATCCCCAAACTCAAACAGCTTTTTGATAATCCAAGTGAAGGGGTGTCATTAGTCAACTCCTCCAAAAATAAATTTCAAAGTTTGACCATTACTTTGGAAATGAAATCTCCATTAGCGGTCATTGAAATTTATAAAAAAGCTTCCGCTTTAAAGGATGTAATCATTTTATAAAAAACACATAATTAACGAGTTGATTCTTTGATTTTTAGTAAATTGCAGCTCTTCAATTCTACAAAACACAAATTTCCCTAAATGGAAACCTTACAATACAATACCAAAAGAGAGCAATTGATCATTCCCGAATACGGTAGACATGTTCAGTTAATGATCAACCAGATCTTGGAAACCCAAGATCGGGAGGAACGCAACAAAATGGCAAAAGCGGTGATTGGCATCATGGGGAATATGAATCCTCATTTACGGGATGTTCCCGACTTTCAACACAAACTTTGGGATCAGCTCTTTATCATGTCTGATTTTCAATTGGACGTGGACAGTCCTTTTGAAAGGCCACAAAAAGAAGTTTTTGAACAAAAGCCTGAGCGGTTAAATTATCCTCAAAAAAACCCAAAATACCGATTTTACGGCAACAACATCAAAGGTATGATTACTGTTGCCCTTAGCTGGGAAGCGGGAGACCTCAAAAACGCTTTGATTTTAAACATTGCCAACCACATGAAAAAATGTTTCTTGAACTGGAATAAAGATACCGTTCAAGATGAGGTCATTCTCCAACACCTAATGGAGTTGTCAGACAACCAACTCAAAGTCAGGGAGGAGGACTTGCCTTTGACCGATTCCGAAGAGTTCCTCAAAATCAGATCCAAAAATGGCAATGGGTCAAAAAGCAATCCAAAAAGAAAAAAACGAAACAACGGTCGTAGCCGATATTAATCTACCGCTTTAATGGGAAGTTTTCAAATTGAAGGAGGCCATAGTTTAAAGGGCAACATTACCCCTCAAGGGGCAAAAAATGAGGCTTTGCAAATTTTGTGTGCAGTTTTGCTCACCGAAGAAACTGTTACCATTTCCAATATTCCTGATATTGTTGATGTCAATAAACTGATAAGGTTACTCCAAAAAATGGGGGTCAAAGTAGCTTTTCTGGAAAAAGGAAAGTATGCCTTTACGGCCGATGCTGTTGATCTTAATTTTTTGGAGACCCAAGAATACAAAACCGATGCCAAACAATTGAGAGGCTCGGTGATGCTGGTAGGTCCCATGTTGTCAAAATTTGGTAAGGGATCGATTCCTCGGCCGGGTGGAGATAAGATAGGAAGAAGAAGGTTGGATACCCATTTTGAGGGCCTAAAGCTGTTGGGAGCAAATTTTAATTATAGCAAAGAAGATTACTTTTACACAGTAAATGCCGATCAACTACAAGGACGAGATATTTTATTGGAGGAGGCTTCTGTAACAGGAACCGCCAATATTGTAATGGCAGCAGTTTTGGCGCGTGGAACCACCACCATCTACAATGCTGCTTGTGAACCTTATTTGCAGCAGTTGTGTAAAATGTTGAACAGTATGGGAGCCAAAATCTCCGGTGTAGGCTCTAATCTCCTCACAATTGAAGGAGTAAGCGCTTTGTCTGGAACAGAACATAGGGTGCTACCTGATATGGTTGAAATAGGCAGTTGGATTGGATTGGCAGCCATGACCAAAAGCGAAATTACCATACAAAATGTCAGTTGGGATGATTTGGGGCAAATCCCCAATGTATTCTCAAAATTGGGAATTCAGCTTGAAAGAAAAGGAGACGATATTTTTATCCCCTCCCATCAAAATGGCTATGAAATTCAAAGTTACATTGACGGCTCTATTTTGACAGTAGCCGATGCGCCTTGGCCAGGTTTCACCCCCGATCTACTAAGTATTGTATTGGTCGTTGCCACCCAGGCAAGAGGAAGTGTATTGATCCATCAAAAAATGTTCGAAAGTCGATTGTTTTTTGTTGACAAGCTAATCGATATGGGTGCCAAGATCATCTTGTGCGACCCTCATAGGGCCACTGTTATAGGCCACGATTTTAAATCCCAACTTAAATCCACAGTGATGACCTCTCCCGATATTCGAGCGGGAATTTCATTACTTATTGCCGCCCTCTCTGCCAAAGGAACCAGTACCATTCATAACATTGAACAAATTGATAGAGGTTATGAAGATATCGAAGGTCGGCTCAAGGCTTTGGGAGCTAAGATTACCCGAATGGAAACCTAAACAAATGAGAGCCCTTCATCTTTTCTTCTTCTTTTTTGCCTATCAACTTCAAGCTCAATTTATTTCAGGTAAGGTCTTGGACGCGGCCAATGGTGAACCATTACCATACGTCAATATTGGTGTTTTAAACAATAATATAGGAACCGTTTCTGATGCATATGGCAACTATTACCTTGAGCTTCAATCAAAAAATCTTTTGGATACATTGCGTTTTTCTATGATCGGTTTTGGAACCAAAGACTTTGTGGTAAAAGATTATCTCGAGCAAGAAAAGGAAGAAATGGTCATCCTAATGGAGGAAAAGTCCATGCAGTTGGCTGGGGTTACCCTCACACGAAAAAAAAATCAAAAATACAAACGTAAAATTTTGGGAAACAAAACCGAGTCCAAAGCATTGGTGGGGGGATTTACCTCCAATGACCTAGGAAATGAAATTGGTTTTATATGTAGAATAAGAAAAAGTCCCACTTTTGTTGAGGCGTTTAATATATCCATTGCCAAAAATACCTATGGCCTTGTTAGGTTCAGACTGAATTTCTACAACCTTGTTGAGGGCATGCCCCATGAGAACCTCTTGGAGGAGATGATTGTTGTGGAGACAGATATCGAATCCGGAAAAGTTCATGTTGACCTCCAATCTTATGATATAGTTATGGAGGATGATTTTTTGGTGTCCATTGAATGGATTGAGGATTTGGGGATTGGAGAACTGTTGTTTTCCGCTGGATTTTTTGGGTCCAATTTGTATGCACGTGCAACCAGTCAAGGGACTTGGAATCAGATGGGAGTTGCAGCCTTTGGGATGAATGTGGAGGTGGTTTACTGAACCAACTTTAGTGGTTTAGCGCTTGGAAACTTTGTTGTTACTGATTCCTTTTTGACGGCTGCATTTGAACCGGTCAACTTCTGTATTTCTTTGCTTTAGGTGTTTGGTTTTTCTGCCTTGTACCCGCGCTCGCCACATTTTAAAACTACTGGATTTCATTTCCCTACGCATTAACCGAATGACTTCCTCCTCTTTGAGGCCAAATTGCATTTTGATCATATCGAAGGGTGTTCGATCTTCCCAAGCCATTTCAATAATTCGGTCGATTTGCTCTATGCTTAAATCATTATTTTTTTTCATCTCATCAAACTGTTGCGATCGGCCAAAGTATGTTTGGCAAGAATTCGTTTTCCTTCCTTTCTAACCGAAGCACTTTTGGACATGGGCCAGAGGGTACTTGTAGCGTTTTTCCTCGCTTTTTGTAAATCAACAATGGGGTGGGGATAAGATTTTCCAGGTTCAAATCCATACACACCTGCTTCTATGGGGGTCAGCTCCCAGGGACTGTGAACCATCTCCTCCGGAAGATCTTTAAGTTCTGGTATCCATTGTTTTACAAATTGACCGTTGGGGTCGTGTTCCTTTCCATTTTTTACAGGATTGTAAATCCTCAGCAGATTAATCCCAGTAACACCCGCCTGCATTTGCAGCTGGGGATAGTGGATTCCTGGTTCAAAATCCAAAAACTGTCGGGCCAGAAAATGTGCGCAAGCCTGCCAAGGCTGCCATAGGTGGTGGGTAAAAAAAGAAACCACCAGGGAGCGCATCCTAAAATTCAAGTAACCGGTTTCAACCAAACAGCGCATGGATGCATCAACCAAAGGAACGCCCGTTTGTCCGGTTTCCCAGGCCTTGATGTATTTTTTGTTGATCGGTTGGTTGAGGGATTGATACCCTTTGTTGATGCTTTCGAACTCCATGGAGCACTCCATTTCAAATTTTTGTATAAAATGAGATTGCCACCGCAAACGAGAACCAAAGGCCTTGAGGGCAAAACTCCGGTTTCCCTTTGCAGTCTCATATTCTGTTTTTTGTAAAACCTGACGCATGGAAAGATTACCAAAAGCAATGTAGGGGGAGAGGCGACTGCAACTCCTTCGAGAAAGATCGGGTTTTGAAATATGTTTTTGATAATTCCTGTAACGGTCCCTAAAAAAAGAATTAAGGTACTTAACGGCGTATTGACTGCCACCCATTTGTCGTTGGGGGTGTACCGTGGTATTTAAATTGGCAGGGCTGAGGTCTTTGATTTGATCTACTTCTTTTTTGGAGACCAAAGCATTTTTATCCAATGGTGTTTTTTCAATGGTTTCATTCATCAGGGCATCCCAATTTTTAATCCAATCGATTCTGTTTTTCATTCCTCTAAAAACTCCTTGTTGAAGCTTTTCCTCAAAGGGAACATCTTGTTTTTGGCACCAGCTATAGATCAAAAGGTCTCTTTGATAGGTGACCATTAGCCCCGTTTCTTGATGCGCCCATATTTTTTCAATTCGAAATTTTTTGGATATGGATTCAAAAACTTCTATCACACTTCCGTTTACAGAAAGCACTTTACTATTAAAAGTGTCCAACTGAAGATTGATTCCCTCAAGAGATTGTTTGATAAAATCAAAATGTCGAGGACTGTAATGAGGATCATTTTGTAGGATTTCTTCAAAAATATAAACCAGTAAAACCCTGCGTTTGGACTGAAGTGCAAGCCGTAAGGGGGGATGATCTTCCAGTCGCAAATCCCTTTTCAGCCAAACCAAGTGAATGGGTTCAAGATTAGTAGTCATCTGGGTTTTCAATGATGGATAAGGCTCTGTTTTTGATCTCTTGTTTTTCCATTGCAGGAATTTTATCCAAGAGTCGCAACATCATGGCCATACGGTTGTTTTTACTGAAAAATTCTTTTTTGTCCTCCAAGAAATTCCAATACAGGCTGTTAAAAGGACAGGCATCCACTCCGGTTCTTTTGCTGCGGTCGTATTGACATTGGTCACAATAGTTACTCATCTTGTGGATGTAAGAACCTGAGGAAACATAGGGCTTTGTGGCCACAATACCTCCATCGGCCCACTGACTCATCCCCCTGGTATTGGGCAGTTGCACCCATTCAATGGCATCGGCATAGATCCCCAAATACCAATCGTCTACTTCATCCGGATGGCATTGGATCAGCAGCGCAAAATTCCCTGTGATCATCAATCTTTGAATGTGATGGGCATAGGCGGTTTCCAAGGAGTCTGTAATACTTTCCTTGAGGCAATTCATTCGGGTCTTTCCCGTCCAGTAAAAACCAGGCAGCTTGTTGAAATTCTCCAACTTATTCTTTTGCTTATAATCTGGCATTTCACGCCAATAGATGCCTCTCATGTATTCCCTCCATCCCAAAATTTGTCGGACAAAACCTTCCACCTGAGCGAGTTCTATCTGGTCTTTGTTTTTGTGGTAATGTGCAATCACCGTTTCCATGACCTCCAGCGGATGAAGTATTTTAGTGTTTAGTGCAAAAGAAATCCTTGAGTGAAAAAGATTGCGCTCATCGCTATGCATGGCATCCTGGTAATCACCAAAATGTACCAAAAGGTGTTTACAAAAATAATCCAATTGTGCCAGCGCTTCCTTTCGGTCAGCGGGAAATAAATAATTATCGGCATCATATGTTCCTATGGTTTTGACGGCAGCCTTTTTCACCGATTCATAAACCTCCTTGTGCTGCTCTTGTGCGCTTTGGAATGGGGGAGGGATGACGGGATTTCCCTTCCATTTTTTACGGTTGTTCTTGTCAAAATTCCACTGGCCTCCCAAGGGTTTTCCTTGCTCCATCAAAAGGTCGTATTTCCGACGCATTTCACGGTAGAAAAACTCCATGATGAGTTGTTTTTTGCCATCAAAAAATGATTTTAAATCCTCTCTTGTGGTCAAAAAATGCTCGGTATCGAAACCTTCAGACGGAATAGCAATCGTCTGACTGATGGAGGACAATTGTTCGTCCAATCGGTATTCGTCGGGAAACAGGTATTCAAATTTGGTAATGCCTTTTTCAGCAATCAGACTGGTAATGTTTTCTGTCAAACTTTTTTGAGAGGCTGCCGAATGGATATCAAAATAAAGCACTTGATGTCCCTGTGCTTTGAGATCTCTGGCAAATGCTCTCATCGCAGAAAAAAAAGCGATTACTTTTTGAATGTGGTGAACAACATAATCTGTCTCTTGCTGCATTTCATAGAGTACATAAAGCGTGTTTGACTCTTTGTTTTTATACCAAGAGTGATTCAGGTTGAGTTGGTCGCCGAGAATGAGTCTTAATTTCATTAGAACAATGTTTTTTGAAGCCAGAGGTTTTGAAATTTTCCCTGGGTGTCGTATCGTTCTGCTTGCCATCTAACATCAAATTTTCGATCTCGGGGGTCATTCCCCACCCCAGAAACATACATCCAATTGCCATAGTTACTGTGAACGTCATAATCAATCAGTAAGGATTCAAAATAGGCCGCCCCGATACGCCAGTCCATTTTCAATTCTTTTGCAAAATAGCTGGCTACATTTTGTCGGCCGCGATTGCTCATCCAACCAGTAGCTTTGAGTTCGATCATATTGGCGTTGACAAAAGGCTCAGGGGTATTCCCCTCTGTCCATTTTTTGAAAAGGCTATGCTCTGTTTTCCATGAGTAGTCCCGCTCTAATATCCCTCCGATTTTAAATATTTTATTGGCGTGTTTGAGGGAGATGAATTTAAAATAATCCCTCCAGATCAATTCAAAAATCAGCCAGTACGTTGATTGGTTTTTTTGAATTTCTTTTTCATAGCGTTTGATTTCCCAATAGATCATTTTGGGAGAAAGACACCCATTGGCCAACCAAGGGGAGAATTTGGAGCTGTAGTCGGTTCCCACCATTCCGTTTCGGGTGATCTTGTAGTGGGAAAGCTTTTTGGTATCCCAGAAATAGTAGTTTAATCGCTCCATCCCCGCTTTTGTGCCTCCTGTAAAAGGAAATGCAGTACGCAGATCTTTATCTGTTGCTGTTAAACCCAAGTCGGATAGGCAGGGGAGGGCATGGGGTACCTCAATATAATTTTCATCGGGCATTGGCTTCGGATCAAGGCAAAGCTGTCTCAGCGCTACCTCCTTTTCACAACGTTTTCTAAATGCGCCAAATACCTCGGGAGTTTGAGCCGGGGAGAAGGGCAGGTCATCGGGATGAAAAAGAAATTGGTCATATTGTCGAATCCATAAAACCGAAGGGTCTATTTTTTGGGCTACTGCGGTTTCTTCTCTTTTTTCTTCTTCCGTCCATTCGTTTTGCAAATGGATCGCTTTCACATTCAATTCGTCTATCCAACGAGGGAGTCCCTCTTCGGGTACTTTTTGTTCAATGATCAAGGAGATGTTCAGTGCTTTGAGTGAGGCCTTGAGTACTTCAATGCTTTCAATGTTAAATTGGGCTCGGAATTTATCGGTTTTTTTGAATCCCAAAGGATGGGTCTGGTAATGACGGGGATTGAATGTATAGTAGGCAACGACCCTGTGGCCACTTTCCATCGCTTGATTCAGCCCTTGGTGGTCTAATGTTCTGAGGTCATTTCTGTACCACAGCAACACAGTTTTTAGTTCCTCTGACATTTTTTACTGCAATATTTAACGTTTTCCCAATTGTTTTCCCATTTTTTTCTCCATTCAAAAGGACGTTGGCATACCGGGCAAATTTTTGAGGGTAAATGTTGTTTTTTGACCCCTCTCATGCCTGCTGAAGTGCAGATTTATAGCTGGATAGACAACGTTCCCTAGCCATTTTATGTTCCACTATGGGTGCAGGATAGGAGGGTTCATCAAGGTCTTCCACCCATTGAGAGATGTAGTTGAGGCCTTTGTCAAATTTTTTGATTTGTTCGTGCGGATTAAAAATCCTAAAATAGGGAGCGGCATCCACACCACTTCCCGCGGCCCATTGCCAGTTTCCTACATTGCTGGCCATTTCGTAATCGAAAAGTTTTTCGGCAAAATATGCTTCGCCCCAACGCCAATCGATCAGCAGGTGTTTGCACAAAAAACTGGCCACCAACATCCGCACACGATTGTGCATAAAGCCTGTACTGTTCAATTGTCGCATCCCCGCATCCACGAGTGGATAGCCCGTAGTTCCACTGCACCACTTTTCAAACTCCTCCTCTTGATTTCGCCAAACAATCCTATCGTATTGTTTTTTAAAACTTTGGTCCTTGGTATGGGGAAAATGCCATAGGATTTGCATAAAGAACTCCCTCCAGATCAATTCTTTCAGAAAGGTGGGGTTGTCACGTTCAGCACTTTTTGAAATGAGCCTTCTTATACTTTGGGTGCCAAAACGAAGGTGTACGCCCAATCGTGAGGTGCTATCAGTAGCAGGGAAATTTCGGGTGGCTTCATAGCCATCGATCACTTCATTGTCAAATTTGAATGCTACGGGAACCAAATCAGATTTTTTATATCCCATGTCTGCCAAACTCAGGCTAGGCAACGCAGTATCGTTATACAAATTATCCAGTAGCGATTCGGAAGGATAATTTTCGATACCTTCAGTTTCAAACTTAGCGATCCATTTTCTAGCATATGGGGTATAAACCACATAAGGATTGCCATCGTCTTTGACCACCTCGTCTTTTTCAAAAACAACTTGGTCTTTGAAAGTAACAAAGTCAACACCTTCGGATTGCAGCAGCTTTTGGATCTCTGTATCACGATGGCTGGCATAGGGTTCATAATCGTGATTGGCGATCACTTTTTCAATGGGAAACTCCTGCAGGAGTTTTTTAAAAATAGCCTTGGGAGTGCCCCGATAAGTTCCTATCGAACATCTGTTCCTCTTCATAGCATTATTGATGCCACCCAAGGCGTTTTCTATAAAGGTCAATCGATGGTCATCTTTCTTCAAATCATCTATGATATCCGAATCATAGATAAAGATGGGAATGACCCTATTTGATCCTTTTAGTGCTTCATAAAGTCCCTTGTTGTCAGAGATCCTAAGATCCCTACGAAACCAAAAAACAGTAAATTTTTCCAAAGCACTTAACTTTTTATACTTCCTATCCCCCCGTCTATGGTGATGGTTTGTGCTGTCATCCAGCTGCTATCATCGCTCAGTAAAAACTTTGTCATTTGAGCAATTTCGTCGGGGTTTCCTACCCTTTGCATGGGATGTCTGCTTGCCGCATTCTCCCTTTTGGCATCATTGTTTAAAAACTTATCCGCAAGGGGGGTATCCACCAGTGAAGGGGCAATGACATTGAACCGTATTTTAGGAGCCAATTCCGCTGCCAATGATCGGGACAAGCCCTCCAAGGCCCCTTTGGCAGTGGCTACCGAGGCGTGAAAAGGCATTCCGGTTTGAACGGCAACCGTACTGAAAAAAACCACACTTGCAGGACGGGCACTGTTCTGTAGTCGGCTCAAAACCGCCTGAACAGTTTTGATGGCACCCATCACATTGATGGAAAAATCTTTGGCAAAAACCTCGGGCTTTAAACCTTTAAAAGGTCGAAGGTTGATGGTGCCAGGACAATAAACCAACCCATCGAGGGTATCTGGCAATCCAGAAACTTCCAATTCGTTTGATTCAACATCGAAGGGAATATGGGTATGGTTCAGCCCCATTAAAGCGTCATTGGATCTACTGGCAACTGTCAGTTGGTGTTCTTCATGCAACTGTTTGACCAAGGAGAGGCCGATGCCCGAACTCCCCCCCACAATAAGAATGTTCTTTTTCATTTTTAGCTTTTGTATTCTCCGAAAAGCGCATTCAACTTCTCCCTTCGGTAATCGAAAATTTCTTTCAATTTGGGTTTCACTAGGATGGGGTGTACCATGCGTCCCAAAATCCCAAAGGGGATTTTATAATCCACAATGTCTTCCATTTCCACACCGTTATTTACGGGTCGAATAAAATGTTTGTGATGCCAAAGTGCGTAGGGACCAAAACGTTGTTCATCAACAAAGTACTCTCCCTCCTTAACATGTGTGATCTCCGTCACCCATTGGGTAGGGATGCCCATCAGGGGGGTGACGATGTACTTGATGATCTGACCAGGGTACATCATTTTTTCGTCCCCTCCCAATATTTCAAAACCCATATAATCTGGGGTGATGACTTTTAAATTTTTGGGGTCACTCAAAAACAACCATGCCTCTTTCATACTGATCGGTAGTTTTTGAACTTCTCTGAGACGGTATATTTTCATAGCACTACAAAGATACAAATTGTTTAACTATTTTAAACAAATATTAAACAACATATAAACAATTTTTCAATAGGCTATTCTTTACAGGTTTTATTAAATTTGAGAAAAATCAATCATGAAATTCACGAATTACTTTTTACTGTTCAATTTTATTTTTATTGGGGCCTTAGCCCAAGTCAAAACACCCCAACCGAGTCCGAAGGGGAAGATTTCTCAACAGGTTGGACTGACCTCGGTGGAGGTGGAGTATTCCAGACCTTCTGCTCGTGGGAGAAAAATTATGGGGGGATTGGTGCGTTATGGAGACATTTGGAGAACTGGTGCCAATCAAAACACAACGGTTTCTTTTTCAGATCCTATAAATATAGTTAATAAGTCTCTGCCCGCCGGGAAATACGCCCTCTACACCCGACCCAATACGGACCAATGGGAGGTTTATTTCTATAAGAAAAACAATATGGGGGATGCTTCCAGCAATTGGGAAGAGGATCAGGTGGCCTTGACGGTATCCGTTCCAGCGACTTATTTTGATCCCATGGTAGAGACCTTTACCATCACAATGTCTGATTTTAGCAGTGGTGGTGCGACACTCAATTTGATTTGGGAACATACTTTGGTGGCCATTCCTTTTGAGGTTCCTACCGATGCCAAGGCAATGGAAAGTATAGAAAAGACCCTTTCCAACCAACCCAAACCAGAAGATTACTATCAAGCTGCCGTTTACTACCTGCAAGAAAAGAAAGACCTCAGTCAAGCCCAAGAGTGGATGGAAAAGGCCTTGGAATTGCGCGAAACACCCGCCTTTTGGATGTACCGTCAATACGCCTTGATTTTGGCAGAACGCAAGGATAAAAAAGCGGCAATTAAAGCCGCCAAGACTTCTTTGGATCTTGCCGAGAAAGCCGGAAACAAAGACTATGTTATTATGAATAAGGCCTCTATCGCGGAATGGAGTAAATAAAACTTATCAATTACTTCAGGACCTTTTGATAAAGCTGGGCGATGGCAACACAGAGTACCGCCCCGATTACATTAAGCCAAAGGAAACTGACCCAATCCTGACTGAAGATGATAAGTACAATGATTTCGGTTAGGATGGCTGCATAAAATACCGCGTTGGCGCGAATGGATTTTAGAAAAATAGCAATCAGAAAAATGCCCAAAATGGTGCCGTAAAACAAGGAGCCGATGATGTTCACCAACTGGATCAGGTTTTCAAAGAGGTTACCCACCAGAGCAAAGGCAATGGCAATGATCCCCCAAAGCAGGGTAAATCCTTTTCCTGCCTGCACATAGTGCTTTTCGTTTTCTGTATTACGAAAACGTTGGTATAAATCGACTACGGTAGTGGCAGAAAGCGCGTTGATCTCAGAGGCAGCAGAACTCATGGCGGCAGAAAGAATCACAGCCAGCAAAAGCCCTATCAAGCCTTGGGGTAAATAATTTAAAATAAAATAGATAAACACATAG
>JAQCBK010000094.1 GCA_027621505.1 Bacteroidota bacterium | reverse complement strand
AGTAAGGAAGACCTCCTTGGAGAGAGCTAGTATGGGTAAGATAACAAAAAAAATGATCTTAAAAGGATGGCTTCCGGTTTTGGCTACCGAACTGATCCTTTTACCAAAAAAAGAAGGTTTCATCAGGGGATGGATTTCACTGCACCCACGGGTACCCCCATTTATGCCTCTGGAGATGGTATTGTGGGTAGAGCGGATAATCGGTCTCCAGGATATGGAAAACACATAAGGATCGATCATGGATTTGGATATGTAAGTTTGTATGCCCATTTGAGCAGCTACAATGTAAAAAGAAGGCAAAAAGTCAAGCGAGGGGATATTATCGGTTATGTGGGAAGTACGGGTCGCTCAGTAGGGCCCCATTTGCATTACGAGATTTTTAAAGACGGCAGAAGGGTCAACCCATTGAATTACTACTCCGGAAACCTAACAGCAGAGGAGTTTGACATTATGTTGAATTTGGCCAGCCAGGAAAACCAATCCATGGACTAATGCATGTAAATCTCCCAGAAAAAAGATATTACAGCATAGGAGAAGTCGCCAAAGCATTCGATGTCAACCCTTCATTATTGCGATTTTGGGAAAAAGAATTTAAAGAAATCCAACCCAAAAAAAAAGACAGCGGAACCCGGAAGTACACCCTCGATGATGTTGCTAATATTCAAAAAATCTACTACCTCCTAAAAGAAAAAGGACTTACCATTGAGGGGACAAAAAAACAGTTGAAACTCAAAAATCTCTCTGAGGACAATAATTTGGCGGTGATCCAAAAATTGGAAGCCCTCAAGTCCAAGTTGGAACAATTGAGGGAAAATCTCTGACTATTTTTTTCTGAAAAATAACTGAATGGGCACTCCAGTGTAGTCGAATTGCTCTCTGAGTTTGTTTTCCAAAAACCGCTTGTAGGGGTCTTTTACGTATTGTGGGAGGTTACAAAAAAAAGCAAACTGAGGATGAGGCGTAGGCAGTTGGGTACAAAATTTGATTTTTACGAATTTTCCTTTGTGTGAGGGCGGAGGCTGATTTTGTATGATTGGCAATAGGGTGTCGTTCAATTTTCGGGTTGGAATGCGATTGGAACGATTTTTATATACAGTAACAGCCGTTTCGATGGCTTTAAAAATGCGTTGTTTGTTTAAAGCGGAGATGAATACAATGGGAACATCAATAAAAGGGGCAATTTTTTCGTGGATCTGTGTTTCAAAAAGTTTGGAGGATTGGGTTTCTTTTTCTACCATATCCCATTTGTTGACTAATATGACAACACCTTTGTTGTTTCTGTGGGCGAGCCAAAAAATGTTTTGGACTTGACCATCGAAGCCACGAGTAGCATCCACGATCAATAAACAAATATCGCAATGCTCAATCGCCCGAACGGATCGCATGACAGAATAAAATTCAATGTCTTCTTTGACTTTGCTTTTTTTTCTGATTCCAGCAGTATCGACCAAGTTGAACTCAAAACCAAAGCGATTGTATTTGGTATCAATACTGTCTCTTGTGGTCCCAGCAATGTCCGTGACGATATACCTTTCCTCCCCTATCAGGGCATTGATAAAAGAGGATTTCCCTGCATTGGGACGACCCACTACAGCAAATCTTGGCAAGGCTTCTTCAGGCTGGCTTTCGTCGGGTAAAACTTTGACCAATGCATCCAAAAGCTCTCCCGTTCCACTGCCGTTGATGGCGGAAACGGTATATATATGTTCGTAGCCGAGGGCATAAAACTCAGCTCTATTTTCAGTCATTTTAGCATTGTCTCCCTTATTGGCGGTCAAGAATATCGGTTTTTGAGATTTCCTGAGCAATTGCGCTATGGTTTCGTCCATGCCCGTTAGCCCTTGTGCAACATCGACCATAAACAAAATGGCATCGGCTTCTTCTATGGCCAAGTTGACTTGCTTGTCAATTTCCAATTGAAAAACATCATCGCTGCGTTCGACATAGCCTCCAGTATCGATGAGACTGAACGCTACTCCGTTCCAATCGGACTGACCGTAGTGACGGTCGCGGGTTACCCCACTGATCGCGTCGACGATGGCTTCCCTTTTTTTTATCAAACGATTAAAAAAAGTGGATTTGCCCACATTGGGTCTTCCTACAATGGCTACGATGCCTCCCATTACGGTTTATTTGAGTGCAAAAGTAAGTGAATTTGTGAGATAAGGCAGTGTCGTTACTGCTTATAGCCAAAGCGTTTGAGTTGTTGGGGGTTGGAACGCCAATTTTTTTGGACTTTTACAAACAACTCTATGTGAATTTTCTTCCCGAAAAATGAGGTCAAAGCTTTTCTTGCACCAATGCCTACTTTTTTAAGTTGTTCCCCCTTGTGGCCAATGATAATGCCTTTTTGGGTTTCTCTTTCTACTAATATCACCGCCCGAATTCTAATGATTTTTTCTTCTTCTTTGAAATATTCGGTAACGACCTCCACAGCATAGGGAATCTCTTTATCGTAATTTTCTAAAATACTTTTGCGGATGGATTCATTGACAAAAAATCTTTCGGGCTTATCACTGAGCTGGTCTTTTGGGAAATAAGGGGGGGATTCAGGGAGGAGTTCAATCAACATTTGTAAAAGCTCCGGAATAAAAAACCCGGTAAGAGCAGCAATGGGGATGACCTTGGCATTGGGAAAAACAGTCGACCATTCTTGAACCGCAACCTCTAATTCAGCCTGAGAAGAGGTGTCAATTTTATTGATCAGAACGAACAATGGTATTTTAGACTTTTTGATGCGCGCTACCAAAGCTTCGTCTTTGATCTGTTTTTCCTCTATGGAAATCATGTAGAGCAATACATCCGCATCAACCAAAGATTCTTTGACAAAATCCATCATGGAATTTTGCATCTCGTAGGCGGGCTGAATGATCCCTGGGGTATCGGACAAAACCAATTGGTGGTTTTCGCCATTAATAAGACCTAGTATACGGTGGCGGGTGGTTTGTGCCTTGGGGGTAGTGATGGACAAATCTTTACCCATCAAAGCATTGACTAGGGTAGATTTCCCCACATTGGGGTTGCCAACAATGGATACATAACCTGATTTATGAGGAGTTTTTGACATGGAGTAAAGATACAATCTTTGAATTAGGCTTTGTGGTAGTCTATAAATTTTGTAAATTTGCATCCGCATCGCGAGGTAGAGCAGTAGGTAGCTCGTCGGGCTCATAACCCGAAGGTCGCTGGTTCGAGTCCAGCC
>JAQCBK010000034.1 GCA_027621505.1 Bacteroidota bacterium | reverse complement strand
CTGTTGCAAAGATTAAATTTATGACTTAATTTTAACTATCTCTGGTGAAAATTAGTTTGAAGACTTACAATTTATGGCAATGAGGAAAAAAAAATAAAATTTGACCTAAAAGATCAGATTTTTTTTTCCAAAATGACGGATTTAAACACATTTGTTAAATAAAATTATAAATTACAGGATAAATATATTTTTCAATGAAAAACAATAGAAGAAAATTTTTAAAACAAACCGTTGCATCAGTTGCAGGGGTTAGTATCATTCCCCACCACGTATTGGGTAAAGGAAATATAGCCCCCAGCGATCGATTTAATGTTGGAATCATAGGAACTGGCGCTCAAAGTAATGGGCTGGTTAAAAGGATATCGAGAATACACCAAGCGCGTGTTATTGCCGGATGTGATATTCATCAAAAACGATTGTTGAGGTTTACCCAATTAATTGAAGAACAGTACGAAAAATACGGAGTGAAAGGAAAAGCTGAGGTACACGAAGATTACCAAAAACTACTGGAAAATCCAGACATCGATGGTGTAGTTGTTAGTACTCCCGACCACTGGCATGCCATTCCTGCCATCGATGCTATGAAAGCAGGAAAACACGTTTACTGTGAAAAACCCATGTCTCATACCATCAATGAAGGTAGAATGATGGAAAAAGTGGCGCGAAAATATAATCGTGTATTACAGACTGGTAGCATGCAACGATCCAGAGCTGACTTTAGAAAAGCTTGTGAATTGGTTCGCAATGGATATTTGGGAAAAATCGAAAAAGTATGGGTAGAAGTAGGCAACCCATCAGCTCCATGTGATTTACCCTATGAGCCCACCCCAGAGTATTTGAATTGGGAGCGGTGGTTAGGTCCAGCTCCGCTGCGATCCTATCATAAAATTATCGTAGAAGCCGATTGGTTTCCCAACTGGAGATGGTACCGCGAATATGGCGGTGGGATATTATCCGACTGGGGAGCCCATATGTTTGATATTGTTCAGTGGGCATTAGGAATGGATCATAGTGGGCCAGTAAAGTACGAGGCTCCAATTGAACCCACTGCATCTAGAGGATTAAAAATGCATTATGAAAATGGAATTCAAGTAGAACATCTAAACTTTGGACGTGGTTTTGGTGTCCGTTTTTTTGGATCTGAAGGAACGATGGATATCAGCCGGGGATATTTTGAAACTTCGGACAAAGAATTGGTAGCTATTGAATTAAAATCTACTGACGAGCGACTCTATGTTTCTGAATCTCACGAAACGGATTGGATCACCGCTTCCAAAAATGGTTCAAAACCCATTTGTGATGTAGAAATTGGCCATCGAACTGCAACGATCTGCCACATCGCCAATTTGGCCTACGAATTCCGAAGACCCCTGCAGTGGGATCCAGCCAAAGAAGAGTTTATAGATGATTTCGAAGCCAATTTAAGACGAGGAAAACAATACAGAAAACCTTATAATTTAAACCCATTCTAAAACCAATATCATTTTTGAAGGTGAAGCCTACATAGAGGATAGAATTCGTGAGAGTGTAAAAAAATATTGGTGTATGTCATAGCTGTAAAAGTTCATAAGTGCAGTCATGTAATCAATCCTAAAGGGAAGGCAGTAGCGTATCTCTTCAAACGTTATGAAAACCGATTTGAGCTACAGATGGAAACTGTTGGAGTTTTTCGTCATCCTAACCAATTATAAGAATCCTAAACCTATTTTCTCATTTTTTTTTTGATGTATTCAAGATGGAATAAACACCGAATGTACCTCCACCTATGTAGAGGAAATAAGTTTGTTAATCCTGTTGCGTTAAGTCATAAGGTGCGCTTTGTAGTGAGTTCTTCAAGTGATAAAGTAGTTCCAGTCAAACATTCTTAGGAATTCAGTGTATCCGTTCTTCATTTTCAAAATCTTTAGTTTAGGCAATAGCAGGAATTAAGGCTGTCAATGCCTGGTTAGTATATACATGATGTTAATTGAATTAGATTTTTATTTGAATGCCCTAATATGATCAAAAAATAAACTGCAAAATTTGGGATATTAGAGTGAAAGTTGAAAAACTCAGGAAAAGGCAACTCTACCTCAACTAAAAAAAGAAGCCCCAAAAACACTGTGTCTTCAGGGCAAAAAAGTGGAGTCGGCGGGAATCGAACCCGCGTCCAAACAAGTCACAACCAAGCTTTCTACAGGTTTAGTTCTCGTTTGTTTTTCGAGGCATCAGTGACCGAAAACCGCCCTAGATGCCCTTATCATCTTTATTGAAAAACACCACCGATGCTATGGCATTTCGATGTTGACATTTATGGTGCCTCAATACCGATCGCCGTCAACAAGGGCTATCGAGAGACATCCGGCTTCCCGACCTGGTCGGGACTAGGCAAAGACTTACTATAATTCAGTCAATTATGCAGCTAGAGCGTAGTTATTCTCGCCATTTAAAAAGTTGAAACATAAGATTTACGAGCTGTGTCTCAGCGCTCGACCTGCTTACTCCGTCATGGGAACCTGCTGTCAAAACCAGTCGACCCCAATGTTTCAATGAACTTCCTTTTTTAAAGGAATCGCAAAGTTACAAATTTCATGCCGTTTTGGTTTTGACAGTGAGGTTTTCTTAGTTCATTAACTAGAAATCATACAACAATCGCGGTGGACAAGAATCTCGCAACGTCAAAGGGGCACTCATTTCTATAATGGGTTGGTCACCAGATCTTACAAAAAAAAACTGCTGATAATTAATACCACCCCAATCAAAAAAAACTTTTCCCGTTTCACAAATGGTCATTTTCAATTTTAAATGTATAAAAATAATTTTTCAGAAGCACATTATTTAAATACCCCACTAGAAACAACATCAATAAGAACTATTGGGCATAAAACCCCGAAAGAAGTTGTATGAAAATTCTTTCAAGAAACTAAAATTATTTTTTTTTATCAAAAAACTCAACTTATATTGGTTTTAAAAAAAACAAAATATGAAGCAAAAATTAACAAACTTTTCATCGATTTTTTTATTCACTATCATAAGTATTTTAATATCTAACTTTTCGATGGCACAGCAAACAATCAGTGGATCTATTTCTGACGAAAATGGTCCTCTTCCAGGTGCGACCATTGTGGTTAAAGGAACAACCAACGGAACGCAAACCGATTTTGATGGAAATTTCACCTTGTCCGATGTATCGGAGGGGGATAGTCTCGAGTTCAGCTATGTGGGTTACGAGACCAAAGAATTGGTTTATGAACAAGACACCAACTTTCAGATTGTCTTGATTGAGGACACCAAAGCCTTGGACGAGGTTGTGGTGGTTGGGTATGGTACTCAAAAAAAATCGAGCTTGACTGGGTCGGTAGTCAAAGTGGACGGTGAGCAGCTTACCCAAGTATCGGTCGCCAACAGCACCGAGCTTTTGGCAGGAAGGGTAGCTGGGGTCATCACCAAGCAGACCACCGGTATTCCGGGTAATGACGATACGACTCTAAACATCCGTGGATTTGGATCCCCACTTATTCTTGTTGATGGAATCGAAATGACTTTGGGCAGAATAGACCCCAATGATATTGAATCCATCAATACCCTAAAAGACGCCTCAGCGGCCATCTACGGTGCCAGAGCTGGAAATGGGGTCATTTTGATCACCACCAAAAGGGGGCGTGAGGGAAAGCCACAAATTTCCTACACCGGTACCATGAGCTTCCAACAACCTGTTGTTTGGAGAAACAATGTCAATGCAGGGCAATTTGTTGAAATGCAAAATGAGGGAGGAGCTGCCAGTTATACCCCAGAGCAAATTCAGTCGTACAAGAACGGTGACCCTGGTTTTGAATCCTATGATTGGGAAAGAACTGTTTTTCGAACTTGGGCACCCATGGACCAACACAGCCTCACAGCCAGTGGTGGATCGGATAAAGTGAAATTCTTTACTTCTATCGGTAGCTTATACCAAGGAGGTTCTTTTAGATCAGGAGATTTGAACTACGGAAGAACCAACGTTCGTTCTAATGTCGATTTCAATATCAATGACAATTTAACCGTTGGTTTGGATTTGAGTTACAGGAAAGACAAGCGTTCTGAACCTGGAATGCCACTGAATAATATCTACAATGCCTTTAAGGTTTCTGAACCCATTTTACCCCCCGTGATTCCTGGGCGTCCTGAAGTGGCGGCCAACAGTGGAGGTGGCTTCGGCAACCGTGCAGCCTATGGGGGAAGTCAGAGAAGTTTGTCTGGCTTTGTGGATCGATTTGGTGAAGTCTTCAATGGAAGAATTCAGATGGAATACAAAATCCCTCAACTTACTGGACTTGCTGTAAAAGGAACTTTGACCTATATGTCTGATAATTTACAAACCAAAGATTTGGACAAGCGGATGCCTGTTTATCAATACAACAATGAAAGTGGAGAAGTTACTCAAGTGGGACAGGCTGGAAGCGACAACCTGAGTGAATCCTTGCGACAATTCAAAAGAGTGTATCCTACCATTTCCATTAGTTATGAAAATGAATTTGGAGATCACGAGGTCAAAGGTCTATTGTTGACGGAAACCATAGATGAGGAAACCATCAACTTTTCTGCCTCAAGAAGGGACTTGTTGACCACAGATCTTCCTTTCCTTAACTTGGGGAGTGAACTGGGAATCCAAAACTCTGGAAACGCACTTGAGTTTGGCCGTTCCAGTGTCGTGGGCCGTGTCAATTATGGATATAAAAACAAATATTTCTTAGAATCTAGTTTTCGTTATGACGCCTCCAGCAACTTTGCAGAAGACTCTCGATGGGGTTTATTCCCTAGTGTTTCTGCCGCTTGGAGATTGTCTGAAGAGGATTTTCTTAAGGATGTTGAAGCCATCAACAGCCTAAAAGTTCGATTGTCTTACAGTGAAACGGGTAATGACAATATTGGTTTATTTCGATACCTTGAAGCTTTCTCCATTCAGGAGCCAAATAATTCATATGCTTCGGGACCTTACCTTTTTGGAAACTCAGGATTGAGTACGGCTATTGCCACTACCGGTTTGGCCAATCCTAACGTGACTTGGAGAGAGTTGACCACCTATAACTTTGGAATCGATGCCCAACTTTTCAATGGTCTTTTGGGGGTTGAGTTGGATATTTTTTACAGAGATCAGAAAGGAATCTTTGCCACCCCTTTAGCAGACTTCCCCAGTACCTTTGGAGCGACCTTGCCGCAGGAAAATCAAAACTCCACCAGCAACCGAGGATTTGACTTGGTGTTGACCCACAAAAACAAGATTGGAGAACTCTCCTATGACTTAGGTCTGTCTTTGGGTTTTGCTCGTGAAAGATACGAGTATTGGCCAGTGGATCGTGATATCAGAGCCTATGCCGAAGATGAAACAGAATTAAACGATCCTGCTTTTATCAAAAGGTTCAATTTGATACAATTAAATAGTGGAAATTGGGTGAACAGAAACATAGGATACAAAACCGATGGTATCTTTATGTCTCAGGAAGAAATTGATAACTATCCGGTTGATCAATCATTATTGGCTGGAGGAACTGGCAACTCCCGTGTTATCCCTGGAGACATTCGTTATGTCGACCTCAATGGTGATAATTATATCGACTGGAGAGATCAAGATGAGATTGGAAAAGGAGGTCTGCCCGATATGGTCTATGGAATCAATTTCAGTGCTTCGTATAAGAATTTTTCTTTGAGCATGTTATTCCAAGGTGCGACAGGATTTAACTTTACCTTTGGGAATGAAATCAGAAACATTCTGATCAATAATGTTATTCCCTATAAGTTTCAATACGATTACCGATGGACACCGGATCCTAACAATCCTGGGGTCAATATCAATCCCAACGCAAAGTTACCGGCCAGTACGGCAGCCAATGCCAATGCTAACAACACTCAAGTTTCCGATTTTTGGGTACAAGACGGAACCTATTTACGTCTTAAAAATCTCAATATTGGTTATGAGATACCCAGCAAAATTAAAGACATGATTGGAGTAAACAACTTCAGAGTTTTTGTATCAGGATCTAATTTGATTACTTGGAATAATCTTGGTATTTACAAGGGTGCATTTGATTCAGAGGGGCCCAGTACTCAGAATGGATCTACATATCCCTTGATAAGGACCTTGTCGTATGGAATTAACATATCACTTTAAAAAAATGAATATGAAACTTAAATACTTTTTATATCTAACACTTACAGTCACTTTTTTAGGCTGTGAAGACGTTTTGAACAAAGAACCATTGGATCGAATTTCCGAGGTGGCAGTATGGCAAGACGAAAAATTGGCTGATGCCTATTTGACCGATGTTTATGCTCGAGCTAAATTCAGACATTTACACAGTAATCATACTGGCTTTGGCTTAATCGCTGGTATGGCAGACGAAATGATTCAGTTTGCACCTTGGCAACAACCCAATGCTGCCATTGCTACTCCCATGAACTCAGAAACGCTTTTTGCGCCACTCAATTATTGGAGATACGATGAGATCAGAAAACTCAATATTTTTATCGATAGGGTGGGTTCATCTGAAAATTTCGAGGCGGATTACAAAACCAAAAGATTGGCAGAGGCCAGATGGTTGCGTGCCTATTTTTACTTTAATTTGGCCGTTCGATATGGCGGAGTCCCCTTGATTACGGTTGCTCAAGGTCTTGACGATGATGAAGAAACCTTATTTGTCTCTAGAAATACGGAGAAGGAAGTTTATGATTTTGTTGATGCAGAAATGACCGCAATTTTTGCTGATTTACCCGACTCTCATGAGGGAGAACTAGGAAGAGTCAGTAAATGGGCAGTAAAAGCACTACAAAGCCGATCCAATCTCTATGCCGCTAGTATTGCCCGTTTTGGTCAAGTACAATTGAACGGTGTCGTTGGCATTCCCAGTAGTGATGAAAACACCTATTGGCAAAAATCCTATAATGCTTCCAAAGAGTTGATCGACAACAGTCCTCATTCTCTGTACAATGCTTATCCCGATGATCCAATGCTCAATCACAAACAGTTATTTGTGGACGAAATCGAAAACAATCCTGAAGTGATTTTCACGGAACGTTATGATGCCGCCTCTTCTTTCGGTACAGATCTTTCTGTTACTGCTGTTCATGCAGATTTTGCTTTCGCTTGGAATTCAAACTTCAGACCCTATCTCGATATTGCAGAAAAATTTGAATTTCAAGATGGTACCTCTGGAGCCATTCCTCGCGATCAATATGCTGCAAAAGAATGGACTATGGATGAGTTGTTTCACAACAGAGACCCGCGCTTCAAAGCTGCTTTCCTATACAATGAATCTGATTTTTGGGGAAAGAAAGCATATTTCCACGAAAAAAGTATCGTTGATGGCAAAGAAGTAAAAAGCGGAATTTTACCAGATGGTACGCCTGCCAAAGCATCTGACAGGTCCTTTGAACCTCGACCCAAGCCCCTACGTCAAGGATTTTTGCTTAGAAAATTTTTAGATGAAAGCCCTGGCCAACAGCAAGAAGGAGGTCAATCCAGTGAAGATTACCATATCTTTAGATTGGGAGAAACTTATCTCAACTTGGCTGAGGCCGCTTTTTATTTAGGAAAAACTGATGAGGCATTGGAAGCCATCAACACTATCAGAACCCGTGCTGGGATGCCCCCCAAAGCCAACATCACGGAAGAAGTCATCCGAAATGAGAGAGCCGTGGAATTGGTTTTTGAAGAACACCGTTTTTGGGATCTTCGCCGTTGGAGAATTGCAGAGCAAGTATTAAATGGAACCATGTTAAAAGGTTTATCATTTATCTACAACCACGATACCAAAAAATATAAAATAGCAGTCAAAAATGCGATAAGTAGTCCTAGGGAGTTCCTTTCACACCACTACTATTATCCATTGACACTTACGAAACTCTCCGATAACCCCAATTTGGTAGAGAATCCTGGTTATTAATTAACATGATGGAAAAATCGAAATTTTTAGTTTTCCATCTGATATTAATCTTATTGTTATCTTGCAAGCCTGAGGGGGCGTTGGCCACTACCAATACCCCCCCTCAGGCTTACTATTTTGATGCCCAATTTGGAAACGACGCTAACAATGGCTTGTCTGCCGAACAACCCTTTGCCAGTTTTAAAAAACTATCTGAAATCAACCTCAAATCGGGAGACAGCATACGCTTGTCTAATGGTAGCTCCTTCAGGGGACAGCTATCCATTTTAGGATTTACAGGAGCGGATGGACTTAATATCAGTAATTATCAACCACCAGGATCTTCAAGTCAACAACTGCCAAGAATTGATGCAGCGGGCTACGACAGTGGCATTTACATCGAAAACTCCTCTAACATCAGTATTTCAAACCTCAGTATTACCGCCAATGGGGGAGGCATCAAGAGCAATCACGGTGCTAATACAGAAGGGATGCGTTGTGGAATATTGGTTCACATACAATCCAATAGCGTTTTTAATAACCTCAGTATTGAAAATGTTGAAATCGAAGGGGTTTACTACGAAGCCCCTGGCTTTAGCCGTGATAAAGACGAAGTGACCACACCCAATGGAACTCAAAGTTATGGATGGGGCATACGGTTTTTAAATACCAGTACAAGTGGCCAATTGACCCATATCTCTGTTTCCAATTGCAACATAAAAAAAGTCAGTCACAGTGGAATTCGGTTCAATAACAGCAGCCAATTAAAGTTTGAGGACATCCAGATCCACAACAACCGTCTAAACAACATTGGAGGTCCCGGAATGGTATTGCTGAAATGTGAAAACGCCGTGGTGACGGAAAACCACATCAGCTACTCCGGTAGCACAGACGATTCCAGAAACTGGGGGAGAGGCAGTGGACTGTGGACTTGGGGGTCTTCCAAAATACTAATCGATCAAAACACTTTCAGCCATGCCAATGGGCCAGCCGACTCTGCCGGCTGCCATATTGACTTTAATTGCAATGATATCATTGTACAAAGGAATTTAAGTTGGTCCAATGCCGGTGGCTTTATCGAGGTATTGGGGAACAACTACAACTGTGCCTATCGTTACAACCTAAGCATCAATGACGGTTACAGAGTCAAGGGTGTTGGAAATAATTTTCAAGAAGGAAAGACCTTTTGGTTGAGTGGATATGCCGGTAAAAACAACTCCAGAACCGGGCCTTTCAATACCTATATTTACAATAATACCATCTATACCAAGGCTTCCATTGTTTCGAAAATTGCGGTAGACAAGGTTTCCCATGGTGTACTCATAGCCAATAATATTTTTCATGTGGAGGGTGACAGCCAATTGGTTTTGGGGGATCAATACCGACCGGATCAAGGTGGGGAAGGCACCATCGATAATGTCACTTTTACCAACAATATTTTTCTAAAAAGAGACTATTGGCCTGAAGAGGCTTTGATCCAACCTAATGCGCTTTTAGAGGGAGATGCGATGTTCCTTAAAAAAGGGGGGACATTCATCCAAGATTATACCCCTACCAATACCGCTTTGGTAAGAAATAAGGGCATTGCCATCACAACAATCGAAGGAGACGAAAAAGGATTGTACCTCGATTTTGCTATCGATCAAGACCTATTGGGCAATCCCATTGAGGGATTACCCGATCTTGGCGCCATAGAAATGGATTAATTCAAAGAAATACGGAACCCTAGGCCTGCAGCCAGTTGACCGTTGTTTGGATTTTGGATCAGTGTAGGGCGAAAGCTGTGAAGCCCGACTTTATTCCTGTCCCTATACGCTAGGTTATTGACTTTGGCCACCTTTACCGCATCGGTTATAGACCAAACCCAAATGCCCAAGGAGGCAAAAAGTCCGATGTAGGTTCCCGATCCAAATTCAACATTGCTACTATTACCAGACCCTAAGACAGTAACGCCTTCCCGGGTGATGCTTTCCAGTGTAATTGCAGTAGAAGCAATGGATCCTGCAAAGAACAACAGGCCACGTCCTGTTTCACCAGCTACCACCTGTCCCAGTCCGGGAAGCAAAAATGAAGCGACTCCAGCAATGGTGGGATCATAGCGGTCGCCTGGTTGATGGGAATAATCGTGTGCGTTGTAGTTGAGTTTGTTAACGCTGTACTGCCCAAAAAAGGGAGCGCAGAGCAATGTTAAAAAAAATGTAATGAGTAGTAGGTTTTTCATAAGTGATAAAATTTAGGAGTTCCCAATTTAAGTCTTTTGGGGATGATTATCCTAAAAAAGCGTTGGGCTGTGGAATAGTGCTAATTCTTTATGAAATTCCTAAGTAAGAAATTTACTACAAGTGGTTGATAAAAGCTTTTAAATCCGCCAATCGACCCAATAGCCCTTCTAAGTATTGGATGTCTAACATATTGGCTCCATCACTTTTGGCAGAAGCAGGGTCGAAATGAGTTTCCAAAAAAAGGCCATCTACTCCTGTAGCGATCCCTGCGCGGGCGATGGTTTCGATGCTCTCGGGCCGTCCTCCAGTTACGCCACTGCTTTGATTGGGTTGCTGTAGCGAATGGGTAACGTCTAAGACGGTGGGGGCGTATTGTTTCATCACTGGAATGCCTCTAAAGTCCACAATCAGGTCTTGATAACCAAACTGGGTGCCGCGGTCAGTAATCCAGGTATTTTCATTGCCACTGTCTTTAACCTTTTGTACCGCAAATTGCATGCTCTCCGGACTCATAAACTGTCCTTTTTTTAAGTTCACAAACTTATTGGTTTTGGCAGCTGCCACCAATAAATCCGTCTGGCGAACCAAAAAAGCAGGGATTTGCAATACATCCACATAGGCTGCTGCCTTTTCGGCATCTTGTTCATTGTGGATGTCTGTTAGTGTGGGGAGGTCAAAACTTTGCCCTACTTTTTCCAAAATCTTCAAGGCTTTTTCATCACCAATACCTGTAAAACTGTCCAGTCGGCTGCGGTTGGCTTTTTTAAAACTGCCCTTGAAAATGTAGGGAATAGAAAGGGCGTCGGTTACCGTTTTGATCTTTTCGGCAATTCGCATGGCCATTTCCTCTCCTTCAATGGCACAAGGCCCAGCAATCAAAAAAAATTGTTGCTTTTCGTTGGAACCGATTTTGGGGAGAGCTGCTAGTGACATATTTCTTAATGAATTGAATGGATTAGGTTTTGGCAATGACTTCAAATACTTTACCGTCTTCACATTTGAAAATCTTTCCAGGAAATTTTACGATCATCTGATAATCGTGCGTGGCCATCAGTAGGGTCATTCCTTTTTGGTGGAGTGACTTAAAAAGCTGCATGATCTCTTGACTGGTTTGAGGGTCTAAGTTTCCTGTCGGTTCATCGGCAATGATCAATTTGGGATCATTGAGCAAGGCACGGGCAATGGCGATTCTTTGTTGCTCACCTCCTGAAAGCTCAAAGGGAAATTTTTTCTTGTTTACGGCAATGCCTACCATCTCCAGTACCTCATCAATTCTTTGATCAATTTCCTTTTTATCACGCCAACCCGTGGCTTTGAGGACAAATTTGAGATTGTCTTCTATATTCCGATCTGGGAGTAACTTAAAATCTTGGAAAACCACCCCCAAACTTCTTCTTAGGTTTGGAATTTGCTTGTTTTTCAGTCGGGTAAGATCAAAATCACCCACATTGCCCAAGCCGGATTCCAATGCCAAATCCCCATAGATCGTCTTGATCAAACTGCTCTTGCCACTTCCGGTTCGGCCGATCAAAAAAACAATACTCCCCTCGGGTACATCAATAGATACATCGGTCAAAATGTCCCTACCCCCTTGCTTGATGGTTGCATCGCTGAATGAAACAATATTTTTTGACATACCGTTTTAAATGTTTTCCAAATGTAAAGGGTTTTGATTGGCTAATAAAATTTGTTGATAAATTATACGTAAGTAAAAAATCCTGCGTTTATAATAAAAAAGGTTTCTCTTTAAATTTGATCATGCCAAAAGCAAAAAAAAATAGCTTATTGCCCTTATTGTTGTTTTTTTTGACTTCACCCGTTTGGTCTCAACTTTTTGACAACACCCTACTAAAAATCAATGCTTCCGACCGCTATTATCAAGGAGATTATCCCAGTGTTGATCAGGCATTTGCATTGTATGAAGATTTCAACCTCAACCATGAAGAAAGGGAGCAGATTGATTATTTCAAAATGGTAACTGCCCTGAGGCTCAATGATCCTGCTGCGGTTAAACTCATTCAAATTTTTCAGGCCAAATATCCCAATTCTGGGGTCTTAAAAACCGTTTATCTTGATTTGGCCAATTACTATTTCAACAATGAAAAATATTCCTATGCATTCAAGTGGTTTGCCAAGGTAAAAGAGGCAGACGTTCCCCGACCCGAATTGCCTAAATTTTTCTTTAACAAAGGCTATACGCTTTTCACTAAAAATCAATACCCTCAAGCCAAAGCACTGCTTGAAAATATAAAATCTAATCCCGAATACGAATCCGACGCCCACTATTACTTGGGTCACATTGCCTATCAATTGGAAGATTATGCTTCGGCATCCAACTCATTTACTCGCGTATCCAATAAAGACCAACAAGAAGCGCTTGGTTATTTTAAAGTAGAGATGAATTTTAAGTTGGGTCGATTTGAAAAAGCCATTGAACTGGGAGAAAAGGAAATTCAAAAGGTACACGCTGAAAATTTCTCTGAGCTTTCAAAAATTATTGGAGAGAGTTATTTCAATACCCAACAATACGATCAAGCAATAAAGTACTTGAGGGATTATGAGGGTAAAAATGGCAAATGGACCCATACCGACTTTTACCAATTGGGATATGCCTATTACGAAACGGGAAATTACAGTCAAGCCATTGAACAATTCAGTAAAATCATAGGTAAAAAAGACAAATTGGCACAAAATGCCTATTACTATTTGGCAGAGTGTTACCTTAAAAAAGAACGAAAACCCTCGGCGCTCAATGCCTACAGAAGCGCTGCCTCGATGAATTTCAATCCCGACATCACACAAACGGCATTGCTGAATTATGCCCGTCTGAGTTATGAAATTGGCAATCCTTACGAAAAGGTGCCGCAAGTCATTATTCGCTATTTGGAAACCTATCCCAAAACTTCAAATGAGCAAGAACTCACTTCTTTGCTTTTAAGCTCCTACACCAACAGCGGTGACTACGAAGGGGTGATCTCCATCCTCACCTCTCAAAACGAATACAAAGACGATCGCCTGTTACAACGAGTAACCTTTCTCAAGGCCATACAACTGTTCAATGCGGGAGATTATACCCAAGCAGAGGAATATTTTAGTAAAGCTGTCAAAAACGATCAGACGGGTGTCATCACTTCCCAATCACAATTCTGGTTGGCGCAGACCCATTACGAACTCAATCGATTTGAAGATGCTGTGGATGGTTTTTTCCTTTTTGAGAATAATGTGCCCCACAGACAAATGATTCATAATTTGGAATACCATTACCACCTCGGATACACCTATTTTAAGATGGCCGATTATGAATTGGCTTTGGCAGCATTCAACAAAGTCATCGAAAACCAGCAGCATTATCCCAGAGGAAAAATTCGGGATGTCTATTTGCGAATGGGGGATAGTGAATTTGCACTGAATCGATTTTGGCCGGCCATCGAGCAATACAATCAAAGCATCAATATGTCTCCAGCTCAGTCGGATTATGCACTCTATCAAAAGTCCATCAGTTATGGTTTTGTCGATCGTAACACCCAAAAGATCACGACCCTCCAAGAATTGATCAGAAAGTATCCCGCCTCCCCGTATGGAGACGACGCCTACTTCGAATTGAGCAGTGCCTATGCGGTGTCCAACGCTTTTGATACGGCCATCAACACTTATGACGAAATGATTGGGCTTTTCCCCAAAAGCCCCTATGTACCAAACGCAAGGCTCAATAAGGGTCTCATTCTTTACAATCAAGAGCAGTTGGTTGCTGCGGAAAAAGAGCTCAAAGACGTGGTCATTCGTTTTCCCAAAGATGCTGTGGCGGAACAGGCCTTAGGCACGCTAAAAGAAATTGCAGTTGATCTCGATAAAGTACCTCAATTCACCCAGTGGCTAAGGAGCTTAAACATAGATGCTTTTTCTGAAAATGAGTTGGAAAAAACCGCATTTCTGGCGGCAGAAAAGCAGTTTTTAAACGACAGGAAGAAACAAGCCAAAAAATCCTTCCAATCTTATCTTGACATTTACCCTGATGGATTCCATGCCCTGAATGCTCATTTTGTCCTTGCAGAAATACATTATGAGGAAAATGACTACGACCCTGCACTGATGCATTACCAAAAGCTGATCGATGAAAAACCCAATGAGTATTTTGAGCAAGCATTGGTTCGGGCCACCCAGTTATTGGTAAAACAAGAGCGGCCTGATGTGGCTGCCCCCCTTTGGAAACAATTGGAAGAAGAAGCTGTTTATGCTGAGAACAAACGCTACGCCATGTTCAACCTGATGCAGTTTTATTACGAATCGAAAGCATTCGAGCAGGCGCAATCGAAAGCGGAATCTGTTTTGGAATTAACCAACTTGGAAGTCAAAGTGAAGTGGGATGCTTACGAAATTTTGGCGCAGACTTCCATCCAATTGGGGGATGCTTTAAAAGCGCAAAAAGCTTTTAATGAACTAGAAAAAGCACCCATTGATGCCTTAGCGGCAGAAGCCTATTATTTTCGTGCACACCAAAATCATTTAAACAATGAATTTGCCAAATCCAATGAGGTCATTGCACTTTTGTCTCAAAAATTCAGCAGTCAACCCTTCTGGGCATCAAAAAGTTTACTTCTGATGGCGAAAAACTTCTATGCCTTAGAAGATGCTTTTCAAGCCACTTATATTTTGGAGTCGTTAACAGAAAACTACCAACAATTCCCTGAAATTTCTGAGGAAGGTCAATCCCTACTTGAAAAGATAAAAAGCGAACAGTCAGAACAAAATGCCAGTTTGTCACAACAAAACACCCAGAATGATATTCAACCTTAAACATCTCTGTATATGGATGATACTGTCCTGTTCATTTTTTGCGTTTGCTCAAGATGAGGAAAAAGAGGATTTGGGTACCCAAGAAATTACTGTCGTAAAATCCTACAGCCCCAGTCTTAAAAACGTGTTTAAAATCAGGTCCAATCCCTCTATTGATGATTCATTGGTTCAAAAAAAACAAAAAGTGAATTACAGCTTTGAAACCATACCAGTACTTTCCACTTTTATTCCCAACAAGGCGAGTCCATTAAAACTCCAAAGGCAAGAACCTTCTATTTACCAAAACGCTTATGTGTCGGCTGGTTTTGGAAACCAGTCCCATACACAGTTAGGGTTTTCTTCAATGGTTCCTTTGGATCGCACCCAATCCATTGGTTTTAAATTCGTTCATTCCTCTTTGGCAGGGATTGAGGGAACCATTCTCAATAGTGATCAAAACAGAACCACTTTGGACTTTATTCATCAATACAAGCAAAACAATATGCGAGTGGATTCTGATCTCCGATACGACCGACAAGGACACAACTTTTTTGGAATTGATGATCTGAGTAACATTCCTACTTTTAGAAGTGAAGTAGTCGATCCCTCCCAAAACTTAAACTACCTCTCCATCCGCTCCCGCTGGCAGTGGTATGAGGGGATATTTAGCGCCTTCAACTTTGACACCCATGTAACTACAGACTCATATGACAGTTCGGAGTACATTATAAAAACCAATACTTTGATTAACATTCCCATATGGGATCAGTTCATTGAGATTATTCCAGAGATAGAATGGGTTAATACCAGCTTTGTTAGGGGCTATTTTAATGAGGGTGCCGTGGATTCCAAAAAAGGTTTGTCTCAAGTACAACTCCGTTTTTCAAGCGATGGTAGAAAGCTCAAGTTCAAGCTTGGGGCAGGGGGCTATTACCCGTTGGGAACATTTGAGGAAACCGCGCAATTTTATATTTATCCCAAGGTGGAAATATCCTACACCACTACCAACGGAAAATGGATTCCTTTTCTAAAATATGAGGGAAGTTATGATTTGAATAGTTTTACCTCTTTTTCTCTTGAAAATCCCTACGTAGCCCCTACTTTGGAAATTGAATCAACCCAATTAAATCACTGGGGCGTCATAGGTTTTAAAGCCTATGCCGGTTCCGGTTTGTCATTTACTTTTGACACTTCGTATAGTCAGTCCGACAATTTTCCATTATTCAGGCGTCTGCCCTACGATAAAAGCAACAAGGACGTTGGCTATCGATTGGGGAATGCCTATCAAATCATTTACGACAGCATAGAAAAAATGGGCATGAAGACTCAAATCGATCTCCGTTTTAGCGAATACAATAAGTTGAGCTTACAGACCGGCTTATACGAATACAAAAGAGAAGGGGGTAAAAAAGTTTGGAATCTCCCTTCCCTCACTATAGATTTAAATGCCAACTTCAGGTTGGGCAAAAAGCTATTTTTTCAATTGGGAGGACATTATATTGGAGCTCGGGATTCGGTGCAAAATATATTGGTTCATCAGGCAGAGAGTGAACCAGCTTTTGAAACTATAGCCTCACTGAGCGGGGTATTTTCAATTGCATCTTCCATCACATGGAAAATCAATTCCCGATGGGATTTGTTTTATGAAAACAACCTGATTCTTGGGGATCAAACCTCCCGTTGGACTTATTATCAAAACCAAAGCCAGCTTCATTTGGGCGGTATTCGATATAAATTTGATATTAACCTCTAGTGAATTTCAATCCAGAGAGAAAATATTTTAGTAGTTGCATTTTTAGTTTATTTTTGTCAGAGTGTTTCGGCGGATGAGAAAAATTTTACCCTATTTATTTTTATTTTTTTTAACCCTAGTGGGTTGTGGCAAACAGGTCGATTTATTGGTACACAATGCGAATATCTATACCGTAAACCAAAATTTTGATCAAGCCACTGCTTTTGTGGTAAAGGATGGCAAATTTATTGAAGTAGGAGGGGAGGAATTGGTCAAAAAATACCGACCTGCCAATACTGTTGATGCCCAGGGGCTTCCTGTATTCCCTGGATTTATTGATGCCCATTGTCACCTGTTGGGGCTGGGGCTGAATCAATTTAAAGTAGATTTAAAGAATACCAAAAGCATCGCCGAAGTCATTCAAAAATTAAAAAGTCACCAATCTACCTATGCTCAAAAAGTAATCGTTGGCAGTGGCTGGGATCAAAATTTATGGAGCGATCAATCCTTACCCGATAACAGTAAACTCAATGAAGCTTTTCCCGATACCCCTGTGGTTTTAGAGCGTGTAGATGGTCATGCCTATTGGGTCAACCAGAAAGCCATTGAAATGGCTGGGATAGATCTATCCACTGAGGTAGAAGGCGGACAAATAGCAAAACATAAAGGAAAACTTACTGGAATTCTAGTGGACAATGCCATTCAATTGGTAAACAACATATTGCCCGAATACTCCAAAGAAGAAAAAGCAAAAGCACTGATCAATGCCCAAAACCTTTGCTTTGAAAACGGATTGACTACGGTGGATCATGCCGGAATGCACTTCAAAGACATTCGGTTGATCGATAGTTTACAAAAAGTAGGCCTCATCAAATTAAGGGTTTATGCGATGATCGACAACGACCCCGAGAGCTTCGATCATTTTATGCGAACCGGCGTTGTAAAGACAGATTTATTGAACGTCCGCTCGTTCAAGATTTATGCCGATGGGGCGCTGGGATCCAGGGGGGCAGCGCTCAAAGAAGATTACAGTGACCAGAAGGGCCACAAAGGTTCCCTGCTGATTTCCAAAGACTCCCTCAGGCGCTTGGCTGATTTTCTTTCCGAAAAATCTTTTCAAATGAACACCCATGCCATAGGAGACGCCGCCAACCAAATGGTATTGGAAGTTTACAATGAAGTTTTAGAGCAAGCCAAAGACCCCCGATGGAGGATAGAACACGTCCAAGTCGTTGCCCCAGAAGATTTTCAGCGATTCAATTCCAAGATTATTCCCTCAGTCCAACCTCTTCACGCGATCAGTGACAGGAAATGGGCTCCGAAGCGATTGGGTTCCAATCGTATATCGGGAGCGTATGCCTATAAGGATCTGTTGGATTGGTCGGGTATGCTGGTATTGGGGACAGACTTTCCAGTCGAAAGTGTAAGCCCTTTGAAAACATTTTACGCCGCGGTAACTCGAAAATCCCCCGAAGCTAGAAGTTTTGAACCTCCCTTTCAAGCCAAAAATGCTTTGTCCCGTTATGAGGCGCTATTAGGAATGACCCGATGGGCTGCCCATGCCAATTTTGAAGAAAACGAAAAAGGAAGTATTGAGGTAGGGAAATTCGCCGATTTTGTCATATTGGATCAAGACATCATGAGGGTAGAGGCAAAGAAAATTATTCAAACCAGGATTGTAGCCACCATCCTCAATGGAAAAATCGTTTTCTCCAACCGATTGTGATTTCATTGTCTTTTCATTTTTAACTTTTGGCTAAAAAAACTCTTTAAATATTTATTATTTTAACA
>JAQCBK010000033.1 GCA_027621505.1 Bacteroidota bacterium | reverse complement strand
GCCTCCAAAAACTTCTAAACATAACCCTTCTATACAATCACGGATTTAAAATTTCAAAAATTGCCAGCCTTGATCGAGAAGAAATTCCCATCATGGTTCGTGAGATTGCACTAAAGTCAAATTCTGAACAGGTCTCAATCAATGCATTGAAATTGTCTATGGTTAATTTTGATACAGTGCTGTTCGATGCTACCTTCGAAGAGATCTTGCTTCAAAACGATTTTGAGTATGTTTTCTTCAATATTTTTATGCCGCTGATGAATGAGTTGGGAATTTTGTGGCAAACCAATGCCATCAGCCCTTCTCATGAACATTTTATCACCAATCTGATCAAACAAAAAATACATATTCAGACAGAGTTTCTTCAAAAAGAATACATCCCTCAACACAACAACAAAACCTTTGTATTGTTCTTACCTGAAAATGAGATACATGAGTTAGGTATTTTATTTCTCAATTATTTCATCTTAAAATTTGGTTATCGAACTATTTTCTTGGGTCAATCCCTTCAAACAGAGAGTTTAGAAACTTTAATGAGCGTAAACAGCGATCTTTGCTTTGTAACCTACCTCACTGTTGAGCCCAACAAAGACATTATTGACGATTATTTGCAAAATTTCCATGATACCCTTTTGAAACATGGAAATACGAGTTTAGCCATTCTTGGTCCTCAACAAATTTTTGTTCAAAAAGAAAGACTTTCCAAAAATATTTTCCTATTTAATACCATTGATGCTTTCCAAAAACATTTTTTAGAGACTTCAATTTTTGTTTAAGGATACTAATTTGCATTCATTATTTATTAGATTTACAGTAGTAAAATTTTCAATTTTTATATTTTGAAAGGTCATTTTGACAACATATCCTACGAGTGCAGTAAGTTGGTAACCCAACGCTATAGTACATCTTTTACATTAGGCACCAGGATGCTGGCAAGCAAGCATAGAAAACACATTTACAATATCTATGGATTCGTCAGGTTTGCTGACGAGATTGTGGACAGTTTCCATGACTTTGATAAAAAAAATCTGCTTAAAAGGTTTGAAGATGATCTCAACCACGCAATTGAAAATAAAATCAGTCTTAATCCAATACTCAATTCCTTTCAGTACACTGTTCACCAGAATAATATTCAAAACGACTTGATTACTGCTTTCCTAAAAAGCATGAAGATGGACTTATTCAAACAGAAATATCAATCGAGAAAGGAATATCAAGAATACATTTACGGCTCTGCAGACGTGGTAGGTTTGATGTGTTTGAATGTTTTTGTGGAAGGGAACACTGAGAGGTTTAATAAGTTGAAAGACAGTGCAATGTCTTTGGGAAGTGCCTTTCAAAAAGTAAACTTTTTAAGGGATCTCAATGCTGATTTTTCAGAGTTGGATCGCACCTATTTTCCCAATTTAGATCTCTCCAATTTTGATGAAAAAAGCAAAATTGCCATCATCGATGATATTGAAAAGGATTTTGATCATGCCTTAGAGGGAATCTATCAATTGCCAGAAAGTGCACGTTTGGGGGTTTATACCGCCTATAAATATTACAGAAAACTACTGATCAAATTAAAAAATACCCCTTCAAAAAAAATTCAATCCGCCAGAATTCGTGTTCCAGACTATCAAAAAATGGGAGTTTTGGCCCAATCTTACCTGAAGTTTCACTTAAATATGATGTAATATGGAAAAGCTACAGTGGTTTGGTGTATTGATGCTAACATTTATCATTATGGAGTTTATGGCATGGTTTTCTCACAAGTATATTATGCATGGATTTCTATGGGTGTTGCACAAAGACCATCATAAAAAAGACCACAAGTCATGGTTTGAACGCAATGACCTTTTCTTTATTTTTTATGCCATCGTTAGCAGTGGTTTTGTAGTCCTTTGGGGAGAGTTTGATTTTTGGGCTGGTTTGCCAATTGGCATTGGGATTTTTATCTATGGAGTGACTTATTTTTTAGTACACGATATTTTTATTCACCAAAGATTCAAAATATTCAGAACTGCCAATAATCGCTATGCAAAGGCGGTAAGAAGAGCTCACAAAATCCATCACAAACACCTTGGTAAAGAGGACGGTGAATGCTTTGGAATGCTTTGGGTACCTATGAAGTATTTTAAAAACTGATTATTCCTTTCGCCAATTGTTTTTGAAATTACATTGATTGAAATCTTTACTCAGGCTGATATAGGTCATATCAATCTTTTCTTTCATCCAACTTTGGATGGCCTTCAATTTCTTTTCTTTTAGGGCCAGGTCTTTTATTTTAATATAATCAGTTTTGTAGTCTGCAATGTGCTCATCGAAGCGATTGGTTACTTTCAATATTTTATACTTTTTTAGACCAGATCGATCCTCATCAAGAAGGGGAACCGAAATCGCACCATCTTCCAAATCTCTGATTTGATTGTAAAGCAACGGATCCATTTTGGTCAACTCAAATCTTCTATCACCAGTAGTGGGATTGATGATTCCCCCTCCATTGAGTCGCGTCTCTTTTTCGTTTGAAAAATTAAATGCCGCTTTTTCAAAAGTAATTTCCCCATCAAGGATCCTGGTTCTAAGTGTGTCTAAAATTTTTCGGGTCTCCTCTAATTGCTGCTCATTTATCTTAGGGGTAAGAAGGATATGCCTTACATCTACTTCGTTTCCTCTAATGCGTTCTACTAAGATGATATGCCAACCAAAATCCGTTTTAAAAGGATCTGAAATTTGTCCTTCTTGCATGCTGAAAGCAATGTCTCTAAATTCCTTAACCATCCGCGGTTTTTTTCGGTGGAGAGTATATTTACCTCCATTGGCTCTTGAACCCGGGTCTTGGGAGTAGAGGACTGCCTTAGAGGAAAAACTCATTCCCAATTCTTCTACGTCTCTCTTAAAAGATTTCAATTGGTTAATGATTCGGTCTTTCTCTTCATCAGAAACTTTAGGTTCAAATACAATCTGTGAAATTTCTAGTTCTGTTCCAAAAGTGGGAAGCTCTTCAGTAGGAATTTGATTAAAAAAAGTTCTAACCTCCTCTGGAGTGATTTCAATATCATCAACAATTTTAGATTGCATCATCGAAGATAGCTTTTGAATTTTATTGATTCTAAATAGCTCATCCCTAAATGACAACTCATCTGGTTTTTTGTAAAATTCCAACACCTTTTCAATGCTCCCCAATTGATCGGTAAAATAGGCAATACTTTGGTCTACATAATCGTAAATTTCTTGATCCCTGACCTCCAAACTGTCTTGAATGGCATGATGCGCATAAAGTTTATCCTCCATGAGTTTCCCCAACAATTCACAACGGCTAATATTGTTGGTAGAGATGCCTTGAGATTCCATATCAACTATGGTCTTGTCAATATCGGATTCCAAAATGACATAATCACCCACAACAGCCGAAACCCCATCCACTTTTATCTTTTGGGGCAATAAAGTACTATTTGATTGCGCATACAAAATTAAAGTATTAGTCAATAATGCTAAATACAAATAGCTGAATGTTAACGTTCTAATACTTTTCAAATTTTTTAGTTTTAATGGCATCTTGTAAAATATCATTGTCAAATGACCTTAAAAATTCAATTTTTCTTTTGTTCGACACTAAATCTTTGATCGTCTGCTCAACATAGGGTAACGGAGCAATATTTCCAGGATCCAATTGCTCAACGAGGCTCAACAAATATAATACTAAACTGTCTTTTACCTCATAATAATTTGGTGTTTTTATAAATCGATTTTGCTGACGCTCATTTAAAAAATCTAAGCGATTTCTTATCTCAGATTCTTTGAACCAAACAGAGTCCAGCAAGAAATAGTTTGAAAATTGAAAGGAAAGGGAATCCAAATAATCAATATCCTCTCTATTGAAACTCTTAAATCTACGCTTGATTTCTTTTTGATCGACATTATCTAATGGTAAGCCAATATAACGGATCCTATAAATAGACTCTTTTAACTTAAAGCTATTGAGGTTTTTCATGTAATAATCATTCACCAATGTCCCTGTATATAGGCTGTCCTGTGAGGATTTGAGTATCAACTCACGGTAGGCATTCTTGAATAAGTTGGTTTTATAATCGTTGACCATTGCATTCAAAACAGAAATTTTATCCGCATCCAAATTGATGAGCGCTTTTTCGTAGATCAGTTTTTGACGTGCCCATTCATTGATCAAGAAATTTACTTTTGACAAGCTGTCTTGTTCAGAAGAAAAAGGGGGTAATTCCCTTTCGATATCGGACCAATATAAATAGTGATTGTCTGCTCTAGCAATCAATCGATCTTGTTTCGCTTGGGTGATGCTTTCACATGAAATTAAAAAAGAAAGAAGGAATAAAGAAGAGCAAGCCCCAATCAGTGATAAACTGTATTTTCTAATCATTGTAGTTGGAACGTTTATATTGTAAAATATTGCATGATTTATTAACATTTGAATTAATTATTCTTGATAAAGTTTATAAGATGCTTATTTTCAATGAATTAATATGTTAATATTTTTTTTAACTTCTTAAAAGAAGTTGTAAATTGCACGTATAATTAAAAGTAATGAATTTGCATTTTCTTACTTTTTGTTTTTTTCTTTTATCATTGGCCTCTACTACGGCGAATCATAACTTCCACTCCCCTGTTTTAACCACTCAGCCTCAATCAGAGGCAGAAGACACACTCGATGTCGTTTATCGTAATAATTCACTCTTGATCCAAGGAGATCGTATCAATGGGAACTTAAAAATCTACTCTATCATCGGCAACAAAATCATGGATATGAACATTCAGGATTTTTCAAAGGTGATCATTCCCATTAATTTGGAAAGACAAAACATCTACATCATACGGGTCGAAACAAGCGATAATAAAATTTTTACACAAAAATTAATTGCCCACTAAATTCAAGGACTATAATTAGGCGCTTCCTTGGTGATACTGATATTGTGAGGGTGACTCTCTTTAATCCCAGAAGCTGTTATGGTCACAAACTTTCCTTTTTCTTGGAGAGTCTTGATGTCTTTGGTGCCACAATACCCCATGCCCGATTTTAGCCCACCAATGAATTGGTGGATACTTTCATTCAGATCGCCTTTGTAGGGAACCCTTCCAACAATTCCTTCTGGAACCAACTTTTTAATATCATCCTCAACATCTTGGAAATAGCGGTCTTTACTGCCCTTTTCCATAGCTTCTACAGACCCCATTCCTCGGTAGGTTTTAAATTTTCTCCCTTCAAAAATGACTGTTTCTCCTGGAGATTCCTGGGTTCCGGCTAGGAGTGAGCCCAACATAACAGCATCTGCACCTGCAGCAATGGCTTTAGGAATGTCTCCAGTATAGCGAATCCCTCCATCTGCAATAATGGGAATCTCAGTTCCACCAAGCGTCTTGTATACTTCGATAATGGCAGAAAGCTGGGGGTAACCTACCCCTGCTATGACCCTGGTAGTGCAAATAGACCCTGGACCAATTCCTACTTTAACAGCATCTGCTCCCAAATCGGCCAAATACTTGGCTGCTTCTGCAGTTGCAATATTACCGACGACTACATCTAAATTTGGAAAAGCATCCTTAACTTGTTTTAGGGCATTGGCTACGCCTTTGGAATGTCCATGCGCCGTATCGATGACTACTGCATCCACATTGGATTTGACCAAGGCTGCAGTGCGCTCTATTAAGTCGTTAGTTACTCCAACAGCGGCGGCTACTCGTAACCTTCCTAGTTCGTCCTTATTGGCATTGGGCTTGGCCCTGTGTTTTGTGATATCCCTAAAGGTGATCAAGCCGACCAAAATGTTGTCGGCGTTAATCACAGGTAATTTCTCAATTTTATGCTTTTGTAGAATGACCTCTGCCTCTTCAAGGGATGTACCTTCTTTGACAGTTATGAGGTTTTTGGAAGTCATCACCTCTGCAATGGGTCGGGCATCGTTTTTTTCAAAGCGTAAATCGCGATTAGTAACAATACCCAATAATCGGTTTTGATCGTCAATGATGGGAATTCCGCCTATTTTGTACTGCGACATATTATCCTTAGCATCCTTGACATAGGAATCGATGGTCATCACCACGGGATCAATGATCATCCCCGACTCTGCCCTTTTAACAGTCCTTACCTTATCGGCCTGATCTTCAATGCTCATGTTTTTGTGCAACACCCCTATGCCTCCCTCCTGTGCCATGGCAATGGCCATCTTACTTTCAGTGACTGTATCCATAGCAGCAGAAACAATTGGAACATTTAAGCTGATGTTTCTTGAGAAACGAGAGACAATAGATACCTGACGGGGGAGAATTTCTGAAAAGGAGGGCACCAACAATACATCGTCGTAGGTGAGACCTTGACCAATAAATTTCTCGGAGAGCATAAGCAATTAATTTAAAACTAATTGCGTGTAAATATACGGAAATTATCCATTTTCTTCTCTGATAATGAGATATATTAACAGGCCATCAAACTCAACTGGACGGACTCATCAAATTTTTAACTCCAATTCAGTAGAACATCATCATCGATTGGGCATTCGAATAGTAGGTCTCAAAAAAAGAACAATCATATCTTTTAAAATTGAGGTGAGAATCTATAAATTTGGAATCATTTTTTTACAAGAAGAGCTTCTGACAAAATAGATGCCCCTCAATTAAGCTTTTAATTTTTATGAAAAAATCAATTATTAATACCCGAGTAATACACCGTTATCTTGGATTTTTTCTGGTTGGAGTACTCGCTGTTTATGCCATTAGTGGAATTACACTGATTTTCAGAAAAACAGATTCGTTTAAAAAAACAGTCATTAAAGAAATAATCCTTGACAAAGACACGCAAACCAAAGACTTGGGAAAAGTTTTAAAGATTCCAGACTTTAAGGTGGACAGCACCCAATTAGAGATGGTATACTTTAAAGAGGGTAATTTCAACCAAAAAACTGGGAGGGCAATCATCAGCACAAAGGAATACCCATATTTATTGGATAAAATGATGAAGCTTCACAAAGCCACAACCAAAAGCCCAGTCTATTGGCTCAATATTTTCTTTGGATTGTCGCTATTGTTTTTTGTTATCTCGTCTTTTTGGATGTTTCTTCCTTCTACATCAACTTTCAAAAAAGGAATCCTTTTTTCCATTTTGGGTTTTTTGATGACGATCTTGATATTATTTATTTAAAGAAATCTATTTTTTAAGTTTTCATCAGGTATCATACAGTGATCCCTCTTCCCAAAAATGAAATATCGGTTCCTTGACATCAATCGGTAAACGACATTACTGATTGAAACAGGTATGGGTTGCATGAGTTTTGATAAAAGTCGGTAAAAGCCTCCTAATTGGTGTAATATAGCAATAATGGCCTCCGATTCAGTTAACAATTTTCCATTGACATGAAAAATAATGGTATCCATCTCAGCTGCAATTATTTTTTTTTGAATCAGTTGATTAAATAATTCCGATTGTAGGCTGGCAAAATACAAACGTCCCTTCGGATCGTTTTTGATCACAAATCGCACCCAAAAATTACAGAGGTTACAAACCCCATCAAAAAAGATGATATTTTGGTTGTTTTTGATTGTCTCAGCCATTAGAACTTAATTCTATATTGATATAACTTAATATAATGCAATAATTGCATTAAATGAGTCGATTTATAATTAATTTTAGACCTGCTAATGAAGAAGATCCATGATTGAATATTTAAAAAAAGAAATTGCTGAAAACAGAGCGATTTTGATTTCCCATCCATTATACGAAAATATTAACACCATCCATTGCCTAAGACAGTTTATGGAGTCTCATGTCTATGCGGTTTGGGATTTTATGTCCTTGGTCAAAAAATTACAGCTAGACCTAACCACAACCTCCCTCCCTTGGCAACCTCCAACGAACAATTCAGCAGCACGCCTGATCAACGAAATTGTTTGGGGAGAAGAGACCGATGTCGACCAATACGGAAACCCTGTCAGTCATTTTGAAATGTATCGCAACGCCATGAAACAAATCGATGCCGACACTCAAGGCATTGATCAATTGCTAAGTGCATTGCGTCAAGGCAATAATATTTTCGAGGCCATTCATCATGCGCAATTACCAGATTATGTAGCCAATTTCCTACGTTTTACTTTTGATATTATTGAAGAAGGAAAAACCCATAAGATTGCTGCGGTTTTTACCTTTGGCAGAGAGGATCTGATCCCCGACATGTTCATTTCCATGATCAAAAAAATGAACCGAGAAGAAGATCATAATTTTGGTCAAATTATTTATTATTTTGAAAGGCATATTGAGGTAGATGGTGATAGCCACGGCCCCATGGCCTTGGACATGATCAAAAACCTTTGCGGAACGGATCCCATGAAATGGGAGGAAGCCATTTCAGCCTCCAAAATCGCCCTTGAAAGGCGTATCGCCCTTTGGGACGGTATTAATTATCAAATTAAACAAAAACAAAAAACCTTAACGTGATTCGATTTTTATTTCCTTTAGTATTATCCTTTAGCCTCCTCATCAGAGGACAAGAAGCTGGCCCGAAGGAATTTGCCCAATCCATAACACAACAAGAGCTTAAGGAACTGCTTTATGTCTATGCCTCCGACTATTTTAAAGGCAGAAGAACTGGTAGCAAGGGTCAAAAAATCGCAGTGGATTTTTTGAGAGACTATTATATGGATTTAAACATCCAAGCCGCCGAGGGAACCAACAACTATTTTCAAGAGATGACATTAAAAGTTGACCGTCAAATGGTTTCAACGGAAAATGTAGCAGCTGTCATCAGGGGGAGTGAGTTTCCCGATGAGTATATCATTTTTACCGCTCACCTTGATCATATTGGAACAGAAGGTGGGCAAATCAATAATGGTGCCGATGATGATGGATCAGGAACAGTGACCATGCTTGAAATAGCAGAAGCCATACAATTGGCAATAAAAAAAGGAATAAGACCTAAAAGATCCATTGTTTTTTTACATGTCACCGGTGAAGAGGAAGGTTTGTTGGGTTCGAAATACTATACCGATCACCCCCTCTATCCCTTGGATCAGACCGTCGCCAATCTCAATATTGACATGATTGGAAGAAACGATTCCCTTCATGATGTTGATGATGATTATTTGTACCTGATCGGATCTGATATACTCTCTCAAGATCTGCACGACATCTCTGTATCCACCAACGAAAAATACTCAGGCTTGGATTTGGATTTTCGTTACAATGATCCGCAGCTAAAAGTTTATGAAAGGGGTCGCAATATTGCCAATCGCTATTATTACCGTTCAGACCATTACAATTTTGCCAAAAATGATATCCCTGTGATTTTTTACTTTAGCGGTACTCACGAAGATTATCATCTTCCTACAGATACCGTGGAAAAAATCAATTACCCATTGTTAACCAAAAGGGCTCGTTTTATCTTTTACACTTTATGGGAACTAGCCAATCGAGAGGATCGTATTCGGCTCAACTCAAAAAAGAAGTATTTAAATATCGACAAAAACGGTCGTTAAATTGAAGATTTTCCATCATTGGTTTAAATTGCCTGATGGAAAATACTTAAAGAAAAATAATAAGATCAAAAAAAGGGTTGCCTATGGCAACCCTTTTTTTAGTGGGTGGAAGACCGGTTTCGAACCGGCGACCTCTAGAACCACAATCTAGCGCTCTAACCAGCTGAGCTACAACCACCATATGCGGATGCAAATTTATGATTTTATTGAGATAATTTAAAGCAAGCTGTCAAAATTTTCAACCGCCAGCAACCGCTCTGTCGTAAAGCCCTCTCCAGCCGCTCTAAAGATCAATCTTCCCATATTTTTAGCACGCGAAGCGACACTTTCTAAAAAATTCAGCGAACTGATGGGCGTATCTGGTGCATCGGAGTTTTCATCATAGAACTGACTTTTAAAAGCTTTGATAGCATCCATCTTCTGGTCTAAAAAACCAGAAATATCCAATACAAAATCGGGTTTTAGCTCGTCCCACTGAATGTAATGAAAAACATGACGGGGGCGGAAAACCTCTTGTTTCTCTCCATCATAACCGACGGTTTCAATGCGCTCTAACCCACTCAAAAAACAGGCATGACTGACCAACTCAGCAGCCTTGGCATGATCTATGTGTCGATCCTTAACTGCATTACATAAAACAATCTCAGGGGTATATTTTCGCAACACACGAATGACCTCCATCTGATGGTTTTCGTCGTTGAAGATAAAGGCGTCTCTAAACTTTAAGTTTTCCCTCAAGTCCACCCCTAGGCGGGCGGCTGCCGCTTTAGATTCTTGAGCACGCATGGCTATATTACCACGGGTACCCTTTTCTCCCTGTGTAAGGTCCACAATGCCGACCTTTTTTCCTTGGGCCACGGCTTTGGCAAGGGTGCCTCCGCAACCCAGCTCTACATCATCGGGATGTGCACCGAAAGCCAAAAGGTCTAATTTCATAGTATCAATTGATGGCAGTAACTGTTTCCTCGACCCATTCAATAACTTCTTCCGACATGGGTGCTGTTCTTGGTGTAATGATTTTTTCTAGTTTACCATTTCTTCCAATCAGGTACTTTTGAAAATTCCAAGAGACGCTAGAGCTTTTGTATCCGTTCTGCTCCACTTTTGTAAGAAATTGATATAAAGGGTGCATTCCATTTCCCTTTACTGTGATTTTACTCATCATGGGAAAACTAACCCCATAATTCTTTTCACAAAACTCGGCAATCTCTTCATTGCTCCCTGGCTCTTGCCACATAAAATCATTGGCAGGGAAACCAACAATCACAAAACCAAGGTCTTTGTATTTTTCGTATAGGTTCTGAAGTCCCCTATACTGACCAGTAAGCCCACACTTAGAGGCTGTATTCACGACCATGATCTTTTTTCCTCTCAAATTTTCAAAATCAAATTCATTGCCCTCAATGTCTTTAACTTTGAATTGATAAATCGATTGTTCCATAGCATTTTGATTTTGGCAGACACCTACTTTAACAAATAAAAGAAGTGCGAAGGTTAGGACTAAATTTTTCATTTTGCAAATTTCGTGTTTTATTCTGTTATAAAAAAATACAAAAACTTTAAACAATCAAGTCAATGTATTTCAGCAGAGAGTTGTGCCTCCAATAATTGAGTGCAGATGGGCTCCAACTCCTCATAAGATCCTGACTTTACCGCACACTTACCCGTATGGTGAACGATGTAGGCGCATTGCTCTGCCTGTTCTAAGGTGTGATCGCAGTAGGCAACAAGGGTGTTGATAACATGATCAAAAGTATTGACATCGTCGTTGTAGAGAATGATTTCGTGTTCCCGCTCTACCTGGGTAGAAATGGACAAGTCACTTTCTTTCTCAATTTGTGGCTTTTCAATATTCATGTTTTGGTAAAATGGGCAGCAAGCCATTGATTTTTTTCAAATTTACGAATAAATCTAAATTCCAGTTTTTCAGCATGATTTTGAATCCGCTCTAAATCTTTTTCGTAAAAACCACTCATCAATAAATCCCCCCCACCGGACAATACTGTAGCATAATCATTCATTTGGTCCAACAGCACATTGCGATTGATATTGGCTAAAACCAAATCATACGCCTTATGAGTTGGTACCAAGTGATTCAAGGCTACTTCAATAACTTGACTGTGATTCAACAATAGGTTCTCTTGAATATTTTCCACACACCAAGGGTCGTTATCAATGGCCAATACAGATTTGGCACCTAATTTTTCTGCCAATATGGCCAAAATACCAGTACCTGCCCCCATGTCTAAGACCGTTTTTTGATCGCAACCCAATTCCAACAACAGAGAGATCATCATTTGGGTAGTTTCGTGGTGGCCCGTTCCAAAGCTCATTTTGGGGGTGATCACCAATTCATAATCAACCGCTGTGGACGGATGAAAATCGGCCCTGACCACACAATGCTCACCTACTCGGATCGGTTTAAAATTTTCTTCCCATTCACGATTCCAATTTTGGGGAGCAATGCTTTGGGTTTTCCATTCAATCTTTAGGTCTTTTACCTCAAAAACTTCCATGGCCAAAAAATCTTTTTCCCGGAATTCTTTTTCAGGAATGTAGGCCATAAAACCATAGTCCGTTTCCACAAAGCTTTCAAAACCCACTGCCCCCATTTGGGCAATCATCAGCGGCCGCCATGGATCAATAGGAGACAAAACCATTTCCATCTCCAAATAGGTAAATGCCATTTATGCAGATTGAATGATGGCCTTAAAATCGTCGGCGTTCAGTGAGGCTCCACCGATCAGCCCTCCATCCACATCGGGTTGAGAGAAAATGGATTGGGCATTGGCTGGTTTTACACTTCCTCCATAAAGAATAGAAACGGAATCCTCTAAGGCCTGATCGTAATTTGAAGCAATTAAATCTCGGATGTAAGCATGCATTTCTTGAGCCTGCTCGGGAGTGGCCGTCTCACCTGTACCTATGGCCCAAACCGGCTCATAGGCCAAGATTACCTTTGACCACTGTGAGGGTGTCAAATCAAAAAGGGCCGTTTCCAGTTGGGTTTTGACCACCTCAAAATGACTGCCTGCTTTGCGCTGATCCAATTCCTCCCCAAAACAAAAAACAATCTCCATATCGTGGGTTATGGCTGTAGCAACTTTCGCTTTTAGGGATTCGTCCGTTTCATTGTAAAAGGCGCGTCGCTCTGAATGTCCCAAAATGACCTTTTGGATACCGATACTGCTAAGCATGGTTGCAGAAATTTCTCCCGTGTAGGCTCCTGATTCGGCTGCGTTCATGTTTTGGGCCAAAACCTCTATCCTACTGCCTTGAGTCAATGCTTCTGCCTGAACCAAATGGGTAAAGGCAGGGGCAACCATCACCCGCACTTCAGCAGAAAAGTTGAAAGGGGTTAGGGATTGGATTAATGCGGCAGTTTCCGCTTTGTTGTTATTCATTTTCCAGTTTCCGGCAATAATTTTTTTTCTCATTAGTGGTATTAATTAAAACATTTTAACTTTTGGATCCAACATAGCGTAAATAAAATCTACGGCAAGATTGATCAGTATAAACAAACTCGATAAAGTGAGTACAATCCCAATAATGACTGGGATATCAAAGGTATTGAGAGCGGTTACAATTTCTTTTCCCATCCCCTTCCAACCAAAAATATATTCCACGAAAACAGCGCCAGCAAGCAGAGAGGCAAACCAGCCTGAAATTACTGTTACTACTGGATTCAAAGCATTTTTAACACCGTGTTTATAAATGACTTTAAAGGTCGATAGGCCCTTGGAATAGGCGGTTTTGATGTAATCTTGTGAAAGAACATCGAGTAAACTGCTGCGCATCAACTGAATGATCACGGCAATGGGGCGAATCCCTAACACTAAGGCAGGAAGTAAAAGGTTTTTTAACTGCAACACCCTACCCTCACCAAAATCATCCATTTCGTAAAGACTTCCACTCATGTTCAATCCAGTATATTGGTGGTACAAAAAGCCAAAAAACCATGAAAAAAGAATAGCACTGAAAAAAGAAGGAACACTCATTCCCAAGGTACTGATCAGTTGTAAAACGCGATCCAACCAGCTGTTATAATTCAAAGTAGCCACAATGCCCAATGAAATCCCCAAAACAATGGCAACAAAAATGGAAGCCAAAGCCAATATCAAGGTATTGAAAAGGGTTTCCTCAATAACCGTTGATACTTTCTTACCTCTTTTCTGATAAGAAGTTCTCAAATAGGGATATTTTATTATCAGTACATAATGCTCATTTTGATACAAAGGGAAAGCGGTATATTTATCTTCGCTGAAGAAGGAGAGGTCATCGGTATTTTTGGAGTGAACAGAAATGGGGGATAAATCATTTAAATACAAAGCATATTGTTTAGAAATGGGCAGGTCAAAACCGTATTTTTTTTGAACCACTGCCAGTTGCTCTTGGCTTTCATTTTGTCCCAACATCATCTGTGCAGGATCACCTGGTAAAACATTGAAAAGAAAAAAAACCAAACTGACTACTCCCAAAAGGGTTAAAAGAGCATAGAACAGCTTGGAAAGTATATTCTTTATCATTTAATCTTCGAAAGCCTTCAGGTGGATTAAAGCAAAAACCGCGTAATTGACAATGTCTTGATAATTGGCATCAATGCCCTCACTCACGATGGTTTTGCCGTCATTGCCCTCTATTTGTTTGATCCGCATCAATTTTTGAAGAATTAAATCGGTAAGCGAGCTCACCCGCATATCACGCCAAGCTTCCCCATAGTCATGATTCTTGGCCATCATAAGCTCGTAAACCAATCGCTCTTGTTTTTCGTAATGGGCTAAGGCCCTATTGGTATCCAAGTCGGGATTTTCGGAAATGCCCAACTCAATCTGGATCAGTGCCATCAAAGAATAATTGATGATGCCGATAAACTCTGAAACCTCTCCTTCCTCAATTTTCTGGGTAGCGTTGGTCTGAAGACCACGTATCCTTTGCGCCTTGATAAAAATCTGATCTGTCAACGAAGGCAAACGCAAAATGCGCCATGCACTTCCGTAGTCCTGCATCTTTTTAACAAACAGTGACTTACAGTTTTTTATTACCCTTTGATACTGCTCAGGAGTAGATGTCATGGGTTTAATTATCTTTGGCATAAATGTCGAGATTTTTTTTTACTCTGTAAAAGAGCATCGTTAAAAGTTTAACAGGATTTATTTACATCATGACCATCAACCTCAAAGGAAATCTAATCGACTTAAACGAACCCAAAATCATGGGGATTCTGAACCTTACCCCTGACTCTTTTTTTGATGGGGGCAGGTTCAATTCTGAGGAAAGCGCAGTCCGACAAACCGAAAAAATGATAAAAGAAGGTGCCTTCTTTGTCGATCTGGGTGCCTGTAGCACACGACCGGGAGCAGCGGAGATTTCTGAAGACGAGGAACAAAAAAGACTGTTCCCCATTTTGGAAAAGCTAGTCAATAATTTTCCTGAGGTCTATTTTTCTGTGGATACCTCCCGCTCAACCGTCGCTGCTGGAAGTCTGGACAGAGGTGCCGCCATGATCAACGACATCTCTGGTGGTCAATTTGATAGCAAGATGATGGAGACCGTGGGCAACTATCCTGCGCCCTATGTACTCATGCACATTGTAGGCAGTCCTCAAAAAATGCAAGAAAACCCACAATACCAAAATGTTACCCAAGAAGTCCTTTATTATTTTTCCGAAAAAGTGCAATTAGCCTATGAGAAAGGAATCAATGATGTCATTATAGACCCAGGGTTTGGTTTTGGAAAAACCCTAGAACACAACTTCGAATTGTTCAATAACTTAGACCTCCTCCACAGCCTCCAACTCCCTTTACTGGTTGGGGTTTCCCGGAAATCTATGATCTACAAGAAACTAAGTATCACTCCCGAAGAGGCCCTCAACGGCACCACAGCCCTCCACAGCTTGGCCCTGAACAAAGGGGCGCATATTTTAAGGGTTCATGACGTAAAGCAAGCCAAAGAATGTTCCATTTTATTGCAAGCCCTCCAATAGTTTTTTAAATTTACAAAAACCGCAATCTTGGAAAAGTTTGATTTTCTCAACATCACCTTCATCGATATCATTGATATCCTTTTGGTAGCGGTCTTGCTTTTTTATGCATATCGATTGGTCAAAGGCACAGTTGCCATTAATATTTTTATTGGAATTGTGATCTTCTATCTCATTTGGAAATTAACAGATCTCCTCAACCTAGACGTTTTGAGTAACATACTGGGGAAGTTCATCAGCGTTGGGTTTTTTGCTCTTATCGTTGTCTTCCAGCAAGAAATCAGAAAATTTTTGCTCCTTATCGGATCTACTAATTTTGCTTCCCGGCGGAATGTCATTCGCTATTTCAAATTCCTCAATCAAGATCAGGAATCCTTGAAAATTGACCTGACCGACCTCTTGAGCGCTTGTGACAAAATGGCCAATGAAAAAACTGGAGCCATCATTGTGATTGAAAGAGAAAATAGCCTCGATTTTTTGACTACCACAGGAGACGAGGCCAATATTGAGATCAGCCCACAGATTTTGGAAACCATCTTTTTCAAAAACAGTCCCCTTCACGACGGCGCCATCATTGTCAAAAATAATTTTATCAAGGCCACACGCGTGGTATTGCCCGTCTCTGAGTCTACCTCCATCCCTGCCCGTTTTGGACTTCGTCATCGAGCAGCAGTTGGGATCAGTGAAAAAACAGATGCGCTGGTTTTGGTGATTTCGGAACAAACGGGGAAAATTTCCTATGTTAAAGACGGGACTTTATGTAAATTCAAAAACACTGAAGACCTCAGACGAATGTTATCAGAGGACCTTTCCATTTAGATCAAACCGCGACTTCTAAGAACTGAATTTTATACAACTGTGAATAAAATCCATTCTTAATGGCCAGTAAGTCTCTGTGCGTTCCAATTTCAACAATTTTTCCTGCATCCATTACCACAATACGGTCGGCATTTTTGATGGTGGATAGTCGGTGAGCAATTAGAATAGAGGTTTTGTTGGCAGTGATTTTATGGGTGGCCTTTTTGATTAACTCCTCCGAGTGAGAATCGATGGAGGAAGTTGCCTCGTCCAAAACCAATACACTGGGTTGGCTCAAATATACCCTTAAAAAAGCAATCAGTTGGCGCTGACCCGAAGAAAGCATTACTCCCCGTTCTTTCACATTATAATCATAGCCACCCGGGAGTGACTGGATGAACTCATGAACGCCAATCTGCCGCGCAGCACTCTCGACCATCTCCCTTGTAATGCTAGGGTCATGGAGGGTGATGTTATTATAAATGGTATCGGCAAAGAGAAAAACATCTTGCAGCACAATGCCAACATGCTTTCTCAGGTTGCTTAGTTTAAAATCTCTGATGGAATGATCGTCCAAATCAATTGCTCCTTTATCAAATTCATAGAATCGGGAAAGCAAATTGATCAGCGTAGATTTCCCAGCTCCAGTTGCCCCCACAATAGCAATGCGCTCACCAGGTTGAATTTCAAGATCAATACCACAAATGACTTCCTCTCCCCTTGTGTACGAAAATCTTAATTTACGAATCGATATTTTGCCTTCTATATGCTCTGGATCCCATTTGCCATCATCTACAATTTTACTATCGTTTTCTGTGATTTTAAAAATCCGCTCTGCAGCCACCATTCCCATTTGTAGGGTGTTAAATTTATCAGCGATATGCCGTAATGGACGAAAAAGCAACTGAGACATTTGAATAAAAAGGAAAATGGTTCCCAATGAAATGGTTCCCCCTAAAACTACGTTGAGTCCGCCATACCATACCAATAACCCCAAAGTGATAGAGGAAGCAATTTCAGCAACAGGAAAAAAAATGGAGTTGTACCAAACGGTTTTTAACCAAGCTTTTTTGTGTTTTTCGTTAATGGTCATAAAGGTGTTGTACTCAATTTTCTCACGATGAAACAATTGAACAATTTGAATACCAGTGATCCGCTCTTGCACAAAAGAGTTCAAATTGGCAACCTGAAGTCTTACCTCTTCAAAGGCAGATTTCATCGACTTCTGAAAAAGTCGGGTTGCGTATACTATGATAGGAAGTATCGAAAAAACAATAAGCGACAGTTGCCAATCCATCACCAGCATAATAACGATCACCACTAACATTTTGAGTAAATCTGCGATGATCATGAACAAACCTTGTGAAAAAATACTCGCTATGGTCTCGATGTCATTTACAGCACGCGTCACCAATCGCCCCACGGCCGATTGATCGAAATAGGCCATTTTAAATCCTATGATCTTTTGAAACAAGGCCACTCTGAGATCCTGAATCACACGCTGCCCCAACCAGTTGGCAAAATAAACAAACAAAAACTGAAACAATACCTCCGCCAATAGTGCAGCCAACATCATACCTATGAGCAATACCATACCGTCATAATCTTTGAGACGAATGAAGTCATCCACCACTACTTTTAGCAAATAGGGGGTCAGAGAGGAAAAAGCAGCCAACAGTATGGCAGATAACATTACAAAATAATAGGTACTGTTGTAGGGTCTGACATAAACCATCAATTTTGAAAATAGTTTCAAATCAAATATTTTACCTTTTTTCTTTTTCATCAATCCATAAATATATTAGATGGGTATTCTATTTTCGTTAGATAGAGTCCTTGAGCAGGTACCGAAAAGCCTGCTTGCTTACGATCCTTGCTTTTGATTACCCGTTCGAAATCTTCCAATGCTCTCTTATTTTGTCCTATTTCCAACAATGTACCAACGATGGCCCTGACCATATTTCTCAAAAAACGATTGGCACTAATGTAAAAAACCAAACGGGAACCCTCTTGATGCCATTCCGCTTTTTCAATCTTACAAATAAAGGTTTTTACATCGGTATTGGATCTAGAAAAACACTGAAAATCTTTGTATTCCAAAAGTGTTTTTGCCGCTTCATTCATGGATAGAACGTTGGGGGCGTTTTTAATATAATAATGAAAATCACTGAAAAAAGGATCTTTTTGGGTTGCTATGTGGTACTCATAGGAACGTGCTGTGGCGTCAAACCTAGCGTGAGCTTCGGCTGTTACACTATGAATGGATCGGACAGCAATATCTTTTGGTAAAAAAGCATTCAAAAGAAAAACAATTTCATTGGGGTCAATTGTTTTTTTTTTCAAGTCAAAATGGGCAAACATTTGTCGGGCATGCACCCCTGTGTCGGTTCTGCCGGCACCGACAATACGGATCGTCTCTCCCAAGATTTTACTCAATGCTTCCTCCAAAAGCTGTTGGATACTCATGGCATTGGGCTGGCGTTGCCAACCGTGGTAGGCAGTTCCATT
>JAQCBK010000032.1 GCA_027621505.1 Bacteroidota bacterium | reverse complement strand
ATTCTATAAAATACCTTTTGATTTCCATTTGCTTTACAAAGATATTGTTTTAATGATCAAACATGAGAAAGCTAAGGAGATGAAAAAATAAAATATCTTTGAGAATCAGAATGCTCCTTTTGAAAAAAATTCTACTCTTATCGGACACTCACGGACACTTGGATCATAAGATACTCAAATACATAAAAGAGACTGATGAGGTTTGGCATGCTGGAGACATTGGTACTGAAGCCGTTAGTGATCAAATTCAAAACGAAAAACCATTGAAAGCGGTCTACGGCAACATTGATGGTCATGTTCTGAGAAGCCAATTCCCGGAAAATCAAATTTTCAGCTGCGAAGGGGTAAAAGTTTTGATAACCCATATTGGGGGCTACCCAGGAAGATACAATGCAAGGGTCAGAAATTTGATTCTCAAAGAAAAACCACAGCTCTACATTTGTGGTCATTCGCATATCCTCAAAGTAATAAATGACCAAAAAAACAAACTGCTTCATATGAATCCCGGTGCCTGCGGTGTCCAGGGTTTTCATAAAGTCAGAACCTTATTGAGGTTTGAACTCAATGCAGGAAAAATCGAAAATCTTGAAGCGATAGAACTGGGAGCCAGAGGAAAAATCAACGCAAACGATCCATAGAGCGGATCAAATCTTCGTCTTTACGAATTGCCCTGTTGGCCAAAAAGAGAAAAAAAAATGAACTGAGTGGCACCATCACCCAAACAGCGACACTACTCATTTCAAAACCAGAGCTATAGAAGACATAAAGGAACATCAAAAACACGATGGATTGACCCAACATATTGAATCTATTGACAAGTATTTGTACTTTTCTATTTTTGAATAAAAAAAGGCTCACAGCACCGAAAAATGCAGTTACCATAAGATAGCCCATCGTAAAGTCCGGATTCAAGAATAGGAGTACACCAACTTCCAATGGGGGAATCAGGCCCAATCCAACGATTGAGACAGAGATCAGTAAAAGTAGATAAACGGATTGAATCCTTTGAATCATGTGGTTTTTTAAAATGCTAAGTTTTGAAAATAAAAACCGAATTTAAAAATAAAATTTGTAATATTGCTGCCGAAGTCCAAGAGGACACCACTTTAGAATATACCATTTTCACTTATTTTTCACTTATTTTCACATAACTATCCATAATCTCACAATATGTTCGAGATATCTACACTAAAGGGAAAAAAGCTTCCCGAACTTCAGGAAATTGCAAAATCCATAGGGATTAAAAGAACCACAGGACTTAAAAAGATGGAACTCATCTACAAAATCATTGATGTCGCAGCGGCAAGTCCAGAGGTTGAAAAGCAACCCAGTACCCCTCAAACAAAGGGGCAAAGACCAGTAGAGCAATCCTCCAACGAAAGCCCTAACAAAAAAAATGAATCGAGCAAAGATGAATCCCCTAAAAAAGAGGATTCAACGGTAAATCAAAAATCTGAAGCTAAAGATCATTCAACTCATAAACACCATCAACAAAACGGCAAACACCATCAACAAAAAAGAAAAAAGGAACATCACGAAGTTAATCACAACCGTGACAATAGAAATCGATACAGAGAGCCTGATTTTGAATTTGAAGGCATCATCAATACAGAGGGGGTATTGGAAATGATGCAAGAGGGTTATGGATTTCTGCGTTCCTCAGACTTCAACTACCTTTCTTCTCCGGATGATGTTTATGTATCTCAATCTCAGATTCGACTGTTTGGCCTTAAAACTGGAGATACCGTCTTGGGAACGGTGCGACCTCCAAAAGAAGGGGAAAAGTACTTCCCCTTAATCAAAGTGGATAAAATCAACGGACTAGACCCTAAAGTTGTTAGGGATCGGGTTTCTTTTGAGCACCTCACCCCACTTTTCCCAGAGGAAAAATTCAACATTGCCGAAAAGCAAAGTACCATATCAACACGGATTATTGATTTGTTCTCTCCCTTAGGGAAAGGCCAAAGGGGAATGATTGTCTCCCAACCCAAAACGGGTAAAACCATGCTCCTCAAGGACATTGCCAATGCGATTGCTGCCAATCATCCCGAGGTATATCAATTGATCCTTCTGATCGATGAAAGACCAGAAGAGGTAACCGACATGCAACGAAATGTGAACGGAGAGGTGGTCGCTTCTACTTTTGATGAGCCAGCAGACCGACATGTAAAAGTGGCCAATATTGTTTTGGAAAAAGCCAAAAGAATGGTTGAATGTGGTCATGATGTGGTCATCTTGTTAGATTCTATTACCCGTTTGGCCAGAGCTTACAATACCGTTCAACCTGCTTCTGGAAAAATCCTTAGTGGTGGAGTGGATGCCAATGCTTTACACAAACCCAAAAGGTTTTTTGGAGCAGCGAGAAATATTGAAAAAGGAGGGTCGTTGTCCATTATTGCCACTGCCCTTACCGAAACAGGATCCAAAATGGATGAGGTTATTTTCGAGGAGTTTAAGGGAACCGGTAATATGGAATTACAATTGGATCGAAGGATTGCCAACAAAAGAATCTTCCCTGCCATTGACCTGATTTCCTCTAGCACCCGGCGCGATGATCTGCTATTGGATGAAAACACCATCCAACGCATGTGGATCATGAGGAAGTATTTGGCGGACATGAATCCTGTTGAAGCGATGGAATTTATTAACGATCGATTCATCAAAACACAAAACAACGAGGAATTCCTTATCTCGATGAACTCCTAACAAAAAAGCCCTCCCAAAGGGAAGGCTTCGAATTCCGCTGAACAGAATAAATTTTATAGGGAAGCTACGTGCTTGGCCAACTTGGATTTAAGATTGGCTGCTTTGTTTCCGTGAATGATATTTTTCTTGGCCAACTTATCGATAAGAGAAACAACAGTCGGAAACTGTTTGTTGGCCTCTTTTTTGTTGGTCAATTCTCTTAATTTACGAATCGCATTTCTTGCAGTTTTGTGCTGAAACCGATTGCGCAAACGCTTTTTGTCGTTGGAACGAATTCTCTTTAATGCAGACTTGTGATTTGCCATATTTTATTTTTAAAGCTTGTAGCCCGTAGGGGAGTCGAACCCCTCTTTCCAGGATGAAAACCTGGCGTCCTAACCGATAGACGAACGGGCCAATATTTTCAGTGCGCAAATGTACACTTAAAAAAATAATTATACAACCCATAAAAAGGGTTTAATCCAAACCTAATAAAAGGAATGCAAACTAATAAGATTTGGCAAATAATACCCTTTGAACAGAAGGTTTTCCGGAGTAAATACAATTTCCTGCCGCCTTTTCCTCGGTAAGGGGAATACACCGGATGGTGGCTTTGGTTTTTTTCTTTATCGCCTCCTCGGTTTCACTTGTCCCATCCCAATGTGCGGAGATAAATCCACCCTTATCCTCCAATACTTTTTGGAATTCGTCAAAATCGTTTACTTCAGTAATGTGCTCCTCCCTAAATTGCAATGCCTTGTCAAATAAATTGCTTTGCATCTCTTCTAGGCTGGATTGGATGTGATCAGTCAAGCCCTCAATGAAGATGGTATTTTTTTCCATGGTATCCCTGCGGGCCAACTCTACCTGATTGTTTTCTAAATCTCTCGGACCTATAGCAATCCGCAGGGGTACCCCTTTCAACTCGTAATCATTGAACTTAAAACCGGGTTTAAAATTATCTCGATCATCATATTTAACAGAAATGCCAGCCGCTGTGAGATCTGATTTTATTTTGTGGGCCATTTCCGAGATGGATTCCAATTGTTCTGTACCCTTGTAGATGGGGACGATCACTACTTGAATGGGGGCCAAATTGGGAGGCAAAACCAAACCGTTGTCGTCACTATGAGTCATAATGAGTGCGCCCATCAAACGTGTAGAAACGCCCCAGGAAGAAGCCCAAACATATTCCAATCCACCAGATTGGGTAGCAAATTTGACATCAAAAGCTTTTGCAAAATTTTGTCCTAGGAAGTGAGAGGTTCCTGCCTGTAGGGCTTTACCATCTTGCATCAAAGCCTCAATACAATAGGTTTCTACTGCACCAGCAAAGCGCTCGCTTTCCGACTTGGTGCCCTGGATCACAGGAATGGCCATAAATCTTTCTACAAAATCGGCATAAAGTCCATTGATCAAGCGGGTTTCTTCCAATGCCTCCTCTTGGGTGGCATGGGCAGTATGGCCCTCTTGCCATAAAAACTCAGCGGTTCGCAAAAACAAGCGGGTACGCATTTCCCAGCGCACTACATTGGCCCATTGATTGATCAAAATGGGCAAATCACGATAAGACTGAATCCAGTTTTTATAAGTGTTCCATATGATGGCCTCACTGGTGGGTCTGACCACCAACTCCTCTTCCAATTTAGCTTCTGGGTCGACGATCAGCTTTGAAGCATCCTCTGGATCGGTTTTTAGTCGATAGTGGGTTACTACTGCACATTCCTTGGCAAAACCCTCCGCATTTTTCTCTTCGGCTTCGAATAAGCTCTTGGGAACAAAAAGCGGAAAATACGCATTTTGATGACCCGTGGCCTTGAACATTTTGTCGAGTTCGGATTGCATTTTTTCCCAAATGGCATAGCCGTAGGGTTTGATGACCATACAGCCCCGAACCGCAGAGTTTTCCGCCAAATCGGCTTTTACCACCAACTCGTTATACCACTTGGAATAATCCTCTGATCTTGTTGTTAATTTTTTTCCCACAGAAAGTTTGGCACAGATTTTGTTTATTTACATTCATAATCAAATGAAGCACAAAACTACTATTTTTTTGTTTGTGTTTCGTTGCTAAAATCATCAACTATGAGAACATTACTTCATTCAAAGTCGCCCTATTTTTTGAGCAGTCTTATTCTCATGATTGCGCTGATTTCTTGTGGAACTTATCAAGGGTCATCTTATTATGCGTCGGATGGCATCTATGGCGGGGAAGCTGCCGTAAAAAATCGTCCCGCTCCCTCCCAACCAAACAACAATGAGGTTTACTACAAAGATTACTTTAATAACATCGCTGACGACTACTCCTCCATAGACGGCTCACAAGGGCAAGTCTTTACGGATACAGACAATTACAGCAGCCAAAATGGCAGTAATAATGTTCGGGTCAATTCTCAAGCCCCCTGGGGAGACCAAACTGCGAGAACCGAAATTTATTATATCAATAACAACCCATGGGGATATTTTAATTTCAATTGGGGTTTTTACAATTCCTTTTATGATCCCTTTTGGGGGTATAGCCCCTTCTTTTACCGAGGGTTCAACCGACCCTATTGGGGGCTGAGTTTTTACGACCCATTCTTCAACTTTGGGTTTGGCTATTATGGCCATCCCTATTTTGGTCCCCGATACCGCTATGGCTATGGAGGGTATTACGGCAATCGATATGACCGTGGCTATGCCTATTCGGGATACTCCAGAGGTGCCGGAAGATCCTATGATTCCAACAACAGTCGTTTGGGTCGTGCACAACAAAGCTACTCAAACAGCGGAAGTTCAAGATCCAGCAGTTACCAGAATGGAAACACTAATGCATCGAATACCAACCGTTATAATGTAGGAAGAAGGTCGTCGAATCAAAGCTATAGTAATGGTTCAAATCAGGTGAATCGTAGCAACGGATCGTCCAACAGTCGAACCTCCAACTACAGCAATTCGACCCGCTCCAATTCATCTCGAAGCAACAGTAACTATAATTCAGGAAGGAGTTACAATTCCTCTCGATCTTATTCGAGTGGTGGACGTTCCTCCAGTTACAGCTCTGGTTCAAGAGGCTATAGTGGTGGTGGTGGCAGAAGCAGCTCAAGAGGCAGATAACCCATTAATTTTACAAAGATGAAAAAGTACATTGTTTATGTTCTAATGGTATTTTTATACACCTCGGGTTCCTTTGCACAATCGATGGACGATGTGCTGCGCTTCGTTAGACCCGAATTAAAGGGTTCTGCTCGCTTTACCGCCATGGGGGGTGCATTCATTGCCTTGGGAGGGGATTTGTCGGCCATCAAAGACAACCCTGCCGGAGCTGCAGTTTTTCTTAACTCCGAATTGGGAATGACCATTAATTCCATAGACAACAAAATGGATGCCACCTATTTTGGCAATACCAATCCAGTGGATTCCAGGTCTTTCGAATTCGAACAATTTGGTATGGTATTGGTCCTCAATAATACCGCTGGTGATGACCAATTTCTTAAGATGTCTTTGGCCTATAACTATCAAAATGAACGCATTTATAACGATAAATACAATGCCATTGGCGAAAATCCCAACAGAGGTTTGGATGATTATTTTTTGTTCTTTGCCAATGGGGTACCCTATGAAGACATCAAAACCTATGATGACGAGCCTCTTTCCACATCATACCGTTTCTTGGGCGAAAACAGAGGTTTTTCAAGCCAACAAGCCTTTTTGGGCTACCAGGGCTTTGTGATCAATCCTGTCAGCACTCAGGATGGAAACACCCAATATGTATCCAACAGCAATCCTCAAGGAGGTCCAGTGCAACACAATTATTTTGTTACACGGACTGGAAAAAACACCAAAAATACTTTTACTTTGGCCGCCCAATACCAACAAAATCTTTATTTGGGCCTTAACCTCAATTCCCATCGTATGGAATTCAAAAGGGTTGATAACTTGATTGAAGACAATTACGGCCTCGGATCTACTTTTAATTACACTGAATTTCAGAACGAACTATTCACCGTTGGAAATGGCTTTTCTTTCCAGCTGGGTGGGATTTACAAAGCCAACGAAAACATCAGAATCGGCTTGAGTTATCAAAGCCCCATTTGGTATGAAATGACCGATGAATTACTTCAGTTCATCATCAGCTCAAAAAGCAATGGCACCGATACGGTCGACCCCCAAGTGGTCAATGTATACGATTACAATTTTTCTACCCCCTCGATTTTTTCAGGGGGGTTGGCCTATATTTTTGGCACCCAAGGTTTGATCAGTTTGCAATATGATTTTTCCAGTTTCCAAAACACCCAATTTGATATTAGTGAGGGCGATAAAAACTTTATCAACCAAAACGAAAGGATCAAGAAGAACCTTCAGTCAGCTGGAGTCCTCCGTTTGGGCGGGGAATACCGTATCGACCGCTTTAGTTTACGGGCGGGTTACTTTAATCAACAAAGCATCAATAAAACCTCCAATGACCTCAGTAATGGCTTAACCGGCGGACTGGGCTATGATTTTGGTGGAAGTGTATTGAACCTCTCCCTTACCCAATCCGAATATCAACATTCGGAACGCATCTATCAGGACGGTCTGACCGATCCCATACGACTCAATAAAGATCAAATTCAGTTTCTGGTTTCCTATTCCTTTAAACTATAGTCCCCTATCCTATGGTGCAAATGCAATTATCGCACCATTTTATAGATAAATAACTATCTTTGTACCTCTTTTGTAGTTATGAAATTAGAAAAATTATTGACGGAGCAATTTGATGAAATGGGGGACCAACATCAACCTGGATCCAGAGAGACCCCGCTTCGATCTGATGCCTTTGAAATGAGTAATACAGAAAAAACCTTACTCATAGAAGAAAAAATTCAGGAAGTACTTCATATCTTGGGTATGGACCTCACCGATGACAGCCTTAAAGGCACGCCCAGAAGGGTGGCCAAAATGTTTGTCAACGAAATATTCAGTGGCCTACATCCAGACAACAAGCCAAAAGCCTCCTCCTTCAGTAACAAATACAAATACGGAGAGATGTTGGTCGAAAAAAACATTACCCTTTACTCTACCTGTGAGCATCATCTTCTGCCGATTGTTGGAAAAGCCCATGTGGCTTATATCTCCAACGGTACAGTAGTAGGGCTGTCCAAAATGAATAGAATCGTGGACTACTATGCCAAACGCCCACAAGTACAAGAGCGTTTGACACTACAAATCGTTGAAGAACTTCAAAAAGCATTAAATACCGAAAATGTCGCTTGTGTGATCGATGCCAAACACCTTTGTGTCAACTCCCGTGGCATCAGCGATATCAGCAGCAGTACCGTCACCTCCGAGTTTGGCGGCCGCTTTAAGGAAAAAGAGGTCAAAAGAGAATTTTTGGATTACATCAAATTAGAAACTGAGTTTTGATCGACCACTCCCTCGTCGTTTTAAATTCCCTGAGCGGTAAAAAAGAAACCTTTGCTCCCGTCAATCCCGGCCATGTTGGGATGTATGTCTGTGGCCCTACGGTATATAGCAATGTTCATTTGGGCAATTGCAGGACATTTATCTCTTTTGATTTGATCTACCGCTACCTCAAACACTTGGGCTATAAAGTCCGTTATGTGAGAAACATCACCGACGCAGGTCACTTGGAGAACGACGAAGATGTAGGCGAAGACCGCATTGCCAAAAAAGCGCGAATCGAAAAGATAGAACCCATGGAAGTGGTACAGTTTTATACGGTAGACTTTCACCAAGTTCTCGAAAAGTTCAACACCCTCCCTCCCGGGATCGAACCTACCGCAACGGGGCATATCATCGAACAGATTGAGCTCATCAAAGAAATACTAGCAGCCGGTTTTGCCTATGAGGTAAACGGATCGGTTTATTTTGATGTTTTGAAATACAACGAAGCCCATCACTATGGCCAATTGAGTGGTCGTAAGATCGAAGAACTCATTCACAATACCCGTAGCTTGGACGGCCAAAGCGATAAAAAAAATCCACAAGATTTTGCGCTGTGGAAAAAAGCTGAACCGCAGCATATCATGCGATGGCCTTCCCCTTGGAGTGATGGTTTTCCAGGCTGGCACTTGGAGTGTACAGCCATGAGTACCAAATACCTCGGTGCTTCCTTTGACATCCACGGTGGCGGTATGGACCTCAAATTTCCCCACCACGAATGTGAAATCGCTCAAGCACAAGCCATTCACAATCACCCCCCTGTAAAATACTGGCTCCATGCCAATATGTTGACCCTCAATGGAAAGAAAATGGCCAAATCCACAGGAAACAACATCCTGCCCATGGATATTTTTTCTGGAGAAAACGACAAATTCAAAAAACCCTATTCCCCAGAGGTAGTGCGTTTTTTTATGTTGCAAGCACACTACACCAGTATTTTGGATATTAGCGAAGATGCACTGGAAGCTTCCGAAAAGGGGTATTACCGTTTGATGGAGGCCGTTCAACAACTCGCCAAAGTAAGCCCTATGAACCAAGCGGGAAATTTTGATACCGATCAATGGTTGAAAAAATGTTATGCTGCCATGGACGACGACTTCAACAGTCCCTTGCTCATCGCGCAGCTTTTTGAAGCCGTAAAGTTCATCAATTTGGTGGTGCACAAAGACCATCCCATCAATAAAAGCCAATGGGAAACCCTTACCAAAATGTTGGCCGTCTTCATCCATGATGTTTTAGGGATTGCCCCCGAGCAAAAATCCAGCAATGCCAACGAAGAGACCCTCAATAAAACCATAAGCTTGTTGATTGAACTCAGAAATGATGCTCGAATAAATAAGGATTTTACCACATCTGATCGTATCAGAGACCAACTCTCGGAATATGGTATTCAACTGAAAGACGGTAAGGAGGGAACTCAGTTTACACTCATTTAGAGATGTTAAGAAAGATTTTTATTTTTCCATTTGTCTTACTCATCAAAGGCTATCAACTTTTGATTTCCCCTCTACTCCCCCCCACTTGTCGCTTCACCCCTACTTGCTCCCAATACGGTCTCGAGGCCTTTCGTCGCCACGGACCGATCCGCGGGTTTTACCTCACCTTAAAAAGAATCTCCAAATGCCACCCTTGGGGTAAAAGTGGTTATGATCCCGTTCCTTAACATTTATCTGACCGCAAATCTTTAAGAATTGTATTACTTTTAACATACAATTGTAAAAACATGACTTTTCTAAAAATCAACTGGGCACCCAACGAAAAATTATTCGAAATCGGAGGCTTTGGTATTCATATCTACAGCCTGATGTTCATCATCGCATTCCTCATTGGTTTGCGCCTTTATAAAAAAATGTTCATCAAAGAAAATATCGATCAAAAGTACTTGGAACCCCTTTTTGTCTATATGGTGGTCTCTACGCTACTTGGCGCCCGATTGGGAGAAGTGTTTTTTTACAACTGGGATTATTTCCAAAACCACTTACTCGAAATTTTACTGCCCATCAAAGAGCAAGCAGACGGCAGCTATGATTTTATCGGCTTCAGAGGACTGGCCAGTCACGGTGCCGTAATCGGTATCCTAAGCGGGATCTTTTTGTTCCAGCGCCTCAACCCCTTTAAGCCCCTGCTTTGGATTTTGGACCGACTGACCATTCCCGTCGCCATTGGCGGATTTTTTGTTCGTACGGGAAACTTCTTTAACTCAGAAATCGTAGGAAAATACACCGGCTCCAACTTTGGTGTGGTCTTCCAAAATCGGGGGGAGGTACTCCCCCGCTATCCTGCACAAATGTATGAAGCCTTTGGCTATCTGATCTTGTTTTTTATCCTCCGTAAAATCTACAACAGTCAATACCGGGATCAAAGTGGTTTCCTCTTGGGGGTGTTTTTTGCCGGGCTGTTTAGTATTCGGTTTTTAGTGGAATATGTAAAGGAAAGTCAAGGTGGATTCGAAGAGGTCTTACCGATGTTCTCAACGGGTCAGTGGCTCAGTATTCCTTGTATACTCTTTGGTTTGGTGATCTTGGCCTTGTCCTTCCGTAAAAAACCAGTATAACGCCCTAGCCCATAGGGTTCTTGTATGTTGTTTGAGCAAACACCTATAAATATAGTAAATAAGCTCTGCTATTCCTGCTCATTTGGGCTTAGCTTGAAAAATGGTTCTTGGGGATTTATGTAAAAAGCCTATCGCAGCTAAACCCAATCTTTGATTATCATACACCCAATAAAATATTAAACGGAATCTTCTTATTATTATTCGCTGCTGCATGATGGGTCTTCACTTTTAACTGCTCACCCAATAGGGTAGATCAAAACGAAAGCTTTCTTCGGATACAGATGCTGGAAGTCTATTATATGCCTTTTATTGGGGAAGGTGTACCCATGGCTGGTGGGCTATTTGCTGTTTTCCATTGGGCAATCGGTTCTGTAAAAAGGCGAATTCCAAAGTCAAAGAAAACATATATAAATATAGTTAATCGATAATAATCAAAAACCAACAAGCGCGAAAATCGCTTCCCTGTAACCCAAATGGGGTAAAGCGGTAATTGAAAGGGTTACTTGCCTTCCTCTGTGATTGTCTTTCCTTTTTGGGTGTCAAACATGACCGGAGTAGCGATAAAAACGGAAGAGTAAGTTCCTACGATCACTCCAACGATCAAGGCAAACATAAAGCCTCGGATGGACTCCCCACCAAAGATAAAGATGGCCAAGAGTACGATCAAAGTGGTCAGAGAAGTGTTGAGGGTTCTACTTAAGGTGCTGTTCAGTGCCGCATTTACTGTATCGTTAAACGCCCATTTGGTATGTTCCCCGACATACTCACGGATCCGGTCAAAGACCACCACCGTATCATTCAGAGAATAACCGATCACCGTAAGCACGGCCGCAATAAAAGCCTGATTGATCTCCATATTAAAGGGCATGATCTTGTATGTCAATGAGAAGACTCCCAGTACAATCAATACATCATGGAATACCGCAGCGACAGCTCCCAAAGAAAACTGCCATTTTCTAAAACGCAACAGAATGTATAAAAAGACCACAATCAGCGAGCCAATGACAGCTAAAAAGGAGTTTTTCTTGATATCATCTGCAATGGTAGGACCTACTTTGATGGAAGACATGATCCCCACCTGCTTGTCCTCTGCACCGTTTACAAAAGCTTCATAAGTCAAACCATCTGGGAGAAAGGTTTGTAAGGCAGTATAGAGAATGTTTTGAATCTCGTTGTCGACGGCCAAGCCCTCCACATCTACTTTGTATTTGGTAGTGATTTTAAGCTGGTTCTCTTCTCCAAAGGTTTTGACCTCAGCACTTCCCAAAGAAGGAATCAAACTGGATTGGATCTCAGAGGGGCTAATGATCTGGTCGAAACGAACCGTATAGGAACGTCCTCCAACAAAATCCACTCCTTGGTTCAAACCTTGGAAAGAAAGAGAAAAAAGACTGAGGGCTAGAATCCCAGCAGAAATGATGTAAGCGATTTTTCTTTTGTGTAAAAAATCGATATTGATATTGGAAAATAAAGACTGTGTCAATCGAGTTCCAAAAGCAACATTTTTGCCTTTTTCATTCCGGGCGTCAATAAAGAATCGGGTAATGAAAATGGCGGTAAATAGCGAGGTGGCAATACCGATTAATAAGGTGGTGGCAAAGCCTTTGATGGGCCCTGTTCCAAAGACAAAGAGGATCAAGGCGGTGAGGCCTGTAGTAATGTTGGCATCCAAAATGGAGGACAAAGCATTGTTAAAACCATCGGCTACCGATTTTCTCAGTCCTTTGCCTTTTTTAAGTTCTTCCCTAACCCTTTCAAAAATCAGTACGTTGGCATCTACGGATATTCCGATGGTCAGTACAATACCGGCAATACCTGGAAGGGTCAGTACTGCGCCCAATCCAGCGAGGATTCCAAAGATCAATAAGATATTGAGCACCAAGGCCACATCGGCAAATATTCCAGCCGTACCATAATAAAATACCATCCAGAGCAATACCAAAATCAAGGCAATGATAAATGAATAGACCCCACTTTGGATGGCTTCCCTTCCTAGGGAGGGCCCTACGATTTCGGATTGTATGATTTCTGCGGCAGCGGGGAGCTTTCCTGCTCGCAACACATTGGCCAAGTCAATGGCTTCATTTAGACTAAAGCTACCGGTAATTTCGGATCGACCTCCAGAGATGGCTCCGTTGGATACGCCGGGAGCTGAGTAAACGATATCGTCAAGGACAATGGCGATGTTGGAAGCTTCGCGAAAAGCCTTACCGGTCATGGCCTCCCAGGTTCTGGCTCCTTGGGTGTTCATTTGCATGGACACGGCGGGCTTGCCCATCATGTCATAGGTTTGCATGGCATCCACCACCACGCCACCACTCAATGGAGCGAGATCATCACGATTGGACTTGAGGGCATAGAGTTCAATCACCTCGCTGTCAGGAGCGGGCTTGCCCCAAGCAAAGCGAATGTATCGGTATTCTCTCGGTAATAGTTTTCTGACCTCAGGCAGATCCAAATAACCCATCACCAAGTCGGCATCTTTGGAGGCAAATTGCGCCAATACTGGCCCCCCTTGAAAGCCCGATCCAACCACCAAATCCAAAAGCGGGTTGGCAGCTGCAACATTGATAGAATCTTGTGCCTCAACATCAGCGAGTAGATCATCGATAGTGGATTCATCTGTAGCGGGTTCCTCTGTTTTGGTTTCCTTAACGACAGTGGTTTTTAAGTATTCATTGGCTTCCGCCAAAAAATTAAACAATTGATCGTTTTTATAGGTTTCCCAAAACTCCAGTTGCGCTGTGCTTTGTAACAAATTTTTAACCCTATCAACATCTCTGGCTCCTGGCAATTCTACCAAAATCCTTCCTGAGGTCCCCAAACGTTGGATGTTGGGTTGGGTTACACCAAACTTATCAATACGCTTTCTCAATACTTCAAATGCCGAAATAATGGATTCATCCACCTTTCGCCTGAGGATGGACTGTACTTCGGGATCGTTCATCTCGAAAGTAATCTCATCACTGAGGGTACGATTGGCAAAAATATCTGGAGAAGCGAGCTTTAGATCCCCTTTTATTTCCTCAAAAGCCGCGAAAAAAGACTCCACATAAGGCTCATTGGAGCTGACTTGTAAAATATCGGCTTGATCCAGAGCTTGATTGAAAGTAGGATTTTTGGAGTTTTCTGCCAAGCCCTTTAGGATGTCCTTTACAGAGATTTGTAGGATGACATTTATCCCCCCTTTCAAATCCAACCCTTTGTTGAGTTCTTTGCCCTTGGCATCGCTGTAGGAAGTAAAGCCAAAAATGGGCTCATTGGCAATGGAATCAAGATAATTGGCCGTAGCGCGGTCTCTCAATTCGATATAGTTTTCTACACTTTCTGGGTATTGGGCAGTGGCATATTTCTTAGCACTGGCTTCCTTTTGGCTGGTAATGAAGGTGAACGAAAGTTGATAAATACTTACCAACCCAAAAAGGATCGCAAAAAGCCTGATCAGTCCGTTATTCTGCATATCAATAATTGTTTAAGCTCAATTTAGCGAGCAAATATAAAGCTTACTCGACACTATTCAAACACTAGTACCAAAGAATGTCACCCTTGTCAACAAAAGAAGACTTTAAGGGTTAAAAAAGCAGTAGAATTTAGGCCCAAACGTGCGCTATTTCAAAACCTCACTCAAAGCTTCGTTCATCGAACGAACGGCAGACGCACTTTGATTGAACTTTTCTTGTTCTTGAGCATTGAGCTGAATGTCCACAATGGATTCTAATCCATTTTTCCCAATGATACAGGGCACACCAATACAAATGTCCTCTTGTTGGTATTCACCCTCCAATAGCACCGAGCAGGGAATCATTCGCTTTTGATCATTTACGATGCTGTCCACCAAATAGGCTACCGAAGCACCCGGGGCATACCACGCAGAAGTTCCCAACAACTTTGTCAATCTAGCCCCACCCACCATGGTTGAGGCGGCCACTTGCTCCAGCGCTTCATCTGTAAGGTGTTGTGAAACAGGTGTTCCGTTGTAACTGGCCAAGCGCGTCAGCGGGATCATGGTTGTATCACCATGTCCTCCGATGACCATACCTTGGATGTCGTTGGCAGGTTTGTCCAATGCCAAGGAAAGATAACACTTAAATCGGGAGCTGTCCAAGGCGCCTCCCATACCAATCACCCGATTTTTGGGCAATCCAGTTGCCTTAAGTGCCAAATAAGTCATGGTATCCATTGGATTTGACACCACTACGATGACGGTATTGGGTGAATGTTTTAATACATTTTCAGCTACAGATTGGACGATACCTGCATTGATCCCAATCAGTTCTTCACGGGTCATTCCAGGTTTTCTTGGCACACCAGAGGTGATTACAACCACATCACTGTCTTTGGTGGCTGCATATTCATTGGTTACCCCGTGGATTCTAGAGTTAAAACCTAATGTGGTGGCCGTTTGCATAAGATCCAAAGCTTTACCTTCGGCAAAACCCTCTTTGATATCCAATAGCACTACCTCACTAGCAATGGACTTTATGGCAATGTATTCCGCACAAGAGGCCCCAACATTTCCAGCCCCAACGATCGATACTTTCATTTGATGATGGTTTAAATTCTAAAAGCTCAAAAATAAGAGATTTTATGGTACAAAACCCATCAAAAATCTAAAATCTAAGCGTCTATATTGGCGTAAATCGCGTTGTTTTCGATAAACTCTCTTCTTGGAGGCACCTCATCTCCCATTAGCATGGAGAAAATTCGATCTGCCTCTCCCCCATTATCGATGGTTACCTTTCTGAGGGTACGCATTTCGGGATTCATGGTCGTATCCCAAAGTTGTTCTGCGTTCATTTCTCCCAGACCTTTGTAGCGCTGAATGCTGGATCCAGCTCCAAATTCTTGTTGCAATCGATCTCGCTGGTCATCGTCCCATGCATAACTTTTCTTGGTTCCTTTTTTCACCAAATAAAGTGGTGGAGTGGCAATATAAACATATCCCGATTCAATCAGCTCACGCATGTAGCGGAAGAAAAAAGTTAGGATAAGGGTAGAGATATGGCTTCCATCCACATCGGCATCACACATGATAACGATTTTGTGGTAACGAAGTTTCTCCAAATTAAGGGCCTTGCTATCCTCCTCGGTTCCGATGGTTACACCCAAGGCCGTGTAAATATTTCGTATTTCCTCATTTTCGAAGACTTTGTGTTGCATGGCTTTTTCCACATTGAGAATTTTACCCCTTAATGGGAGAATGGCCTGAAAATTACGATCACGGCCTTGTTTGGCCGTTCCTCCTGCAGAGTCTCCCTCGACAAGGAAAACCTCGCACAAGGCAGGATCTTGTTCTGAGCAATCGGATAATTTTCCAGGGAGCCCCCCCCCTGTCATAACCGTTTTTCGTTGCACCATCTCTCTCGCTTTACGAGCCGCATGTCGCGCTTGAGCCGCTAAGATTACTTTTTGAACGATGGTTTTGGCATCGTTGGGGTGTTCCTCCAAATAATTTTCCAACATTTCAGAGACGGCCTGAGAAACGGCAGCACTCACTTCTCGATTGCCCAATTTTGTTTTGGTTTGTCCCTCAAACTGAGGTTCCGCTACCTTGACCGAAACAATCGCAGTCAGTCCCTCACGAAAATCATCTCCAGCAATTTCAAACTTGAGCTTGTCGAGTAAACCAGAGGAATCTGCGTATTTTTTGAGGGTAGTGGTCAATCCCCTTCTGAATCCTGATAGGTGAGTACCGCCCTCCTGCGTATTGATATTGTTGACGTAGGAATGGAGGTTTTCGTTAAAGGAAGTGTTGTAAATCATGGCCACCTCAACGGGAATTTCATTTTTTTCTCCTTCCATGAAAATCACTTCCTGAATAATGGATTCCCTATTGCTATCCAAAAAACGAATGTACTCCTTAAGTCCCTCATTGGAGTGAAAAGTTTCATGGACGTCGTTTCCATCTCCATCTTTTCTTCTTTTATCCGTTAAGTTGATGGTGATGCCCTTGTTGAGGAAAGAGAGCTCTCTCATCCGCTGAGCAAGGGTATCGTAGTTGTATTCCAGCACTTGCTGAAAAATCTGAGGATCGGGTTTGAAAGTTACCACTGTACCGTTTTTGTTAGAATCTCCAACAGCGGCTGCGGGCGCCAAGGGTTTGCCTCTCTCGTATTTTTGTTCCCATACCTTGCCCTCCCTGTAAACCGTAGCTTTAAGCTGTTCGGATAGGGCATTGACACAGGAAACCCCCACACCGTGTAGACCTCCAGAGACTTTGTAGGAATCTTTGTCGAACTTTCCCCCGGCACCAATCTTGGTCATCACAACCTCCAATGCAGAAACCCCTTCTTTTTTGTGGATTCCTACTGGAATACCACGTCCGTTGTCTTCCGTGGTGATGGAATTGTCTTCGTTGATGGTTACAGAGATGGTATCGCAGTGGCCCGCTAAGGCTTCATCAATTGAATTATCGACGACTTCATAGACCAAGTGGTGGAGTCCTCGAACGCCAACATCCCCGATATACATCGAGGGTCTCATTCTTACATGCTCCATCCCCTCGAGCGCCTGAATACTATCAGCAGAATAATTGGGATTTTGATTGGCTTCGCTCATAAAAATTTGCTTAGTTTATTTGTTCTTTCGAAATCTAACAAATTTAATGAAAAAGCCAGTGAAATCGTAGGCTAAAGCTAGCGCTAGCCTCCTAAGTTATCAACACAAAATGTGAAGAAATTTATATTAAATTAACAGGGATTTTCATTGAAAAATCAATCCTTATAGGCATCCTCATGGACCTTGCTAACCGCCCTTCCACTGGGATCATTTTGGTTCTTAAAAGCCTCATCCCATTCCAATGCGATAGGGGTGCTACAAGCCACCGATGGCAGCGAGGGAACGGTCAATGCGGCCGCTTCACTTGGGAAGTGTTCCTCAAAAATACTTCGGTAATAAAATTCTTCTTTATTCTGAGGGGTTTGGGATGGAAATCGGTAGTGGGCATTTTCCATTTGTTCGTCGCTCACCGATGCTTCTACGACCTCTTTAAGTGTATCGATCCAACTGTAGCCTACCCCATCAGAAAATTGCTCTTTTTGTCGCCAAGCAACACTTTCCGGAAGGTAATCTTCAAAAGCTTTGCGAACCACCCATTTTTCCATGCGCTCTTGGTTGATCATCTTGTCTTGTGGATTGATCTGCATGGCCACGTCGATGAACTCCTTGTCTAAGAAAGGAACCCTACCCTCTATCCCCCAAGCAGCAAGGGATTTGTTGGCCCTAAGGCAGTCGTATTGATGAAGTTTGTCCAACTTCCTAACCGTTTCTTTGTGAAATTCCTCTGCGGAGGGGGCTTTGTGAAAATACAGATAACCACCGAACAACTCGTCCGCGCCTTCTCCAGACAAAACCATTTTGATCCCGTGGGATTTGATGCTCCTCGCCATGAGAAACATGGGAGTAGAGGCCCTAACGGTGGTGATGTCATAGGTTTCAAGATGGTAAATGACATCTCTTATGGCATCCAATCCTTCCTGAATGGTAAAGACCACCTCGTGGTGGATGGAACCAATGTGTTCCGATACTTTCCTGGCAGCAGCCAAATCAGGTGATCCCGTTAACCCAACTGAAAAGGAATGCAATTGGGGCCACCATGCCTCTTGGGTGTCATTTGATTCTACTCTTTTGGAAGAAAACTTTTTTGCCAATGCAGAGGTAATGGAGGAGTCCAATCCTCCCGACAACAATACGCCATAGGGAACATCACTCATCAGTTGGCGGTGAACCGCATTGGATAGGGCATCATGAAGGTCTTCAATACTTGTGGGGTTGTCTTTTACATTATCGTAGTCCATCCAATCCCTTTTGTACCATTGGGTTGGGGCTGGGTCTTTACTATTCCAATAGTGACCCGGAGGAAACAATTCTATTTTAGAACAAACTCCTTCCAAGGCTTTTAATTCGGAGGCTACATAGAAAGTACCTTCCTTATCCCATCCAATGTATAGGGGAATAATGCCCATATGGTCTCTTGCAATAAGATAACTGTCGTTTGTACTGTCGTAAATAGCAAAAGCAAAAATCCCGTTTAGATCATCTAAAAAAGCAGCTCCCTTTTCTTGGTAAAGGGCCAGAATGATTTCACAATCGGACTGGGTTTTGAATGGGTATTTCCCATCGAACTGCTCCCTCAATGCAAGGTGGTTGTATATTTCGCCATTGGCAGCCAGTACAATGGTCCCATCTTCATTGTATAGCGGTTGTTTTCCCGAAGCAGGATCAACAATGGCTAACCTTTCATGAGCCAAAATGGCATTTTCACTGCTGTAAATTCCACTCCAGTCTGGGCCCCTATGCCGAACACGTTTTGACATTTCTAAAATCTGAGACCTCAAGAACTCGGCGTCTTGCTTTAAATCAAAAGCACATACAATTCCACACATTGTTTTAAATTTTAACCAAAATTATCTAATTATTTCAGATAAAAAACTCAAATAAAGAAAATGATATATTTTATAAACTAAAAAATATTTATTTGTTAAAA
>JAQCBK010000093.1 GCA_027621505.1 Bacteroidota bacterium | reverse complement strand
GTCGTTTAATTGTTGTTCACTCATGAATTTCAACTCCAAGACATTCTTCAATAAAAGGCTTTAATTTCTTTCGCGACTGGGATAAAAACTCTTTTGTGGCCGCAAGCGTTCTTCCCAATTGATAACTGATTTCTTTTACACTTAATCCATTCATCTGCAGTCGAATGGCATAGTATCGATCTGGCATGGTCTGTTCAAACACTTTTAAACGACTTGATACACAATCATCCGGGCTGGTGAATGCATGATCATCTTTAAGTTTAATATCTTGATCAGTTACTGATTCCTCAGGCACCTCATCAGTGAATGATTGAACCTCAACCTCATTCATCCGCTTATTCTTACGAATATAATCTGTCAGGGTATTGCGCAGAATTTGCCAAATCCAAGATTCAAATTTGCTGTCATCGTTTAAATGATTAATATTTTTATACACCTTAATAATAGTTTCCTGAAAAACATCCTTTGCTTCATCAATGGATAATCTTCCTCGTTTAATTAAAAATCCAATGGCTTGAGGATGAAACCAAGCATAAAGAGCATCAAACCCTTTCTGGTTTGAGGTATCTTTGACTAATGCCAGTACTTCCTGTGCTTGCATATGCATCCTCTTTAATTGGAGAGACGGATCTTATTCAAAAAGGTCAGGATCAACAATCTTTTAAATTATTTTACATTTATTTTTAAAATTACCCTGACCAATTATGAAGTCATTCGTATCTACCTACAAAGGAGCGACTAAACTCTCTTCGGTATCTCCAGCGCCTTGGCTATCTGGCGGGAAGTAAGATAGCGATTTCCTTTCAGCGTCTCTGGCTATCTGACGTTAATACGATGGCCTACTTCCTGTAGTAACCGCCTAGGCTAGTCGGCGGTCAAAATAGACTAGTCACCATTTAACAAAGGAAATGTCATGCAAATATTAATCGTATTACTGGTGATGTTGATGTTACAAAGCTGCGCTACAAGCAGGGTAGATGTTGGTCAAGTAAAAATTATCTACGAACCAGTCATGACAGCAAATAAGGAATAAACTATGGAACTTAAAAATGCATTTCTTCTGGTTGTGATCTGTTTTTGTTTTTTAATTGGTTACAGCTATGCAGATGAAGTATTCACTCATAAAGACTGGTCGGTCACTACATATGATTCTGATCCAGAATTTATTAAATACTCCACTCATGGTTCTGCTGTTTGGGGTCATGAGTTTGGTTTTCTGAAAATAGCAGGTAGTTGTGATGAAGATAATATCTTTGTCTCTTGGTCATCAACGGTGAAAATAGACCAACTAAAAAAGATGGAAGATCAAAAAGTATTATTCGATCTCCAACCTGATGAACAATTCTTTCAATTTGCTGTTCCAAATTTAGGTGTTAACCCTTTGTTTGGCAGTGAAGATTTAGAAATACCAAATTCTCTCAATGTGATGGTGTTTGCTAATTATCTTCCTCAAGTCACATTCAACCCATCTTTAGAAGTTGGAAGAAAGATCAGTGTAAAGGTAAATGAAAAAGATCCTCATCATAGTAATTTTGATATTCCAGATGATGAATTTAGTTTAGTAGGATATATTGCAGCTCGTCAGTTCGCTACTGAGCAATGTGAAATTAGAACTCAAGCCCTAAAAATCAAAGATCAATATAAGATCACAATGCGTTAATTTCAGTTTATGATTAGAGGATGAGATTTTCATTATATTTCATCCTTTTATTTTCAAATCTAGTGTTAGCCGATGTGGTGTATGAAAAACTCGACGAAAAAGATTATGCAGGACGACAATACGTATCTTTAAGCATTACTAATGGCATTGAAGACGGTGACTTCGAAATACTTAAAGACGCCCTCAATGACATAAACCATCACCACTATCGACTCAAGGAAGATTCTATATATCTTAATTCATACGGAGGCTTGGTTGCAGAAGCTAAGCTCATGGGACATTACATCAGACGCTATCATCATGCCACTAAAGTCAAAAAAGATGCTCAATGTAACAGTGCCTGCGTTTTTTTACTGATCTCGGGCTCTTGTCGAATAGCTGAGGGTGACGTGGGCATGCACCGTAAAAGAATGGATGAACATTTTAAAGATGTGAGTGAATTAAATGCATACTTTAACAATGATCAAGATGATGAGTTTTTTAGGAAAATGGGAGCTAATCAAGAATTAATTGATATAAGACAAAATCTCCCACATTGGGATCTTCGTTACTTGAGTAACTCGCAAAAATTTAACGCTGGATTATTTAATACCTCAGAGGAAGAATCGCAATATTGGCAGGAAGTGGTGTCTCGAAAAATTGCTGCGCCCAAATCTTTTTTACTCGAAGAGCTTGAAGATCGAAATTATGAGTTGTATAAAAAAGTTACTTGGTATGACAAGTGGATCAAAAAAATAGACCCTTTCTATGTCGTCCCGAGCTGCACGGAACAGACGTTCTTAAACTTATTAGAAAAATACCCAGTTGGTACTGACAAATGGGACCATCAATTTGAATTTTACGAATCAAAACACGGTTATGACTTAGAAGATGACAAAGGGAATTATCTGGGTGAATACGGTTCTGAAATTCCCCTCGTTGAGGGTGCTTCACATTTTTGGGAAATTTTGTTTTATAAAAAAGGATCCAAAGAAATTACCTATCGTGAGGAAACCACTCTGGCTAAACCAACCCAATGGGAAAATGGAGGGGAAGCATTAAAAGTTACCCTCAATGGAAGAAGAGCTACAAGAACGGTCACTGTTCCTAATACAGGTTTTATTAGCAATGGGTGGGGTATGGATCCAAAAATTGATCCAACAGGTCCTATGACCGTAAAAGTATTTGTCGATGATCAATTAATTAAAGAATTCAATTACAACGTCATCAGTAAACAACAATATTTACAAAAAATAAAAAAGGAAATGCAATGACCGCCCAATTCAGAGAAAAAATTACCATTGAAGGTGAAAAATATGGCATGGCGTCAGAGCCCCTTGATCCATTAATTGTTAGAGAGTTTAGTGGCCATAGAGAAGGTTTTCCTCACGGTTATCCAACCTTATATCCATCTTGTACCGCTTGTTGGCGTGGATATATTGGTCATTGGTTGATAGATGATAATCAATTATGGCTTTTAGATGTGAGAGGGTCAAATGAAGTGGACGACGGGAAAATTTATGTTGAAGTTGATCAAGACCAATTAAAACTTCTTGACTGGAGAAAAACATTTTTTAACTATCAAAAAGGAAATATTAAAGCTGAATGGTTTTCTGGACAGTTAGTGATTGAAATGGGAGAGTTAATTGAATATGTCCATATGGGGTATTACAGTAAATATGAAAAATATATGCTGATTGATATTAAGGATGGAAACGTTATTGCTCAATCAGAAGTCACTGAAAAACCACCTAATGCATAAACAGAAATTAACGCATTGTGAT
>JAQCBK010000031.1 GCA_027621505.1 Bacteroidota bacterium | reverse complement strand
TTCTGTTGTTCTCTTTTTGGTTGATCCTGTAGGTTAGGGACAGATTGAAGGAAGGCAAGCTTCTTCTGTAGACACCACTGTTGTAGAAGGTGGGCGTAAAAGTTTCTGACTCGAACATGCCGGTGTTGAACAGGTCGCTGACCCTAAAGGAAAGGGTGCCTTTTTTGTTAAAAATTTCTTTGTTGAAAGCCGTGCTGGTAAAGATCATGCCTTTGCTTTTCGATTGGGCGGTTTCCCGTGGACCCCGGTAGAAGGCCTGAAATTGCCAGTCGATGTCTTTGAAAATGGTAAATTTGGTGTTGACTCTTGAAAACCAGCTTAAATTGGTTCTGCCAAAGTCGGTACCTTTATAAGTTCCGATGGTTTCGGAGTTGAAAAGGTTGAAATTGGCAAAAATTCTTGATTTTCTGGAGGGGTTGAAGCTCAGCGTAAACTCGAATCCTGTTCGATTGTTTTCGGCCAAGTTGATGGGGTTTCTTACGATGATGGGAACTTTGACGACCGTGCTGTCGGGATCATTGGGATTCCCGCTGATGATGGCTTCCTGACCACTGTCCTCAGAAATAAAAGTAAAAACATCGGTCGATTTCTGGTAATAGATGGAGGAGTTGAAGGTTACTTTGTCCCATCTTTTCAGATAGCCAATGTCGATGGTGTTGGAATAACTGGGATCTAAATCGGCATTTCCCTGAAAAAAGTTGGCAACACTGGCCCGAGAGGGAAAAGGATTCAAATATCTTCCTCGGGGTCTTGAAATTCGTCGGCTGTACCCCAAGATCAAACTTTCTTGTTCGCTAAACTCGTAGGATAAATTGACGGTTGGAAAGAGTTTGGTGTAGTTTTTTTCGGTGAAGTCGTTGATGGTTCGCTGGTCGACCACAATTTGGGAATCTTCCATACGGAGTCCCAACAGGAAGGAAAAGTCCTCCAATTTTTTTCCAAATTGGGAGTACAAGGCACTGATGTGCTCTTTGTAAACTAGGACGTTGGACAAACCGGTGTTGAGCTTGAAATCGCCTTGGTCGATTTGGAATACCTGGTAGTCGGTTTCTTGGTTGGAGTAGTTGCCCCTAAATCCAAATTCGAATTGGGTGTTTTCGTCGAGTGGGAGGACGTAATCCGCTTGGAGCAATATTCTTTTTTCGTTTTCAAATTGGTTCACTTTTTCGTCCCGAGAGTCGTCCGTGTTGTCGATGTCTGCTTTTTCGTCTTCTGCATTTTCTTCGTATTGAAAAACAGCAGTCAGTTCCTGTCCTTTGTCATCGATTTTAGAATCGAAATTGAGGCTAATTTGGCGGGCATCGTCCAAATCTTGTTCGCGTTCGATTAATTGAGATTCGTCGATGATGTTTCGGTTGGCGTCAAATCTTTTGAGAACGTTTTTGGAGTAATCGTCACCAGATCGGTCTCGGACAAATCCACTAACGATAAGAGAGGTTTCTTCTTTAAAGTAGTACTCTACCCCCAAACTGGAGAAAAAACTACTGTTTTTGCGTTCTGGTTTTCGGCCTTCCTCAAGAAAGGTACTGGGATTACTGCCGTTAAAATATTCATTTTCGTTATAGATATCCCCCACCGAAATACCGCTGCTGTATGAATTGGTGGAGAAAATATTGAATTTGTCTTTTCTGAGGTTGATGTTGGCCGATCCACCGTAGCTGGAGGGGATGACATCGACCTTTGTCTGACCGCCGTTGGCGACAAAATTTCCGTTGAATCCCAGCAGTTCTTGTTTTTTGAGAATGATGTTTAGGATTCCGGCGGTTCCCTCGGCACCATAGCGTGCAGAAGGGGAGGTGACGACTTCTACCTTTTCAATGGATTCGGCGGGGAGTTGTTGTAGGCCTTGGGGTCCGGAGATTCCCACCAGACCGGACGGTTTTCCATTGATCAAAATCCGTACATTTTCATTCCCTCTTAGGGATACGTTTCCTTCAATATCGACCGAAACTGAGGGTACATTATCCAAAACATCGGCCACGCTTCCACCCCTTACGGTGAGGTCTTTTCCTACATTGTAGATCCGCTTGTCGAGTCGAATTTCCACTTCTGTTTTTTCGGCCATTACTTCAACGCCTTCCAAGGCGGTACTGGAAATAGTAAGGTTCACTTTTCCTAAATCCATGGAGGATCTGATGACTACCGCTTCTTGTTTATAACTTTCAAAACCAATGTATTCGATCGCAACATCATATACTCCGGGTGGGATTTCCAGATTGAACTTGCCCTCAAAATCGGTGATCCCCCCTTGAAGAAGGTCGGGGTTTTTCTGATTCTTAAGACTGATGGTTGCGTATTCCAGGGGTTCCTGGGTTTCTTGATCCATGACCACACCACTGAGTCTTATCTTAGGAGCGTTTTTCGTTGGGCGTTGTCCAAAAAGATTAAATGAGATTAGGATCAGGGGGAGGAGTTTTACAATTTTCATTAGAGAAATTTCTATCACTTAGACCCTAAAACTTGAATAAAGTTTAAGGTTGTTGGATAAATTCGACAAGATTTTCCAGGGGTCTTGCCAAAACTCCTGATTTTGTATCGGTTACGATAGGCCGCTCGATCAACTTGGGATGCGAAATCAATAGGTCTAATACTTCTTCTTCCGACCATTGCTTTGAGGAAAATTCTTTTTTCCAAAGGGTTTCGTTTTTTCGGAGGATCTCTGAGGGCTTTTTGTTGATTTTATTCAAAACTTCCTTTAAGGTATCACGATCAAAAGGCTGTTCGAGGTATTTGACGATTTCAAAAGCTTTTCCTATCTCATTGAGATATTGGACGGCTTCGCGCGACTTCCTGCAACGGGGGTTGTGATAAACGGTCAGTGACATGATACAAAAAACCCATCCTTGGGAGATGGGTTAGGAGTTAAAATCATTATTTGAACTTATCAACGACGGCTTTAAAGGCCTCGGGATGGTTCATGGCCAAATCGGCCAATACCTTTCTGTTCAGTTGGATGTTATTGGCGTTGACTTTGCCCATAAATTGGCTGTAGGACATGCCGTGTTCTCTCGCTCCTGCATTAATTCTAGCAATCCATAGCGATCTGAAATTGCGTTTTTTGGTTCTTCGGTCGCGGTAGGCGTAAAGCATGGCCTTTTCAACAGCGTTTTTAGCTACCGTCCAAACGTTTTTTCTTCTTCCAAAAAAACCTTTGGCTTGTTTGAGGATTTTTTTTCTTCGGGCTCTAGAAGCCACTGAGTTTACTGATCTTGGCATTTTAATTTAGTTTTTTGACATGGGCGGTTTTTCAACACTTTTGGGCCACATATCAGGGTGATACAAAAATTTAACCGTAAGGATTATTTTAACCTTAGTTGTTCTTTGATGCTATTAACATCGCTTTTGTCAACCAAACCTGAATGGGTAAGTTTTAACTTACGCTTTTTGGATTTTTTGGTAAGGATGTGATTTTTGAAAGCGTGTTTTCTTTTTATTTTTCCACTGCCGGTAACTTTAAATCGTTTTTTGGCACTGGATTTGGTTTTCATTTTAGGCATTGCTGATGCTATTTATTATTCTGGTTATTTCTTTTTTGGTGTGATGAACATGATCATTCGCTTTCCCTCTAATTTGGGCATTTGTTCTACTTTTCCAATTTCTTCGAGGTCTTGCGCCAATCTTAGCAATAAGATTTGTCCTTGTTCTTTAAACACGATAGATCTTCCTTTAAAAAACACAAACGCCTTGAGTTTGGCTCCGTCATTGAGAAATTTTTCAGCGTGCTTTTTCTTAAATTCATAATCGTGTTCATCCGTCTGGGGGCCAAAACGTATTTCTTTAATGATCACCTTGGTAGCCTTGGACTTGAGTACTTTTTCGCGTTTCTTTTGTTCGTAGAGAAACTTCTTATAATCCAAAATTTTGCAAACTGGTGGGGATGCTTTGGGTGAAATCTCTACCAAGTCCAACTCAAGCTCCTCAGCAAGTTCAATGGCTTTGGGAAGTCTATAGACACCTACCTCAACGTTGTCTCCAACCAATCTGATTTCGGGGGCGGTTATTAAGTTAGCAGTAATTGGAGTCTCAATAATAATGATCCTCGCAGGCTTATTCGATCTTCTCCTTCGTATTGCTATGACTTATTTTTTTAAAATTTAACTTACAAATTTGGAAATGCTTTCTGCTATCTCCGCTTTTACGAGTTCTGAGAAACGTTCAATTTCCATAAAACCCATATCACCTTCACGGTGTTTTCTTACAGAAATGTTACCCATTGCTGCTTCTTTTTCTCCCACGATCAACATAAAAGGGACTTTGCTCAGTTCGGCATCACGGATTTTCTTTCCGATGGTCTCATTCCTGTTGTCTAAGGAGGCGCGAATTTCGTTATTTTCAAGTAAATTTAAAACTTTTTGAGCGTATTTTTCATGTTTTTCACTCACACTCAATAAGTTCACTTGGGTTGGCGCGAGCCAAAGTGGAAAATTACCTCCAGTATGTTCCAAGAGGATGGCTACAAATCGCTCCAGACTTCCAAAGGGGGCACGGTGAATCATGACGGGTCGGTGAAGCTGATTGTCACTGCCTTTATAAGTAAGATCAAAACGTTCTGGTAGATTGTAATCCACCTGAATGGTTCCCAATTGCCACTTTCTTCCTAGGGCGTCCTTGACCATAAAATCCAGTTTGGGTCCATAAAATGCCGCTTCACCCTCTTCGATGACAAAATCCAATTCCTTTTCCTGGGTAGCCTCGATGATTGCTTGCTCTGCCTTTTCCCAATTTTTTGGATCTCCGATGTATTTTTCTGGTTTTTTGGGGTCGCGAATGGAAACTTGAGCTTGGAAGTTGTCAAAGCCCAGAGATCCAAAGACGTACAGGACCAAATCAATTACGTTTTTGAACTCCTGATCCAGTTGGTCGGGGGTGCAAAAGATGTGTGCATCGTCTTGTGTAAAGCCCCTTACTCGGGTGAGTCCGTGGAGCTCTCCACTTTGTTCATATCGGTAAACGGTACCAAATTCGGCATAGCGTTTGGGAAGTTCCTTGTAACTCCAAGGACGGGTATTGTAGATTTCACAATGATGTGGACAGTTCATGGGCTTTAGAAGAAAGGTTTCTCCATCGGCAGGGGTTTCGATGGGTTGAAAACTATCTGCTCCGTATTTTTCGTAATGCCCAGAGGTCATGTAAAGTTCTTTGTGGCCGATATGGGGGGAGATGACCTGTTCATATCCAGCTTTCTTTTGAGCAGCCTTTAAAAAGTCTTCCAATCTTCCTCTTAAAGCAGCGCCTTTGGGTAACCACAGCGGGAGGCCTTGTCCTACTTTTTGCGAAAAAGTAAACAATTCCAATTCTTTACCCAGTTTTCGATGGTCGCGTTTTTTGGCTTCTTCCATCAGCTCGAGGTATTCGGTCAATTCCTTTTGTTTGGGAAAAGAGATGCCGTACACCCTGGTAAGTTGTTTGTTGTTTTCATCACCCCTCCAGTAGGCACCAGCCACGTTGAGTAGCTTTACAGCTTTGATGAATCCAGTGTGGGGAATGTGACCTCCACGGCACAAGTCTGTAAAGTCGGCATGGTCGCAAAAGGTGATGGTACCATCTTCCAAATTTTCAATGAGTTCAATTTTATAGGGATTTTCGTCTTGTTGATAAAAATCCATGGCCTCTTTTTTGGAGACAGCTCTCATTTTAAACTCAAACTTTTGACGGGCAAATTCCAAAAACTTTTTTTCAATCTCCTGGAGTTCTTTTTCGGTGATGGAGTGTGCTCCAAAATCTACGTCATAGTAAAATCCATTTTCAATGGCAGGCCCAATGGTGAGTTTGGCTTTGGGGTAAAGCGATAAAATGGCTTGTGCCAATACGTGGGCGGAGGAGTGCCAGAAAGCGGTTTTCCCTGGCTCGTCGTTCCAAGTGAACAATTGGATTTGTCCATCTTCATGCAATGGGGTGACCGTTTCTACTATCTGATCATTGAAGCGGGCAGAAAGGACATTGCGGGCTAAACCCTCACTGATGCTTTGTGCGATTTCAAAAGGGGTAGTTCCCTCGGGATAGGAACGGATGGATTGGTCTGGAAAACGAATTTCAATCATGGTCGTCTAATGCTGGGCAAAGATAAGGGGTATGTTGCTGGCACGCAATCGATTTCTACAGTTTTGTTTTTCGTTGTCCCAAAAGGGCGTTGACCAATGTTTTGATCCCCGAAAAACCGAGGTAAAATGCCAAGATTAAAAAGAGCATACCCAAAATCAAAACAGGAATAAAAAAGGGGTGGTCTTGATTTTTAAAGGCTTGATGGACGATCACAGGACCGATAAAACAGCAGAGCAAAAACCAGCTCATTTTCTTAAGGCCTTTTTTTAAAAAGGGTTTGTTCATCAATGATTTTTCTCTAGTAAAGATAAACAAGTAAACATAGATTCGTGTTTAGTTCTTTATTTCCTTCAACACAAGGGTCTCGGTTATGAGTAGTCGATGGGTTTAGGGGTTATTTAGCAAGCAAGCACCTAACTCAAAATCCGTTGTTGTTGAACTCGTCGAAAAAAGGATTTTTGTTAGTAAGCCACTACTATTTATTGGTTTTATCCATGCTTAGCCAACATTTTTATATTTTTTGATTTCGTCTAATTCCGCTTTTTTTTATCATGTTTGTCTTCTGTATCGAAATCATCCTGGAGTCCAAGCCAGAATTTAGCAGAATTTTCAAAATATTTACTCAAACGAAGAGCAGTATCCGCAGTTATTCTGCGCTTTCCATTTTTCTCACTTTGTTAATGATTATCAATTATTTCAACTATATAAGAATCAATTACTTTTTGTAGGCATTAATTGCCCCACGAACGTTTTTGTGTTCTTCTAATAAGGCTTGTGCTTCTTGGAGGGAAACTTGGAGTTCGTCCATGAGCATGCGTTCCGCCCTGCCCACCAGTTTATTGTTGGACAATTTCATGTCTACCATTTTGTTGCCTTTGACCCTGCCCAATCGGATCATGGTGGCAGTGGTGATCATGTTGAGGATGAGTTTTTGTGCGGTTCCAGCTTTCATTCGGGAGCTGCCGGTTAGGAATTCTGGGCCTACTACCACTTCGATGGGGAAATCGCTGACCTGCGCAAGGGGGGCATTGGGGTTACAGGTGATGCATCCAGTGGGAATGCCGTTTTCCTGGCATTTTTCCAGTCCACCCACCACATAGGGGGTGGTTCCCGAAGCCGCAATGCCGACGATGATATCGGCCGAACCGATTTGGTGGGTTTGGAGGTCTTTCCATGCCTGTTGGTTGTCGTCTTCTGCGTTTTCAATGGAATTCCTAAGGGCATAGTCCCCCCCTGCAATCAATCCGATGACTTTTTCTGGAGGGGTACCGAAGGTAGGACGACATTCCGAAGCATCCAATACCCCCAGACGCCCACTGGTTCCCGCACCAATATAAAAAAGCCGACCTCCGTTTTGGAGCTGCTCCACCACCTTTTCAATCAGTCGTTCGATTTGGGGTAAAACTTCCCCCACTGCTTTAACGGCATTTTGGTCTTCTTGGTGTATCCCAGAAAGCAGTTGCTCTACGGTTTGGGTTTCCAAAGCCTGATGATGGGAAGCTTTTTCTGTGATTTTTTCAAACTTCATAAAACGAATCTAAATGACTAAAAATCAGTATTTCGCTTGTTTAATGTAAATAAATTGTTAATTTAGCGTTACCTAAATATTATCAAAATGAAACGGCGTTTAACATGGTTTACCGATAATCCGCTCCTTTCGGTTTATCACAGCATAATCCATCGTATAAAAAAATTTGGAGCGTGCTACAAAAATTTCTATGAGGAGAGTATAAGACTCTGATCACAGTTTCTCTTGACTTAGGCTAACTTTTGATCCAAGTTTTCTTTGATGGCATCGAGGAATTTCTGCGTGGTCAAATAGTGTGATGCATTCAGATTTTCCTTGTGGATGAGCAAAGCCAAATCTTTGGTCATTTTACCACTTTCGATGGTCTCGATACAGACCGCTTCGAGGGTCTGGCAAAAATCGATCAACGCTTGATTGTTGTCCAGTTTACCGCGGTGTGCCAACCCTCTGGTCCATGCAAAAATAGAGGCTATGGGATTGGTGGAGGTTGCTTTGCCTTGCTGGTGTTGTCGATAGTGTCGGGTTACGGTTCCATGAGCTGCTTCGGCTTCCATGATCTCCCCATCAGGCGTAACCAAGGTGGAGGTCATCAGTCCTAAGGAACCAAATCCTTGAGCTACGATATCGGACTGTACATCACCATCGTAGTTTTTACATGCCCATACGAAACCACCATTCCACTTTAAGGCTGCGGCGACCATGTCGTCGATGAGTCGGTGTTCGTAGGTGATACCGGCCGCCTCAAAACGGTCTTTGAATTCGCGGTCAAATACTTCTTGAAAAATATCTTTAAATCGACCATCATAAGCTTTCATGATGGTGTTTTTGGTAGAGAAATAAAGGGGCCAGCCTTTGTCCAAAGCGCGGTTCATACAGGATCGAGCGAACCCGTAAATGGAGGATTCGATGTTGTACATGCTCATGGCCACTCCATTTTCCTGAAAGTTGTAAACCTCCCAGGTGCTTGGTGCGCTACCGTCTTCGGGGGTAAAGGTCATGGTTAATTTCCCTTTTCCCGTGATGATGGTGTCGGTGGCCTTGTATTGATCACCAAAAGCATGACGTCCGATACAGATGGGTTTGGTCCAACCCTGAACGTAGCGGGGGACATTTTTCATGATGATGGGTTCTCTGAACACGGTTCCGCCCACAATATTTCGGATGGTTCCGTTGGGAGAGCGGTACATTTTTTTGAGTTTGAATTCCGCTACTCGATCTTCATCGGGGGTGATGGTAGCGCATTTTATTCCTACTTTGTGTTTTTTGATGGCTTCTGCTGCATCAATGGTAATTTGGTCTTCTGTAGCGTCGCGGGATTCGATCCCCAAATCATAATACAAAAGTTCGATATCTAAATAGGGGAGAATGAGTTGCTCTTTGATGAATTTCCAAATGATCCGAGTCATTTCGTCACCATCGATCTCAACGACAGGGTGGTCTACAACAATTTTTGACATTTATTTTCAATTTAGTTCCTGCAAATATAATGAAGCCTCGGCATAGTTTTATGCCCCTTTGCTCCAATTTAAAGGTGACCACAAAAAAAAACCGCTGAAAAGCGGTTTGAATATTTTATTGTTCTTTGATACGGGCTTTTTTACCCCTTAGATTTTTGAAGTAGTAAATCCTAGAACGTCTCACTTTTCCCTTTTTATTGACTTCAATTTTCTGGATGGTCGGCATGTTGAGTGGGAAGATTCTTTCCACTCCAATAGTTCCCGACATCTTACGAATGGTAAAAGACTTGGTGAGGCCTTGCCCTTTGATTTGGATCACCACCCCGCGAAAGAACTGGGTTCTTACCTTATCGCCTTCACGGATTTCATAATAAACGGTGACGGTATCTCCAGAAGAAAATTCAGGAAAGTCTTTTTTCTGAATGAATTCTTGCTGAACAAAATTAACGAGTGTTTCCATTTTAACATTGTCTCGGCCAGAGCCACTAGGGGATGTCCTATTTGAATTGGGTGCAAATTTAAAACTATTTTTGATTTAAACAACCCAGATGGGTTCTTTAAGTAAAAAAATCAATCCAGGTCTTTTAACAGGTCGGGGCGTAGGCTTTTGGTTTTGTCTAAAGCTTGGTTTTCTCGCCATTTTTCGACTTCGGGGGTATTGCCAGAGGTAAGAATTTCCGGTACTTTCCACCCCTTGTATTCTGCGGGTCGGGTGTAGATGGGCGGGGCCAATAGGCCGTCTTGGTAGCTGTCGGTTAGGGCGGAGGACTCATCGCCCAAAACTCCAGGAATGAGACGTATGATGCTGTCGCACAATACCGCCGCCGCCAGTTCGCCTCCCGAAAGGACAAAATCACCAATTGAAATTTCGCGAGTGATCAGGTGGTCTCTGACCCTTTGATCCACGCCTTTGTAGTGGCCACACAGGAGAATGATGTTTTCTTTGGTAGAGAGTGTGTTCGCGATCCTTTGATTGAGTTGTTCCCCATCGGGGGTAAGATAGATGATCTCTTCGTAGTCCCTTTCCGCTTTGAGTTTTTGAATGCATCGATCGATGGGTTCGATTTGCATCACCATACCTGCGCCCCCACCAAAGGGATAGTCGTCCACTTGTTTTTGTTTGTTTTGAGCATGGTCGCGGAGGTTGTGAAAATTGACCATTACCTTTTGGGCTTCTCTGGCGCGTTTGAGGATGGACGCCTCAAATGGACTGTTCAGCAATTCAGGAAAAAGGGTAATGATATCGATGCGCATTTACTGCAAAGGTTTTACAAAAAATGAAGTTACCAAAACTTTAGGGGTTTTTTATGTATCGGTAAGCTGGCGTGCACTACAGTTGTTTACCAATGGGGGATTTTTTATAAGGCCAAAAGTGATGGGGAAGTGGCTTATTAAATATATTTATAGATGTTTGTTAGGCTGAGTTTTAGGATAAAAAAAGAGCGGTCTTTTTGACCGCTCTTTTTTTGATCTTCACAGGAGGCTTATTCAAAGATAATCCGTTCCCGTTCTCCATTGGGTTTTAAAAACAACATACTGGAAAGATTTCTCATGTCTATGCCCTCAACATCTGAGATATCACGGATGGTTTTGTCATTGATTTCCAACACCACAAAACCGTCTTCGATTCCGTAGCGATAGAGACGACGGTTGTTCATCTGCTTAATGATGACCCCTTCTTCGAGATTAAAATCGGCTTTTTGGGCTGCATTAAGGTTACCGAGATACATCCCGATAAATTCGGTGACATTGTTCTTTTTTAAGGTTACGTCAATGTTTTGATTAACTCCGTTGCGGTTAAAACTGACCTTTACTTTAGCACCGGGGCGTTTGGTGGACAGGTATCCCGTTAAATCGGAAAAGGTATTGATCTTGACCCCATCTACTTTTTTGATGATGTCACCCGCTTTGAGGCCAGCTGCTTCAGCCCCCATGCCTTCAATGACCTCTCCAATGAGGAAACCTTGGGTGTCTTCTACTTCAAATTTTTCCGCCAAATCGGCATTTAAAGCACTACCAGAAACCCCGAGCAGTCCTTTTTGTACGTTGCCGTACTCGATCAAATCTTCAAACACTTTTCTTACAATATTGCTGGGCACCGCAAAAGAGTAGCCCACAAAGCCCCCAGTGATGGAGGAAATGGCAGTATTGATACCGATCAACTCCCCATCGGTATTGACCAATGCACCCCCGCTATTGCCCATATTCACGGCAGCGTCGGTTTGAATAAAGGATTGGTTTTTGTTGTCCCGATCGTTGAGGTCGCGGGATTTGGCACTGATGATCCCCGCCGTAACAGTGGAATTGAGGTTAAAGGGGTTGCCCACCGCCAAAACCCATTCCCCGATTTTGGCCATCTCAGAGTCTCCAAAAGGGATAAAAGGCAATGACTCGTCGGTTTTGATTTTTAGCACCGCCAGATCGGTATTGGGATCCGACCCGATGATCTCTGCCACATAGGTCTTGTTTTTATTGGAGGTCACCTCAATTTCTGAGGCATTTTCAATCACGTGATAGTTGGTAATGATCAATCCATCGGGAGAGACAATGACACCAGAACCGGTTCCGATCCGCTTTTCGTCAAAATTATCTCCGTAGAAATTTCTAAACCAACTGGGGACGTCTTCTTGCTGAATACTGGTATTCTTGACGTGTACCACCGCATTCACGGTTTTCTCTGCCGCCATGGTAAAGTCCGTCATTTCCGCAGCCACGCGACTTCTGTTGAAACTGTAGGTGGTGGGAATCAAGTTGGGTCTCTCATTTTCTACGATTTCAACTTTCTCATTCGAAAAATAGTTGTGAGCTGCCAGGGTGACCAAAGCACTCACCACAGCAATCAATAGGGTTTTTAATGTAGATTTCATGTGCATTTTCTTTTTTATAACCCAAAATTAAAGATTCTATTTTTTTGATGAAACTCATTTAACGACTATTTAACAGATTCATGGGAGGCTTATTTTCCCTAAATTAGCCCTATGAATTTTGAATTCGACAAATACCAAGGGGCTGGAAACGACTTTATCATTTTGGAAGACCGGGCTGCCCAATTCCCTGATCGGCAGTTTGATCAGATCCAGAAGCTGTGTGATCGTCATTTTGGAATTGGTGCCGATGGATTGATTCTTCTGAGAACATCGGAACGTGCCGATTTTAAGATGTTGTATTTTAATGCCGACGGACGTCCAAGCAGTCTGTGTGGAAATGGCAGTCGTTGCGTTTATGCTTTTGCACACCAACACGGTTGGGTGGGGGCAGAGGGCACTTTCGAAACTTCCGATGGTTTTCACAAGGCCTCTATTACCGATGAGGGTTGGGTATGCGTTCATATGGGGGAAGTCAATGGGATTGAGGAAAGGGAAGATGCACTTTTTTTGGATACTGGTTCCCCGCATCATCTCGAATTTGTCGAGGAGTTGGCTTCCATTGATGTTAAACAAAAAGGCAGGGCGATCCGCTACGGCGCTCCCTATTTTGAGGAGGGATCCAATGTTAATTTTGTCCAGCAACTGGCTCCCGATACGTTCAAGATCAGAACCTATGAAAGGGGGGTAGAGGACGAAACCCTGGCCTGTGGTACGGGAGCTGTGGCCGCTGCCATTGCGGCCTACCATCGTCAGTTAACTTCTATGAATATAGTTAATATTGATGCAGCGGGAGGGAAGCTAAAAGTCTCCTTCAGCCCACAGGCTGGAAAATACAAGGACATTCGATTGGAAGGCCCTGCAACCTTTGTGTTTTCAGGAAATATTAATATAGAATGACACTTCAAAATGAAACGATAAAGCTCAGGGCTTTGGAGCCAGAGGACATCAATACCCTGTTTGATCTAGAAAACGATGAACTTTGGTGGAAATATGCCAATCGAGTTCAGCCCTATTCCAAAGATCTTTTAAAAGAATACCTGGCCCAGGCTCACAAAGATATTTTTGAGACCCGCCAACTTCGATTTACCATGGTCAATGCTCAGGATCAAGCAGTAGGTTTTGTTGATTTGTTTGATTTTGAACCTTTACACCACCGGGCTGGGGTGGGTTTGATCGTAAGTAAAGAAAATCAAAGGAAGGGTTATGGGTCGGCAGCTTTAGAGCTGCTTGGTGATTATGCCAAAACACATTTACAATTGCATCAGCTCTATGTCCATATCGCAGAGGAGAACCAAATCAGTATTCGCCTTTTTGAAAAGCATGGTTTTGTGTTTGCTGGTTCCAAAAAAGATTGGAATTTTTATGAGGGCGCCTATCATAACGAATCCATATATCAAAAGTTGATCTGATGAAGTACCGACAAAAAATATTGATGGTTGTGGTTTTGATGGGGTTGGTCATCGGTTCTTATTTTGTGTACTTATTCAGTAAAACTTTTTTTTGGGATAACACGGCTTTTGAGGAGGAAAAAGTCTATGTATATCTAAGAGAGGAGGATGATTTTTCGAGCTTGACAAGGCAATTGAAACCATTGTTAAAGTCGGTTGCTGATTTTAAAATGGCTGCGCAAAAGAAAGGATATTACGATCGGGTAAAATCCGGAAAGTTTGCTATTATTAAAGGAAGTAACAATAACGAGATCATCAATTCACTTCGAGGTAAAAGCCTGACCGTACGGGTAACTTTCAACAATCAGGAACGTTTGGAAAACTTAGCAGGTCGAGTGGCATATCAGATTGCGCCGGACAGCTTGACCTTACTTAGTGCTTTCTTGAATCCTGATTTTTTGAGTGCCAAAGGGTTGATGCCGATCAACAGCTTGGCCATGTATTTGCCCAATACTTACGACTTCTTTTGGAATACCTCTGCCGAAAATTTTAGAGATAAGATGTGGCAATCCTATCAAAATTTTTGGTCGGAAGACAGAAAAAATAAAGCTGATGCTTTGGGCTTGACCCCTTTGGAAGTGATCAGTTTGGCAGCAATTGTCCAGAAGGAAACCCAAAAAATTGACGAACGTCCTCGCGTGGCTGGGGTCTATCTCAATCGGCTTAAAAGGGGCATGAAGCTCCAGGCAGATCCTACGGTGATTTATGCCATGAAGTTGAATTATCAAAACTTTGATACCATCATCAAAAGGGTACTGTATAAGGATTTAAAAATAAATTCTCCTTATAATACCTATCAAAACAAGGGAGTGCCTCCGGGGCCAATCCACATGCCAGATGTTTCTTCCATTGATGCCGTTTTGAATCCAGAAAAACACGCCTTTTTATATTTTGTTGCCAATCCCAACAAGCCAGGTTATCATTTATTTGCCAAAAATGGACATGAACACAACCGCAACAAAAAAATATATACCAATTGGCTCAACCGCAATGGGGTATACCGTTAGGCTTCCTGATGGATAATAAATATAGCGGGTTTTTTGTGTAGGCTTACTTTTATTTTTTTCCAGATTTTTACAGGCATGGTTTTGATCCATTCTGACTTTTGCGTTAGTTCACATGCAATGCAAAGTTGGGTTTCCGGACTGAGGACCATTTTTAGATCCTCCAATAGCTTTTCGTTTCTGTAGGGAGTTTCCATAAAAATTTGACTTTGATTCATTTTTTTAGACTTGCTCTCTAAGTTTTTGATGACTTTTTTTCTTTGGCTCCTATCGATGGGTAGGTAGCCGTTGAAGGCAAAGTTTTGTCCATTCAATCCAGAAGCCATCATGGCCAAGAGAATGGAGGAGGGGCCCACCAAAGGTTTTACTTTGATGTTCATTCGATTGGCCATCCTTATTATATCAGCCCCAGGGTCAGCAATTCCAGGGCAGCCAGCATCGGAAATCAAGCCCATGTTTTTGCCATTTAAACAAGGGTCTAAATAACCTTGAATCGCTTCAGCGGGTGTATGTTTGTTTAGTTGAAAAAGTTGGAGGAGTGATTGATCTTTTTCAGGGTTGATTTTTTTGATGAACCGACGAGCCTCTTTTTCATTTTCTACGATAAAGTGATTCAATTCATTGATACTTTGTTTGAGGAGGGAAATACTCTTCCCCCAACTCCTCACCCAATGGACTGGGAATCAGAAAGAGTGTGGCCGTCATGACAAGTTTTTTAATAGTTGATCACGGCGGGCATTGCAGGCGGTGTTGAGGAGATCAAAAACAGTTTTGAAGTCTTCCACACCCCCATAGTAGGGGTCGGGAATTTCTTCGGATTCCATTAATAAAGTCACTTTGTTTTCCTCCTCGGGTGTAGCGGCAAGAGACTGAACCTGGGATAAGTTTTGACGATCCATGACGTATATCTTATCGAATTTCCGAAAGTCGGCAGGGGTGAATTTCCTGGCTTTAAGATGACCGATTGAGATACCATTTTGAGCAGCGACATCAATACTTCTTGGGTCGGGGGGTCGGCCAATGTGAAATCCTGCAGTACCAGCAGAATCAACGGTAAAAAGATTATTTGGTAATTTTTCTTTAAGTATTCCCTCCGCTAATGGGGACCGGCAGATGTTCCCCAAACAGACCATGAGAATGGATGTTTTCACCTTCAGCGATTAAAGTGAAAGTTTGTGGTTGAGGTCCTCAACGTATTTTCTGAATTGTTTGTCTGTGAAACTCAGATTATCCACCGTTTTACATGCATGCAGTACGGTAGCGTGGTCTCTTTTTCCGATTTGACTTCCTATGCTGGCCAGAGAAGCTTTGGTGAATTTCTTAGCAAAATACATGGCCAATTGGCGCGCCTGAACAATATGCCTTTTTCTTGTTTTGGATTGTAATGTGGATATATCCATCTGGAAGTATTCGGAAACTACTTTTTGAATATAATCGATAGATACTTCACGTTTGGTGTTTTTGACAAATTTGTTAACAATATCTTTCGCCAACTCAAGATCAATTTCTACGCGGTTAAAAGAGGATTGGGCGATCAATGAAATAATGGCTCCCTCCAATTCTCTGACATTGGTTTTAATATTTTTAGCAACGAACTCAATTATGTTGTCGCTGATGCTTACCCCGTCTCCAAACAATTTGTTTTTGAGGATTGAAATTCTGGTCTCCAAGTCAGGAATTTGTAGTTCGGCAGACAATCCCCACTTGAACCGGGACAACAATCGTTGCTCAATGTCTTGCATGTCAACGGGTGCCTTGTCGGAGGTGATGATCACTTGCTTTCCATTTTGGTGCAGATGATTGAAAATATGGAAGAAGACGTCTTGGGTTCCCGACTTTCCAGAAAAAAACTGAACGTCGTCGATGATCAGCACATCGATGATTTGATAAAAATGAATAAAATCGTTTCGTGAATTTTTTTTGACGGACTCTATATATTGTTGAGTGAATTTTTCAGCAGAGATATAAAGTACGGTTTTGTCTGGATATTTGTCTTTGATTTCAACACCTATGGCATGGGCCAGGTGGGTTTTTCCTAGACCTACTCCACCAAAAATCATCAGGGGGTTGAATGAGGTGCCACCGGGCTTGTTGGAAACGGCCAACCCTGCAGATCGAGCCAATCGGTTGGAATCCCCCTCTAAAAAGTTCTCAAAATTGTAATTGGGATTGAGTTGAGATTCAATTTGTAAGTTTCGAATGCCAGGGATGACAAAGGGGTTTTTAAGCTCGCTGGAAAAAGTCTGGAGGGGGGCATCAACTTGTTGCGGTTTTACGCCGGACTGATTGCTACTGGGAATACGCTCCGTGAAAGGCGTTTTATTCCCAAAGGTATTTTCCATTTTAATAACATAGATCAATCTTGCATCTTCTCCTAATTCTCTTGTTAGGGCAATTTTCAGAATTTTTACATAATGTTCCTCAAGCCACTCATAGAAAAATTTACTCGGAACTTGAATGCTCAACGAATTTTCGCTGAGTTTAATGGGGACAATTGGCTCGAACCATGTTTTGTAGGCTTGTTGCTGGATGTTATCTTTGATAAAGATCAAACAATTGTTCCAGATTTTTTCAACAGATCCCTCCATTTAGTGGTTAATAATATTTTTTTTAAGGAATTATGAACTCAAAAAATTTGACATTCATACAGCCACAAATATTGAAATAAATTCTCAAAAAAAAATATTTTTTTGAGTTGATTTTTTAATTTTTTTTCTTGAAATTATAAGACAAACTTATTTACTAAAAAAAACTCCTTATTATAATGACGACCTATCAAACCCAACCTTTCAGAGTCAGATACACCGAAACCGATCAGATGGGATTTGCTCACCACAGTAATTACCTCAATTATTTTGAAATGGCGAGGATCGAATGGCTCAACAGCCGAGGTTTCTCCTATGCTGCACTAGAGAAGCAAGGAATCGTAATGCCTGTGGTAGCGGTTGACATTAAGTTTAAATCTCCTGCATTTTTTGATGATATCTTAAAAATCAATCTCTCCGTGAACGAAACACCTAGCGCAAGGATTAAAATCCATTACACGGTGACCAATGAAAAAGAGAAAGTACTGGCTGAAGGTTCGACTACTTTGGCTTTTTTAAATACCCAAACCCAAAAGCCCATACGCTGTCCAGAGTCACTTATGGAAATTTTCTAATCCTGGTAAAGGGTGATCAAACGATCCTCTTTAATGAAATGCGTGGGGCGCTTTTCATGGTTTCTAATTACTGGTCCTTTCAACCCCCCACCGAGGGTTTTCGGGCTAACAAATATTCTTGCCTCATCCCATAGACCAGCATCTATAAAATGCTGAAGGGTTTTGGTTCCTCCCTCTATGATCACAGATTGAATTCCGCTTTGATACAATTGATCTGAAACTTCATTAGGGGTCAACCATTCTCCCCTATGTTTTTTAAAATTTATTTTAGGAACGGTAAGAATATTTTTAAGATCTAAATTTCTTTTTTCTTTGGTTTGAGAAAGTCTGCCCTTGGGATCGATAACAACAGGAATGGGATCATTTCCTGCCCAAAGCCGTGTATTGAGTTTGGGGTCATCGTTAAGAGCGGTTTGAACCCCAATCATCACTGCCTGTTCTTGACTCCTCCATTGATGAACCCGTTGTTTTGAGAGTGGATGAGTTAACCAGTATTGCTCATCGGATTTCTTTGGAGCGATAAATCCATCCGCACTTTCCGCCCATTTCAAAATGATATAGGGTCGTTTTTTTTGGTGAAAATGAAAAAATCGGCGATTCAATTTTTGGCAAGCGATTTCCAAAACCCCTATTTTGACTTCACAGCCTGCCGATTGTAGTTTTGCAATTCCCTTACCGTGTACTTTTTTGTTTTCATCCAAGCACCCAACAACTACCTTGGGAATATTCATTTCCACAATAAGGTCAGTACAGGGTGGTGTTTTGCCATGATGGTCGCAGGGCTCTAAATTTACATACAGCGTACTGTCTTTTAATAGAGCAGTATCACCAACTTTTAGGATGGCCTCGCGCTCGGCATGATTTTGACCGGCTTTTTTGTGCCAGCCCTCCGCAATGATTTTTCCATTGTGAACGATCACGCAACCCACCAATGGATTTGGGTAGGTGTACCCCAGCCCTTTTTGGGCCAAATCGATACAACGTTGCATGAAGAAAGGGTCATTCATCATAATTGGAATAATAAAGTTTCAGCACATAAATTTAGTCAAAAATGATTGTGTTAATTTTACAAATGCTTCTTAAAGAATACCGTCATCATTTTGCACTTTCATTAGCAGACCAATATCCTCGGTCTGAGATCAATAATTTTTTTCGCAGGTTGACGCATTTTTATTTTAACTGGGATCCTAGCTTCCCTGTTTTAGAACCCAATCATCGTCTTTCCAATATTGAATTGGATCAACTCAATGAAGCTTTGGAAGCTTTAAAAAAATACCAACCCCTCCAATACATATTAAAGGAAGCATATTTCTATGGGAGTAACTTTTATGTGGATTCGCATGTGTTGATCCCCCGCCCCGAAACGGAGGAGTTGGTTGAATGGGTTTTAAGAGACCATCCCAAAATCCACATGGAGGATTTCAATGTTTTGGAAATTGGAACTGGGAGTGGTTGCATCGCTGTTAGCTTGGCCAAAGCGCAAGCAGGATTTCGTGTGGCGGCGTTGGATGTTTCAAAAGCTGCCTTGGAGGTTGCCCAAAAAAATGCAGAACTCCATCAGGCCAAAGTCGATTTTTTTCATCTGGATATGACCACCTTAAATTCGTGGAAAAAACCTTTGGATATTGTCATCTCCAATCCCCCTTATGTTCATCCAGAGGAACGGACGGAGATGTCTGCCAATGTATTAGATTATGAACCACATTTGGCTTTGTTCACTCCAGAAAAAGACCCCCTTTACTTTTACAGAAAAATAATGACTTTTGCTCAAAAGTCGCTAAAAATTGGAGGTTTAGTATATTTAGAGATCAACCCGAAGTTTCAGCAGACTTTGGAGTTACTTATTAATGAATATTCTTTTAAGGATATTGAAGTGAGAAGTGATATTTTTGGTAAAAATAGAATGTTAAAGGCAGTAAAATTATAGATGGAGATCAAAGCTAAAATAGAACAGTTAAGGGCTTCATTGCACGACCATAATTACCATTACTACATTTTGGATACCCCCAAAATAAGTGATTACGAATTTG
>JAQCBK010000092.1 GCA_027621505.1 Bacteroidota bacterium | reverse complement strand
TATTTGTTATCATGAATTTAAGGTTAATTTTTTATTTACTTTTTTTATTATCTCTAAGCGGCTCATCCCAAAACGCTGTAGATAATTATTTAATGGTTGATGATCAAGCTGTTTTAATCAATATTAAAAATAAACTTATCTATAAATCATTTAAAGAAAATGCAATCGATACATTAGAAGTTTTTGATGGTTTTGAGTCTAAATCTATACGCCTAGTTACATCTTTTAATAAGCCTTACGTCGTCTCAAAATCAGGAGGTGGAATCTGGTCTGTCGAGAGATCTTGTCTAAAGCGTATTGATAATTCTTTTGATCATAAAATGACCTTTGGCTCAAATGTATTTGTTCATAGGGATACCATTTTTAAATTTGGCGGCTATGGATATTGGTCCAACCGTAATTTCTTTACTTATTTTAGCACAACTTCAAGAGAATGGGAATACTACCCCATAAATCCGGATTCTTACCTACCTCCTGCTGTTTCGGGGGCCCGTGGGGTATATCATAACGGGCAATTTTATTTTGATGGTGGCTCTACCATCGATTCCCATAACGGTATCACTGATATCCCATCAAATAAAGTTTGGCGTTTTGATTTTTTAAATAAAACATGGAAATACCTTGGAGTTACTAATTTTGATGTGTCAAAATATTCTGAATATCTTGATATTGGTAATGGTCAGGTTTTGATCAGAAATGAAGATCATAATTCAACAAATGGCTCATATTTATTGGATTATGTTAGTAATACTTTTAGTGAAATTGATCCAATTCCATCCTACATTAGAATCAATAATCAATTCGTTGCGAATGATTCAATTTATAATTTAAGAAGGGATAAATTTTTTGGAGTTAGTTTGGCCAGTCTCACCGCAAATAAATTATATGAAAAAAATTTATATCTTGACTCTGATTCATTGTTTAATAATTTAACACGTGTAGCTGGGTTTACGCTTATTATTCTGGTAATAATACTGATATATTTTTACAGAAAAAACCGTAACCGTCCGCGACTAACTGATACTGGTATCATAGTAAACCGTGAGCATTATTCTCTAAATCCAAACGAGCTTATCATTTTAAACCTTTTGTTATACAACAAAAATGTCACCTCAAAGACTATTGCTTATAAGATTAGAGACCCAAAACTCTCAACTGCTCAAAACAATAAAATCAAACTAGATTTAATAGCCAGTACCAATACAAAAGTCTCTAAGGCTTTAGGTATTAAAAGATTCATACACACTAGAAAAAGTATCAAAGATAAACGCGAGATTATTTATTTCACCCCAAACAGAAAGGAGTTTGTGCTATGAGCTTAAAACGAGATTTTTGGCAAGTCGTTAAAGTCAAGCCAGGCTGTGAATTTCTTGCCCAATCGGATTTTCAATCGATGAATATCGAAGCTTTTGTTCCTTTTACTCATGAAATTCGTCAGTGGAGCGATCGCAAAAAAAAGATAAAAAAATGTTTGATTCCGCGTCATGTTTTTATCAAGATAGATCCAAAAAGGGAGCGAGAGGTTTACTCGTCCAAATATGTCATGTCTTATTTGAATGTGAATGGATCCAGAGCAAAGGTATGGAACCATGAGATTGATCGTTTAAGGGATTATTGTCAGGGGTTGCACAACGAGGTTAATTTAACTAAAGGCACCACCATTAAGGCTCCTATAATTGGTATAAACTCGGAAGTTTTAAAAGTCGATAATACGCACTGTTATGCGCTATCGCAGTGTGGTCGTTATACGATAAAATTTAAGTTGGCCAGCTGAATTTGGCCAGTTTTATAAGATGAAACAGCGTATGGGTCATGGGACACCCAACAGCGGAGCCGTGAAATTAATCAATTATCAGGCATCATATGCACAGGTATTAATTGCATTAAAATTTATTTTTTGAAAATTGTAAATAAGCCAATTTTAATTTTACTTCTTTTAAGTTTTGTGGGTTTAATACATGCACAAACAGAGGTAAAATTTAATGCCGCATCAGTCGTTTTGCTCATACCGAATGTTGGAGTAGAGCTACCGCTAAGCAAACACCGTTCCCTTCAGCTCGATGTGCTGGGTTCATTTTGGGATAAGGCCCCTTTTTTAAATGATACCCCACTTCATTTAACTCAGGTTTTTTTAGAGCACCGATGGTATAGTGGCGCTCAAACCCAAAAGTGGTTTGTTGCTCCGCATATAGGATTCGGAATGTTCACCTTGCAAAAGCCAAGATTTTTGGTGCTTTACGATCACTATGAAGAAATAAACGGCGGTCAATCAAGCGGCGGATTACCAGAGGGGGATAATTATCAGTCTGGGCGGATTGCATTCTATGGGGTTACACTTGGCTACAAAAAAAGATTTAGCAATGTTTGGGCAGTAGAATTATTTGCTGGTCTTGGTCTTAGTCAATCAAAGTACAGGGGGCATCAAATCATTAATAATCAGTATGTTTCTAGTGATATAAATTTTAATGGATCAGGAGAAGTATTACTTTACCGCGGTGGGATTATGATGTCATATACTTTTGGTCAACAATCAAATAAAAATACAGATGGTTTATAAATACCAAGATTCTGAATTTAAACAAGCGATGCGCATAATGACTACCGACCCGAGTCAAAATTGCACAAATGTGACACTATAAAAAAGAGTAATAATTGATTAATCAATTTTTTTCAAAATAAATGAGTAAAACTTTTTATAACTCCATCCAAAACGAAGTTGAATCCTTAGGATTCAGGGTCGTATCCAAAGACTTTGAGCGGCCTTGGGGCGCTTTTTTAGTGATTGATGAAGACCAGGCCCAGGCCTTTTCCAATCAGTTTTTTGAAGGGATTGATGTGGATCATTTAAAAATTGAGGGTAAGCTCAGCCCTAAGATCCTGATGGTTAAACCTGGTGCACGCCTCTCTTGGCAATACCATCATCGCCGCGCAGAGATCTGGCAGATCTACCGCGGAGAAGTTGGGATTATTCGAAGTGATACCGACCAGCAAGGGGATGTGGTGACTTACAATGAGGGTGATCAGGTTAAATTACAACAAGGTGAGCGACACCGGCTTATTGGTCTTAACGACTATGGAATCGTAGCGGAGATATGGCAACACACCGATTCAGTGCCCTCAGATGAGGATGATATAGTAAGAGTTCAAGATGATTTTAAAAGAGATTAAAGAAAAATGAAAGATATAAAAATAGGGATAATTGGACTTGGATATGTCGGACTTCCATTAGCTGTGGAGTTTGCAAAAAAATATCCGGTAGTTGGTTATGATATTAATAGGGATAGAGTTTCTGATCTAAAGAAGGGTAATGATCACACCCTTGAAGTAGACTCTAAATCACTTAAGGATGTTTTACCAGAAAGTAGTACTGATTTAGAATCTGAAAATGGTTTTTTGCCAACCTATGATTTGTTAGACTTACATGATTGTAATTTCTATATTGTTACGGTGCCAACCCCAGTGGATAAATTTAATAGGCCAATACTACCCCCACT
>JAQCBK010000030.1 GCA_027621505.1 Bacteroidota bacterium | reverse complement strand
ATTTTTTTATTTTCTCCGTTTGGATTAAGGTCAGCGCTTCGAATAGCTCATCTAATGTACCAAAACCTCCTGGCATGACCACAAATCCCTGAGCATATTTCATAAACATCACCTTTCGGACAAAAAAGTATTCAAAATTCATCAATTTGTCATCATCTATATAATTGTTGTGCTGCTGTTCAAAAGGCAGTTTGATGTTGAGTCCTACGGATATTCCTCCTCCTTTTTTTGCCCCCCTATTGGCTGCCTCCATGATTCCTGGCCCGCCCCCAGTAATGATCCCTAACCCAGCATTAACAATGGTTTCTGCAATATCTACAGCAAGTTGGTAATGAGGATGATCCTCCGCAGTTCTGGCCGAACCAAAAATGGAGACGCAAGGTCCAATTTTACTCATTTTTTCATAACCATTGACAAATTCTCCCATAATTTTAAACAAGGCCCATGAGTCGTTGGCTTTAATTTCACTCCAATTTTTACTTTGATTGATAAATAGATTCATTTCAAAAGTTTTTAAGCTCTTTTTTTAAATACCTTCCAGTATAACTGTTTTTTATATTTACTATTTCTTCCGGCGTTCCTTGTCCTACCAAAGTCCCTCCATTTTTCCCTCCCTCTGGGCCAATATCAATGAGGTGATCCACGAGTTTAATCACATCCATATTGTGTTCGATGATTAACACTGTGTTGCCTCTGTCTACAAGGCGATCCAATACTTGCATTAGAACCCGTACGTCCTCAAAATGAAGTCCTGTGGTAGGTTCATCCAAAATATAAAGCGTTTGTCCTGTGTCTTTTTTGGACAACTCGGTTGCTAATTTTATGCGCTGCGCCTCACCTCCGGAAAGTGTGGTAGAGGATTGCCCAAAAGTAAGATATCCCAAACCTACATCTCTAATTGTTTTTAATTTTCGAAATATTTTAGGATGACTTTCAAAAAAATCACAAGCTTGATTGACAGACATTTCCAAAACATCTGCAATCGATTTCCCCTTAAAACGAATTTCAAGGGTTTCGCGATTGAACCTTTTGCCACCACAAGTTTCACACTCAACGTGAACATCAGGTAAAAAATTCATTTCAATGACTTTCATACCACCCCCTTGACAAGTTTCACACCTACCTCCCTTTACGTTAAAACTGAACCGGCCTGGTTTGTAACCTCTGATCTGCGCTTCGGGGGTAAGCGTAAATAAAGTTCTGATTTCACTAAAAACCCCACAATAAGTAGCGGGATTACTTCTAGGAGTTCTCCCGATAGGAGACTGATTTACATCTACCACCTTATCCAAATGCTCCAAGCCTGTGATTTTCTTGTAGGGTAGGGGAGATTTGACCGCATTGTAAATTTCGGCATTAAGAATGGGATATAGGGTTTCGTTAATGAGTGTTGATTTACCACTTCCAGACACACCAGTGACTCCGATCATTAGCCCAAGCGGAATTTCTACCTCAACATTTTTAAGGTTGTTACCAGTACAGCCTGAGAGCAGGATTCGTTTCCCATTACCAACTCTTCTTTTTTGAGGTATAGCAATCTCTCTCTGGTGGTTGAGATATTGCGCCGTCAAGGTTTTTTGTTTTTTAATGGACTCAGGATTTCCCTCAGAAATGATTTTACCGCCATTTTTCCCTGCCATAGGACCGATATCGATGATATGATCAGCACGTAAAATCATATCTTTGTCATGTTCCACAACAATAACTGAATTTCCAATATCTCTCAGCGATTCCAGAGAATTAATTAATTTTTCATTATCCCTTTGATGTAATCCAATGCTCGGTTCGTCCAAAATATACAGCACCCCCATCAGCTGAGAGCCAATTTGAGTGGCCAATCTTATGCGCTGTGCCTCACCACCAGAAAGGGATTTAGAGGAGCGATTCAATGCAAGGTAATCCAGTCCAACATCCAGTAAAAACTGAAGCCTGACTTTAATTTCCTTAATGATCTCCGCTGCAACCTTGAGTTCTCTCTCTGTGAGTTTTTCTTCCAAGTTTACAAACCATTGTTGAAGATCTCCCAAATCCAAAGCACTCACATCTGCAATGTTTAATTCATTGATTTTAAAATTTAATGATTCTTGGTTGAGTCGGGCACCATTACAAACGTTGCATTCATTTTCATCCATATAGTTGGAAGCCCAACGTTTGATCCCAGCCGAATCTGTATTTTCAAACTGATGTTTTATAAAGTTTTCAATACCCTCATAGTCAATTTTATAATCTCGAGTAACCCCCAAAACTTTAGAAGAGACAGAAAACTTTTCATATCCCCCCTTTAAAATAACCTCCATTGCATTGGGAGGAATTTTATTGATCGGATCCGAAAGAGAAAAGTTATAACGCTTTGCAATAACCTCCATTTGCCTGAAACCCCAATTGTTTTTTTTCTCCCCCAATGGGGTAATCCCTCCATTTTCGATGGAAATACCTTCGTCTGGAATAATTTTATTTCTGCTTAATTCGAATTGATTTCCCAAACCTTTACAGTTCAAACACATCCCTTTTGGAGAATTAAAGGAAAAGGAATTGGGTTCGGGAAGTGCATAGGAAACCCCTGAGGTGGGGCACATGAGTTTTCTGCTGAAATAGCGCAACTTTTCTGTTTCTGAATCGATGAGAACCATAGATTCGTCACCAAAATGCATCGCAGTATTGATGGACTCACTAAGCCGTTTAAGGTCGTTTTCCTCATTTTTGATCCGCAGTCGATCAACAATCAGTTCTATATCATGAGTTTTATAACGATCCAACTTCATTCCTGGACGGAGATCTAAAATTTCTCCATCCACTCTCACTCTCAAGAACCCCTGTCTGGAAAGATTGTCAAACAACTCCCTGTAATGACCTTTTCTGGCTTTGATTAAGGGAGATAAAATAATGACTTTTTTATCAGAATATTCCTCTAAAATCAACTGAAGAATTTGTTCATCGCTGTAATTCACCATTCTTTCTTGGGTCACATAACTGAATGCAGTCCCCACACGTGCAAATAGAAGACGGATATAATCATAAAGTTCAGTAATGGTTCCCACAGTGGATCGCGGACTTTTAGAGGTGGTTTTTTGTTCGATAGCGATAACAGGGGACAAGCCATCAATTTTGTCCACATCGGGCCTTTCCAAGTTTCCCAAAAACTGTCTGACATAGGAAGAAAAGGTTTCCATGTAACGTCGTTGTCCCTCAGCGTATATGGTATCGAAAGCCAGTGAAGATTTTCCTGAGCCAGAAAGGCCAGTAATGACGACTAATTTCTCTCTCGGTATTTTAAGACTTACATCCTTGAGGTTATGGACCCTAGCTCCTTGAATTTCAATACAATTTTCTGTTTCTTTCATGGTCAATTTGCAAAAGTAACAATTTAGAAGGCTTTATTAATCCTGAAAACTTTGTTAATCTTATAATAAAATTCAATTAACGATTTGGAATTCTACTTTAAATACTGCGCCTTTTTCTCAGCCACAAAATCAACAATTTCCTCAAAAAACAAATAGAAGTCGTTTTCAATATCATAGTAGTTGTTTTTCAAGTCCTTAATGGCCAAAGACATATCGATTGGGAATCGAGTTCGCTGTGACATTTGATAGAGAATCGTTTGTAAGCCCTCCAAAGAACGATAGGCAACAAACCAATTGTGTTTTGACAGAACAGGTAAGATTTTTTTGGATGCTGGAGGAATAAGTTCGAAGGAATCGTTCATCGTACGGTAAAATTTTTGACTGAATTCTTCCAAGGAATATGGATGAAACCGATGCCATTGTGCTGCCAAAAAATGGTCAAAAAACATATCCACAATCACCCTGCTGTAGTGGCGATATTTTGGAAAAAACAAGCTGGCATTTTTTCTAAAAAAGGGGTGGAGATCGGTAAAATGATCTATATTTCGATGCAGTAAAATTCCCTTTTGTATTGCCTCGGGATAGTCCAAATAAGCTTTTCCTTTGACGTGGTCTGCAATGAAATTACCAACGGATAAATCCCGATCTGCTCCCGATAAATAGGCATGGGCCAAATAATTCACTACTTTTTTCTTTTAAAGTCATTGGAAGATATGGAAAACGAATGATTCATTTTTAAAAGCCTTCAAGCTTTTTTTACCTTTATACTTTGACCAGGAGTTATCATTATATTTGCCTATGACTTTAATCAAATCCATTTCTGGAATCAGAGGAACCATAGGAGGGAAAACCGCTGATAACCTTACCCCTGTCGATACCGTAATTTTTGCGGCAGCCTATGCCACTTGGTTAAAAAAGAATATAACATTAGATCATTACCGCGTAGTGGTGGGGAGAGACGCCAGGATTTCTGGAAGTATGATCCAAGGATTGGTTAATCAAACTTTGGTGGGCTGTGGTGTTGAGGTAATGGATTTAGGGCTTTCTACCACCCCTACGGTGGAAATGGCTGTAACTCAACACCAAGCACAAGGAGGGATTGTCATCACCGCCAGTCATAATCCTTTACAATGGAACGCCCTGAAATTATTGAATGACAAAGGAGAGTTTTTGAATGCATCTTCTGGTCAAGCCGTCTTGGAGATTGCCAAAAACAAAGATTTTGAATTTGCAGAAGTTGATCGATTGGGAAAAATACACCGTATCGAGGATGCCATCAAGGACCACATAGATAAGATTTTGAACCTTCCGCTTGTCAATGTCCATGGGGTCAAAAAAATGAACTTCAAAATCGTGGTGGATGCTGTAAACTCAACTGGGGGGATTGCCATCCCCCAACTTCTTGAATCCATGGGAGTCGAGCTCGTTCCTATTTATTGTGAACCAACGGGATATTTTCCCCACAATCCCGAGCCTTTAAAAGAGCATTTGACAGCACTTTGTGAAAAGGTAGTCAAGGAAAAAGCCGATTTTGGAATTGTAGTGGATCCAGATGTGGATCGGTTGGCTTTTGTTGACGAAAATGGTGTTGTTTTTGGGGAGGAATACACCTTAGTGGCCTGTTCAGATTATGTTTTGTCTAAAACGCCAGGAAATGCGGTTTCCAATCTTTCTTCTACCCGAGCTTTGGCCGACATTACCAAGAGACATGGGGGAGAATACTCTTCCAGTGGGGTTGGCGAGGTGAATGTGGTTGAAAAGATGAAAGCAGTAAATGCAGTTATCGGAGGAGAAGGCAATGGAGGGGTGATCTATCCCGATTTGCATTACGGTCGCGACGCTTTGGTGGGTGTGGCTCTATTTTTGAGTTTTTTAGCTGAAAAAAAGGCTTCTGTATCCGCTTTGAGAGCTTCTTATCCGAATTATTTCATGAGTAAGGGTAAAGTCCAGCTTGCTCAGGGCATGGATGTAAACGGGATACTTAATAAAATAGCGGAACGATACGCAGAAAATAAACCCATCACCATCGATGGCGTGAAAATAGACTTTACCAATTCTTGGGTACACCTGAGAAAGTCAAACACGGAACCCATCATTAGGGTCTATACCGAAGCTGAAAGCGAAAAAGAAGCAGAGGATCTGGCAGAGCGATTTTTAAAAGAAATTCAAAGTGCAGGTTAATCAACAGGGGCCTTATCGGCATGTTTGAAGCGTTTGTGTGTCCAGAGGTATTGGGTAGGGTCACAATAAATGTCTTGTTCCAACCACTCTGTAAAAGTATCCGTAATTCGGTGACCCTCGGTTTTGGTGGGTTGATCGCTAATCAACTCAAAGGAGGCCTGATAATAGCCCCTTTTTAAGCGTATGATTTTAGCATACACCACTCCAAAATCTAATTCTTTGGCTATGATTTCTGCTCCTAGAAAAACAGGAACTTTGACTCCCAAAAAAGGCCTCCAGTAGGAATTGGGTTTGGGACGGGGAGACTGATCACTGGCGAACCCATAGATGCCCACCGTTCCATTTTGATGATTTTTCTTAATGCTTTCAATCGCTCCATATCGCGAAAGGAGATGGGCATGATGTTTTTTTCTGATCTTGATGACCAATTCATTCAAGTAACGATTCATGATGGGAGTATAGATACCAAAACCAGTAGATTTGGTGAAATAGCCAATGGACAACATCCATTCCCAACTGGCATAATGTCCACACATGATGATGGCACTCCTTTTTTCTTTTTCAAACTGTGTTAAAACTTCAATGTTTTTGAAGACCATCCTTTTTTTCATCTCTGATTCAGTCATCTTAAATGATTTAAAGGCTTCAAGCGAGATATCACACATGTGTTTGTAAAATCTTTTTTCAATCCATCGAATTTCCCGATCTTCCTTATCAGGGAAGGCCTTTTTGAGGTTAGACCGAACGGTTTTTTTTCGATATCCCAGTAGGTGGTAAATTACAAATCTCAGTACATCTGAAAAAATATACAGCACACCAAAAGGGATGGAGGCGATTAAGTAGATCAAGGGGTAAGCAAGAAGGTAAACGACTTTTTGCAAGTGATATTTTTCACAAAGATAGTATATTTGTTATTGAAACATGCTAATATGCCCTCTCTTCCCACCGTAGTTGTCGCAATCATTATTGCCAATGCATTGGTGTCTTTTATCGGTTTTAAAAATCCAACTTTCTTCCAACGCTATCAATTCCAAATGGCCAAAATCAAATCTGGAGACCAATTGCGATTATGGACTTCTGGTTTTCTTCACGTTGATTTAAACCATTTGTTCGTGAACATGCTTTCATTATATTTTTTTGCAGGCCCTGTAGTTTATAACCTTGGGGAGCTAAAATTTTTAGCTTTGTATTTCACAAGTTTATATTTAGGCAATTACCTTTCCTATCGCTATCACAATGCGGATGAGAATTATACGGCAGTAGGTGCTAGTGGAGCGGTTTCTGGGGTGGTTTACAGTGCAGTACTGTTGTATCCTGAGATGAAGATGATGCTACTTTTTTTACCGATTCCACTCCCAGCCTATGTCTTTGCAACGCTTTACTTGATCTACACCATGTACGGAATGAAAAAACAGCGAGATAATATAGGCCATACGGCTCATTTTGGCGGTGCGATAGCGGGATTACTCGCCACCATCGCCTTTGTCCCTAGTGTATTGGTAAACTCCGCATCTACCCTTGTCATTTTGTTGGGTATATTAGTGATTGCTGCCGTGATATTCAGACGAGTGAAATAGGAAATAAGATCACTTATTGGTTGAGTAGTTCCTCCACCTTTTTCTCAAGTGCTGTTCCTCTGAGGTTTTTAGCAACAATCTTACCGTTCTGGTCCAAGATAAATGTAGCGGGGATGGATCGCACCTCGTAGGCCTTGGCAATGGGTTCATTCCAATATTGAAGATGCGATACATGAGACCACTGCAAGCCATCATCTTCGATGGCTTTTAGCCAATTGTCCTTGTTTCTATCGAGTGAGACTCCAACCACGTTTAAGCCTTTGGCTTTAAGTTTGTTATAGGTGCGAACTAAATTGGGATTTTCTACACGGCAAGGACGACACCAGGAGGCCCAAAAGTCAACAATGGTGATCTTCCCCAACTGATCGGTCAATTTTACCACTTCACCCATAGGGCCGGGGCCTTCAAAATCTGGAGCCACTTGTCCAACTTCAGCAGGTGCGGGAGAAGCAGTGAGGGTTTGATCCAGCCTTTTCCCTGTTTTACTGTTTTTAATACGGTCAGAAAAGTTGTCAAATAGCAGCTTTGCTTCCTCATTGACCATCTGTTTGGTAGAAATAAAACGATCCAATATCAATGCCGAAACATAGGAATTTGGATGATTTTTGATAAAATCAATTTCATAATTTTTGATTTGTTGCTGAACATCCAAGTATTGCTCTTGGAGATCCGCAGCCAAAAGGGAATCACGAGCAATAGATGCTTGCTGAAGGTCTCTTCCAATACCATTCATGGAATTGACAAAAACTTTGGTTTCAGTTTTATATTTCATAAATGCATCGTTGGAGACCGTTCCAATTGCCTTGGAACTCATCAAACTGTCTTTGTATAAAGAAACCTTAATAACCCCAGATTCAATGATAAATGGAAAATTGCCTCTTACACTTTGTAATGAAAAAAAGTTTACATCAGGAGATTCAGCTAGACCCTTCATTTGAAAATCACCGTTCATTACTACAACTGAGTCAACGATCACTGGCTGTTGATTGGCATCTGCCTCCACTCTATAAACCATGCTACCGTCTTTGAGATCGACCGCACCCTTGATATTGAATTCACCCGATTGGGTTGAACATCCAATAAGAATTCCGCTTAAAACTAAAAAAAATGCTTTTTTCATGATTGGGCTAAATTATTAAAATTAAATTCTTTTTCAGACTAAATAAGCTTTCATATATTAACAACGTAGAAGAAAAAAATAAATTATAATTGCAATTGCTATAAATTGATGATAAAGCCTAAAGATAAAACCCTACAAAGAATAGAGGTAAGAACCGACCCGCTCTACCGTCAGTTGTATGCTACAGATGCCTCTGTTTATAAAATCTATCCCGAGGGGGTATGTTTTCCCAGGAATCGAGAAGACATTGTTGAATTGATTGATTTTGCGAGAGAGAAAGGCATCCCCTTGATTCCACGTGCTGGGGGAACTTCGCTTGCTGGACAAGTGGTAGGGAAAGGTTTGATCGTTGATGTATCAAAACATTTCAATCAAATAATCCATTTTGATGTGGAAGCCAAATCTGTAACCGTAGCTCCTGGTATTGTTCGGGATGAACTCAATGATTTTTTGGCGCCGCATGGATTGTTTTTTGGTCCTAACACTTCTACCTCCAATCGCTGTACCATTGGAGGAATGACCGGAAATAATTCTTCAGGGACTACTTCCATACGCTATGGTGTTACACGCGATAAAGTGCTGTCGCTTGAGTGCGTTTTGTCCGATGGCTCCCTTGTGAAATTTGAGAAATTAAACCATCAGCAATGCCTTGAAAAAGAAAAACAACAAGATTTAGAGGGTGCATTATATCGATTTTTCAGGGAAAAACTTTCCGATCCAACGCATCAAAACAGCATCCGTTCGGAATATCCTCAAGCCTCAGTCCATCGCAGAAACACTGGTTATGCTCTGGATGAACTGCTGGATGATTTTATCAACACAAAGCAATCGGGCTTCAATTTATGCAAGTTGTTGACTGGAAGCGAGGGAACCCTGGCTTTCGTTACCTCCATCACCCTTTCTTTGGACGATCTTCCTCCAAAAGAAGGCGTCATGGTTGCAGCTCATTTCGATACCATTTCGAAATGCCTAAATGCAGTAGCTCCACTTATGCAACATCCCCTGCATACTTGCGAGATGATGGACAAAACCATTTTGGACTGTACCAAAAACAACAGGGGACAAGCAAAAAACAGATTTTTTCTTAAAGGCGATCCTCAGGGCATCTTGATGCTCGAACTCCGTGCTGATGATCCCGACTTATTGGACCAACAACTGGTTGACTTGATCAAAACCTTGGAGGATTGCGTTCTTGCTTATGATTACGCTATTCTCAGAGGAGCAGAAATAAAGCAGGCTTTGACCCTCAGGAGTGCCGGACTGGGATTGTTGGGAAATATAATCGGTGACGAGAAGGCCGTTGCTTGTATTGAGGATACTGCCGTTCCTGTAAATCAATTAGCGGATTACATAGCGGAGTTTACCACCTTAATGGAACAGTTTGACCAACAACCCGTTTATTATGCCCATGCGGGTGCTGGAGAATTGCATTTGCGACCCATTCTCAATTTAAAAAAGAAAAAAGGGGTAAAAGATTTTAAAGCGATCACCACTGCTGTTGCCCATTTGGTCAAAAAATACAGGGGCTCCATGAGTGGTGAACACGGAGACGGGATTGTTCGGTCGGAATATATTCCTATGATGTTGGGTGAGAAAAACTACCAACTTATCGAAAGTATCAAGCAATTGTTTGACCCTCATGGCATCTTTAACCCAGGCAAAATAGTGGACGCCCTTCCCATGGATCAAAACCTACGGTATGTTCCTGATCGTAAAGAACCTAAGGTGGAAACTTTTATGGATTTCAGCAGTGATGAAGGCCTACTGAGGGCTGCTGAAAAATGCAATGGCTCTGGTGACTGTCGCAACACCACCTCCTACGCAACTCTTTGCCCAAGCTACCGCGCCACGAAAGATGAAAAAGACAGTACCCGTGGTAGGGCCAATGTATTACGGGAGGTCCTAACAACATCCAACTCCCAAAACCCTTTCGATAATCCACAAATCAAGGAAGTAATGCAGTTGTGCATTTCCTGTAAAGCCTGTACTTCTGAATGTCCCAGTAGCGTTGATATGGCCACCTACAAGGCCGAGTTCCTCTTTCAGTATCAAAAAGCCCACCCAGCCTCGCTTAGGGATCGATTGTTCGCCTATAATGGCCTATTGAGCAAAAGGCTACAACCCATTCGACTCTTTCAGAACACTGTTTTTAAAACCCCTTTTCTTGGGAATTTAATCAAAACCACCTTGGGGATTGCTAAGCAGCGCACTTTGCCCCAATTGCATGCAGCTTTGGATAAAAGATTGATGAAAAAAAAGAAAACCCAATCGGAGCGGGAGGTTTATCTTTACCTGGATGAGTTTACCAATTATTTGGACGTCAAGTTAGGAGAGGAGGCTTTTGAACTCTTATCGCGCTTGGGTTATCGCGTGTTAATTCTTCCTTCCACAGAAAGTGGGCGTGCCTACATTTCAAAAGGCTTTTTGGAGCAAGCCAAGGCCTGTGCCAACCGCAATGTAGCCTTGTACAAAGACCTGATTTCATCTGAAGTTCCTCTTTTGGGGGTCGAACCCTCAGCCCTATATACTTTTAAAGATGAATACCTTAAACTGGCTGACGATAAAACCAATGCCCAAGAACTGGCAAAAAACTGTTTTTTGATTGAGGAATTTATCGCCAGGGAGATAGATCATGGCCACATCACCAGCAAGGATTTTACAGAATCCCCAAAAACCATAAAGATCCACGCCCATTGCTATCAAAAATCATTGGGCAACCCTGCCGATACCTTTAAAATGCTGAATTTACCGAAAAACTACAAAGTTACCCTTTTGGCAACTGGCTGTTGCGGTATGGCTGGTTCTTTTGGATATGAGGCCGAACACTACGAAATCAGTCAAAAAATAGGAGAGGAACGCCTCTTTCCGGCCATCAGGAAAATGGAGGTAGAAGCAGGGATTGCCGCCAATGGAACCAGTTGCAGGCATCAAATCTATGATGGCACGCATCGAGAAGGAAAACACCCCGTTTCACTGTTGTACCAAGCCATAAATTAATTTTTTTTAAACCAAAAGTGATGAACTTTCCCTTGTTAGATCGTGATTACCCGATAACCAAAGATCAAATTGAATTCTACCGCACAAATGGATTCATAAAATTGAAAAATATATTTGATGCTCCCACATTGAACTATTTTGGGAACCTTATCAGCAAAAAAGTAGCCCAAAAAACAGCCGATATTTCTGCGCTCTCAGAAAGAGACACCTATGGTAAAGCTTTTTTGCAAATCTTTAATCTATGGACGGAGAGTGAGGAAATCAAAAAGTTTGTTTTTTCCAAGAGATTAGCAAAGATTGCCACTGCGTTAATGGAGGTAAAGGGAGTAAGGATGTATCACAACCAAGCCTTATTTAAAGAGGGGAACGGGGGTTTTACCCCCTGGCATGCCGATCAGTACTATTGGCCATTGACCAGTGACAAGACCATCACCGCTTGGATCCCATTGCAAAAAATTGATGCCGATATGGGGCCATTAGAATTCAGTGCTGGCAGCCAAAAAATCACTGAAGGAAGATCCCTCGCCATCAGTGATGAAAGTGAGGAAAAAATTGAAAAAAAACTAAGGGTTAGCGATTTTAAAAAGGTATCAGAGCCCTTTGACTTAGGCGAAGTCAGTTTTCATTCGGGTTGGATTTTTCACCGTGCAGGACCCAATACCACCAATAATGTTAGAAAAGTCATGACCGTCATTTACATGGACAGTGAAATGAAGCTCAAGACCCCTGAAAATGAAGGCCAAATGAACGATTGGAAAACCTGGTGCCCAGGTGCCCAGGTGGGGGCAATAATCGATACTCCTCTCAATCCTATTATTAATCAATAATTACTTTAGATGATATATTTCAAAATCCTAAAAATTAGTCATTTAATAATAAGTAAACTTCGTCAAAAGTCCACACTTAAACGATTGAATCAGCAGGGAGAAGAGGGGGAGCACTTGGTTCGGGCTTTCTCAAAAACCACAGGCAATCCCTCCGCAGAAACCCGCGCTGTTTTTGAGAAATTAGAAGCTTTTAGAGCAGCGCTCAAGGAAGACCAGCGCAATATCTCCTTTAAGGAAATCGGTTCAGATTCAACGATGACTGTTGCAGTGGTTTCTGAAAAGGCCGCATCTCCAAAAATTTGGGCCCGTTTTTTTTACCACCTGACCCAAACAACTACGGTTCAAAATGTTTTGGAAATCGGTACTAATTTAGGAATTTCAGGGCAGTATTTTCTAAAAGGGTTGGCTTCAAAAAAAAACAGCCAATTCATCACCTTGGAAGGAGTAAAGGGGCTTTGTGAAATTGCCAACACCCGTTTTGCTGCGCTTACCGCTGAACAAAAATTTGAGGTGATTCATGGTTTGTACGATCAAACATTAATAAATATAGTTAATAAAGAAATTTTATTTGATTTGGTTTTTATCGACGGGAACCACCGCTACGAAGCGACGCTGAAATATTTTGAAATGCTCAAGCCCAAACTTTCAACAGGGGCCATGGTTATTTTTGATGACATCCATTGGAGTCGGGGAATGCGCCGCGCATGGCGTGACATTTGTAGGCAAAAGGGCATACGCTTTACCGTCAACTTTTTTAAATTGGGTATCGCGGTATACGATCCAAACCATCAAGGGTCTTCCCAAGCGGATTATCAACTATTTATTTCTACTTAAGTGATCTGTGCCATGGCCTCCGGCCTAATCAAAACTTTCCCATTATATTTGTATTTTAAAACCTTATGTCAGGAAATAAATTTGGAAAATTATTTCAGCTCACCACATTTGGCGAATCCCATGGGAAAGCCATAGGAGGAGTAATCGATGGTTGTCCCTCTGGAATAGAATTGGATAAGGAAGCCATACAACGGGATCTCGACCGAAGGAAACCCGGTCAATCCGCCATTGTTACCCAAAGAAAGGAACCCGATGAAGTTGAGTTTTTTTCAGGTATTTTTGAAGGCAAAACCACTGGTGTCCCCATTGGTTTCGCTATTTTTAATACCAATCAAAAATCGAGAGATTACGATCACATCAAAGACCAATACCGCCCCTCTCATGCCGACAAGGTTTACGACGACAAATACGGCGTAAGAGACTATCGGGGTGGCGGTAGGAGTTCTGCCAGAGAGACGGCCAGTAGGGTAGTGGCGGGTGCCATTGCCAAGCAGTTTCTCGCTGACGTTAAATTCACCGCTTATGTGTCTGCCGTAGGAGAAATACAAATGGATAAATCCTACCAAGATGTAGATTTTGATAGCATAGAAAAAAACCCTGTTCGTTGTCCAGACCCTGAAAAAGCGCTGGAGATGGAAGAATACATCAAAAAAATTCGAAAAGAGGGAGATACCGTAGGGGGGGTCATCAGTTGTGTAATCCAAAATGTCCCCGCAGGGTTGGGAGAACCTGTTTTTGACAAACTCCATGCCGAATTGGGCAAGGCCATGCTTTCCATCAATGCCGTAAAGGGTTTTGAGTATGGCAGTGGTTTTGCCGGCGCTACCCAACGCGGGAGCAATCACAATGATTTGTACAATGCAGACGGCTCCACCCAAACGAACCACTCCGGTGGAATCCAAGGAGGGATTTCCAACGGTATGGACATTTATTTTAGGGTAGCCTTTAAGCCGGTGGCGACCATCATGCAATCCCAAACCACGATTAACAATAAAGGAGAAAGTGTTGAGATGCAAGGCAAAGGCCGCCACGATCCCTGTGTGGTACCGCGAGCGGTTCCCATTGTAGAAGCCATGGCTGCTCTGGTCTTGGCCGATTTCACCTTGCTCAATCGAGCGGTTAAAAAATAATTTATGAAAAAAATACCACTGCACTGGAGCATACTGTTAGGCATGATTCTCGGTGTTGGGGTGGGTATTGTTTTTACCACATTTGAGGCGGGGCCCAAATTCATCTCCGATTGGGTAAAACCCTTTGGTACCATTTTTATCAATGCCCTTAAGTTGATTGCCATGCCCTTGATATTGGGCTCTTTGATCAAAGGGATTTCTGACCTCAAAGACATTTCCAAACTCTCCAAAATGGGAGGACGCACCATAGGCATCTACCTTATGACCACCATTGTAGCGGTCATAATTGGATTGATAATGGTCAATACCTTTAAGCCTGGAAACAGCATCAGCGAGAGCACCCTTCAGGAGCTGGTTCAAGCCTATCAGTCCGATGCTGCGGAAAAACAGGCCGTCGCCCAAAAACAAAAAGATGCTGGCCCTTTACAAGGATTGGTGGATTTGGTTCCCGATAATATTTTTAAAGCCACCACAGAAAATGGCAATATGCTACAAGTCATCTTTTTTGCTTTGTTTTTTGGTATTGGTCTGATCCTTATCCCGGCGGAAAAATCAAAGCCGGTCAAAGACTTTTTCGATGCCTTTAACGAGGTGATCCTTAAATTGATCGATCTGATCATGCTGGTGGCGCCCTATGGGGTTTTTGCCTTATTGGCGGCCTTGGTGGTCGAATCCCCCAGCTTGGATTTGTTCCGTGCCTTGGGCATGTATGCCCTCACATTGGTGATCGGTTTGACTTTGATGGGGCTATTCTACCTACTTTTGGTCCGCTTATTTGTAAAATTTAAGCCCAAAAAATTCATTCAGGGCATTGCGCCAGCACAGTTGCTGGCTTTTTCCACCAGTTCCAGCGCAGCCACCTTGCCCGTTACCATGGAAAGGGTAGAGGAGCATCTGGGGGTGGATGAAGAAGTGGCCAGTTTTGTTTTGCCCATTGGAGCCACGATCAATATGGACGGCACCAGCCTGTATCAAGCTGTGGCAGCGGTATTTATCGCCCAAGCTTTTGGAATGGATTTGAGTTTGAGTACCCAACTGGGGATTATTCTTACAGCAACACTGGCCTCTATAGGATCTGCGGCAGTACCCGGAGCGGGGATGGTAATGTTGGTGATTGTCTTGGCACAAGCGGGCATACCCGAAGCCGGCTTGGCACTGATCTTTGCTATCGACCGACCTCTTGATATGTGCCGAACCGTGATAAACATCACTGGAGACGCTTCTGTTTCCATGATGGTAGCCAAATCGTTGGGAAAACTCCATCAACAACCCATTGAAAAAAAATGGGATGACCACTACCGGCCAAACAGCTGATCTAACAACCTATTTCTTAAAACAATCATCTGTAAAAACCCTTAAAACAGAAGTAGAGATATCTATGCCAAAAGCGAGTCTCTTTGGCCAATGCCATAATAAACCCAATCCATAAGCTTACTTTTTTTAGAATCTCATGAACCACAGGGGAGGGTTCAAGGGGCAATTTCCAATTGATCCAGGCTAACCTGAGTAGTAAACAAGCCATAGTTAACAATGGCCTTTTGCTTTTCGATGGCATCAATACTACCTACTGATTTTCCGTCCAACATTCTCACTTTATCACCCACTTTAAGGGTTACCTTAGGTCGGGGTGGAGGGGAAGGCTGGGATTTCTTTTGTTTCTTTTCCTTGCGGATCTTTTCTATTTTTTGGTTCACCTCCTGGGCCACTACTTTCTTTAGCTGACGGTCTTTTTTGGTTTGGGCAGCAGTTTTGCGCTTGCGTTTGGCATTTTCTGATTCCACCAAACGGAGTAAGTCTGCGATCAAAGGTCTTTTTTTATTGTTTTGAAAAAAACGCTCTGCCAAATCATTGAGTTTGTTTCCTAAAACAATCATCCGCTGGTTGTGATCAAAAAGCTCCTGGTAATTGACCAGCTTGGATTTTAATTTTTCATTGAGTTTTTCCAAGCGTTCGGACTCATTTTCAAACTTATTTTCTTTTTCTTTTAGTGATTTTCCGGTTTTGGCCATCTCGTGCCGTTCCTTTTGCATCTTTGCTATGGTGGCATCGAAGCGGACTTTTCCCCTTTCAATTTTCTTTTTTGCTCGGTTGATCAGGCTAAAAGGAATGCCGTTTTTTTGGGCCACCTCAAAGGTAAATGAGCTACCAGCTTCCCCGAGGATCAATTTAAAAATGGGTTCCAAGGTTTTGTTATCAAACTGCATGTTGGCGTTGAGCATAAAAGCTTGTTCGTCCGCCAAAAGCTTGAGGTTGGCATAGTGAGTAGTGATCAAACCAAAAGATTTACGTTCGTAAAAGTCCTCTAGAATAACCTCTGCGAGCGCCCCCCCTAATTCGGGATCAGAACCCGTCCCAAATTCGTCAATCAAAAACAAGGTTTTGTCATCGCATTTTTTGAGAAAACCTTTCATGTTTTTCAGGCGGTAGGAATAGGTGCTGAGGTGGTTTTCGATGGATTGATTGTCGCCGATATCGGTCAGAATGCTATCAAACCAACACACCCGACTTTTTTCATGAACCGGGATCAAGATGCCACTTTGGAGCATTAGTTGGAGCAAGCCCACCGTTTTGAGGGTGATACTTTTCCCTCCAGCATTGGGCCCGGAAATGACAACGATCCTACTTTGGGGATGCAAATGAATGTCTTGCGGAAAGGTCTTTTTCCCTTCCAATTGATGGGTGCGATAGAGTAGGGGGTGGTAGGCATTTTTAAGCTCCAGTTCTTGTTGATCCGAAAAAACAGGCAGTAACGCATTGATGACCTGAGCATATCGTGCCCTTGCAAAAATGGTATCCAAATGGATCAAATAACTTTGATAATGCGCGATCAAATCCAAGAGCGGTCTAAGAAAATCAGTCAATTGACTTAGGATTCTTTTGATCTCCTCGGTTTCCTCAAAAACAAGATTTTGAAGTTCTCTCGAAAAATTTAATGTGGCTTCGGGCTCAATAAAAACAATACTCCCTGTTTTGGAGCTGCCCATAATGCCTCCTTTGACCTTACGGCGGTGCATGGCCTTTACCGCCAATACCCGCTTATTTTCAACCACCGATTCCCGAATATCATCCAGATAGTCGAGATTTTGATAATGGGTCAATGCTTTATTAAAGCTTTGAGCGATTTTTCCTTTTAGAGCTTGGATTTGCTTTCTCAGACTGAAAAGTGTCTCCGAGGCATTGTCACGGATCTCTCCAAAGCGGTCAATTACGTTGTCAATTTCCTTTTTGATTTCCGTATTGATCTCAATTTCAGCACCCAACTGTTGCAATGTAGGATAGTAATTCTTGAATTTGAGGAGAAACTTTAGCAGGCTGTTGACCGTTTGCGAAGCTTCGGCTATGTTTCTAAAGGCATTGACCTCCAACACACTGTTTTCAATTTTCAGTAGCTGAAAAGCTGTGGAGAGGTCCTCAAAGCCATGATTGGGGATGCTGTTATCATTATCGAAAGAAGCCAAATATTCCGAAACGGCCTGAAGTTCTGGGAGTAGGGATTTTTGATCGGGCAGGGGGGTTAAGGCCTGAGCAGCGGCTTTTCCCATTGGTGTAATCGCAAAAGCTGCAATTTGTTCAGTGACCCTATAAAACTCAAGGTCTTCCAATATTTTTTTTGGGAGGTGCCCCATCTATTTTTCTAAATTAGCAGTACAAAATTAAGAATTAGTGGCGTTAAGCATACATCCCCATTGGGAAAATCTCTTGCAAGAGGCGTTTGAGGCGCCTTATTTTCAACAACTCATCGGTTTTGTGAAATCGGCCTATGGTTCGAACCGCTGTTATCCCCCTGGAAAGCTCATCTTTAATGCTTTTGACTTATGTCCACCCGAACAAACCAAAGTAGTGATCTTGGGTCAAGATCCCTATCATGGCCCTGGACAGGCCCATGGACTTTGCTTTTCTGTACCAGAGGGGGTGTCACACCCCCCTTCATTGGTAAATATTTTTAAGGAATTGGAAAAAGACATTGGGATTCCCTATCCCAAACGGGGCGACCTGACCCCTTGGGCCCAACAGGGGGTATTGTTGCTCAATGCCACCTTGACGGTACAGGCCCACAGTGCGGGCAGCCATCAGAACAAGGGCTGGGAAACCTTTACGGATCATGTGATTCAAACCCTTTCCCAACGTTTCCAAGGTATCGTTTTTTTATTGTGGGGCGGTTATGCCAAGCAAAAATCAAAATGGATCGACCCCCAGAAACACAAGGTATTCACCGCTGGACATCCGTCTCCATTAAGTGCCAATAGGGGATATTGGTTTGGAAATGGTCATTTTTCCAAAACCAATGATTATTTAACCGCAACGGGAAAAGCACCTATAGATTGGGCTTTATAGCTCAGCCTCCAATGCGCTTGACCTCATGACCCATGGCTTGTAGCTTTTCGATGATTTGATCCCTGTAATCCCCTTGAATAAGGATTTCACCATTTTTAACGGTGCCACCAGTATTAACGGTCTGTTTAAGGATTTTGGCCAGTTCCTTTAAGCTTTCGGCTTCTCCCTCAAAACCTTTGATCAGAGTCACCACTTTGCCAGCCCTTCCTTTTTTGCTGAAATGGGCTTCTAAGTATTGTTTTGTGAATTCGCTTTCCTTTTCCAATGTGGCTTCGGGGGGATCAGGTGCCAGTCCGTCAAATTGGATGTGAGCTAAATCAGAAAGACTATTGAGTTTCTTGCTCATGAAGGATTGTATCTTATTTCTTACAATAATAGCAATCAATCCTGATGATACAATACGCCTTTTTTAATTTTTGCAAAAATTTTCTAAACATCAGGAGTAGTAGTGTTGTTCAATTTACATATTTCTATTTTACATAATATTAATTATAGAACAAATAGAATTAAAAAGAATTGAGCACAAGGGTCAGTCAGTCAAAAAAATCTTTTAACAAGGCCAAAGCGCTAATTCCAACAAATGGAATGACACCGTATTGAATGAGATTTTCAAAAAGAACATTTTCTTTTAAGGGAGAATAAACATAAACAACCAACAAGGTTCCACCGATTATATGAATCCATCGGAAAAGTTTTCTTTTTTGTCGTCCTTTCATTTTGAAAAACTCGAATTAAATCCAATGTATTTGTGTTGGGGACTTAAAGCTTGACACCAAGACCTATTTTAAATACCCAATAAGAAGACTCGCCGATGTCCAACCAGCCGATCTCACCTATAAGACCGATATTATTGGTAAAGGCATATCGGCTCCCCAAATGCACTTCACTGCTATAGTTATTGGCATCCAAACCAAAATCAATTGGTTCTTGATTGATGTCCAGATCCAATTGGTTCAATCCAAAATCCAATCCGGTATAAACGCTCCATGGATCGGTATTGACCATGTAATAGTTGACCCGAAGTCCATAGCCCATCATGGAGAGTTTGTTCTTGATTTTGGTGGATTGATCGACTTCAGAAATTTTAAAATAGCCATAATAGGCTCCAAGAGAGAATACCTCGCTTATTGGATATTCCACCAAGGCATGAATTTGATAATCGTTTCCTGAACTTAGATTAACATTGACTCGTCTGGGTTCAAGGGTTTGTGAGAAAGCCAAACAGGAAAATAAAACAAGTGGGATTAGAATAATTTTTTTCATAAGATTGGGGTTAAAGAATATTCTAAATTAATTAAAATAGAATAAAAACTACT
>JAQCBK010000003.1 GCA_027621505.1 Bacteroidota bacterium | reverse complement strand
CTTTTTTATTTTTTGCTTTTACAATATGGGGTCTTTCCCCGAGGATGTTTTGAAGGTCATCTTTAAAAATGACTTCCTTTTCCAGTAAGCGCTCCGCAAGTTGCTTGAGTTTATTTTTGTTCTTTTTCAAAAGATCACAAGCCCTTTTGTATTGCAACTCGATGATGTCAGAAATTTCTTTGTCTATGATTTGGGCTGTTTTTTCAGAATAGGGTTTGGTAAAACTGTTTTCCATCCGACCCGAGGAATCGTAATAGGTGATATTCCCAAGGGTTTCATTGAGTCCATAAACCGAAACCATGGCCCTTGCCTGACGGGTTACTTTTTCCAAGTCAGTGAGGGCTCCTGTGGAGATTTTGTTGAAGATGATCTTTTCTGCAGCTCTTCCCCCCAAAGTGGCACACATTTCGTCTAACATTTGTTCTGTTCGAACGATCATGCGTTCTTCTGGTAAATACCATGCCGCTCCAAGGGATTGACCTCTGGGTACAATAGTCACTTTAACCAATGGTGCCGCATGCTCAAGCAACCAGCTTACAGTAGCGTGACCTGCCTCGTGAAAGGCAATGGTTTTTTTTTCATCGTCGGTAACGATCTTATTTTTCTTTTCCAGCCCACCAACGATGCGGTCAACTGCATCGAGGAAGTCTTGTTTTCCAACAGATTTTCTGTTCTTTCTCGCTGCAATAAGGGCAGCTTCATTACAAACATTGGCAATGTCAGCCCCCGAAAATCCAGGCGTTTGCTTGGCAAGAAATTCTATGTCTAAGCTTTTTACAACTTTTAGTGGCTTGAGGTGAACCTTGAAAATTTCACGCCGCTCATTCAAGTCGGGAAGATCAACATAGATTTGACGGTCAAATCGCCCGGCGCGCATCAAAGCTTTATCCAAAATATCTGCCCGGTTGGTCGCGGCCAATACAATCACATTGGTGTCGGTGCCAAAACCGTCCATTTCGGTCAATAGTTGATTGAGGGTGTTTTCTCTTTCATCGTTAGAACCAGTAAAGTTGTTCTTTCCTCTGGCGCGGCCAATGGCGTCGATCTCGTCGATAAAAATAATGGCTGGAGATTTATCTTTGGCCTGTTTGAAAAGATCCCTTACCCTAGAGGCTCCGACCCCAACAAACATTTCTACAAAATCAGATCCAGACAAGGAGAAAAAAGGAACTTTGGCCTCTCCCGCTACAGCCTTGGCCAATAGGGTTTTGCCAGTTCCTGGAGCGCCCACAAGCAATGCACCTTTTGGGATTTTTCCACCCAAAACAGTATACTTTTTTGGATTTTTTAGGAAATCGACGATTTCTTGAATTTCTTCCTTGGCCCCCTCAAGGCCCGCAACATCTTTAAATGTTGTTTTTACTTCGGTGTTCTGATCGAATAGTTTGGCTTTGGACTTTCCTATGTTGAATATTTGTCCACCCGCACCTCCAGCGCCTCCACCAGACATTCTTCTCATCAAGAAGATCCATACCCCAATAATGATGATGATGGGAAGAAAACCAAGAATGACATCCATCCATCGGTTTTCTACGGTCATGAATTCGTATTTGAATTCGATTCCTTTTTCTTTAGCAATTTCCAGTTTTCGTTGGAAGAGCTCCAAATTTCCTACCTCAAATTCATAATGGGGTCCAGCGATATTTTCTTGGCCAATAATGTTTTTTGACTTAACTTTTTGATGGACACTCTTTTCTAAACCATTATTATTGAGGGTTACTTTGGCTAACTTTTGATTGATGACAACGATCTCCTCTACATCCCCTTCATTGAGAAAGCGTTCAAAATCAGAAATGTTTGTTTTGCCAACAGATTGCCAATTACTCTCACCACCAAACATACTCATTCCAAGCAGAACCGTGATGATAACCCCATAAATCCAGTAGGGATTGAACTTTGTTTTATTTTCTTTTCCTTTCATAGCCGATTAATAATTGGATGCAATTTTTGTTGTCTTTGCATCTCCCCAGAGCTGCTCAATATTATAGTATTCTCTGATATGATTTTGAAATACATGAACCACAATATTGATATAATCTATCAAAACCCATTCGGAATTGTCACCCCCTTCTGTGTGAAAAGGCTTTTCTTTTAATTCTTTACTAACCGTTTTTTGAATGGAGTTTACAATTGCATTAACATGCGTATTGGAGCTACCACTGCATATCACAAAATAACTACAAACTGTATTTTCAATATCCCTAAGATCCAAGATACTTACATCCAAACCTTTCATGTTTTCTACCCCTGAAATGATGGTCGAAATCAATTCATCTTCTCCTGACTTAGGTTTTGCCATTAATTAAAATTAGTTTTATACAAATTTATCAATTTTTACCTTCATAAACCTTTTACTGTATGAGCTATTTCAATATAATCAAACTTGATGCCACGCCCTCATCAAACGATTGGCTAAAAGCTCAAATGATGAAGGGAAGCTGTGCAGATCGAGACCTAGTATGGGTAAAAAATCAAACCCACGGAAGAGGTCAAATGAATAAAAAATGGGAGTCTGAAGAAGGTAAAAGCCTCACTTTCAGTCTTTTTAAAGTTTTTCCAGACCTCACAGCACAAAATTTTTTTTTAATCAATTGTGCTGTTTCATTGGCTATTGTTTCTGCAGTTAATGAACTCACCCAATTGAATTTAAAGGTGAAATGGCCAAACGACATTCTGTCAGGTAGAAAGAAAATAGCAGGCATTTTGATCGAAAATATGCTAAAAGGAAGCAGAATCAAAGGTTCTGTCATCGGGGTAGGGATTAATGTCAATCAAAATTCTTTTCATGGTCTTCCCTTTGCCAGCTCTTTGTCACTAGTGCTGGATAAAGATATGGATATGACAAAATTACTCGAGGTGATTTTAAAGCATTTACAAAATGGATTGGATCGACTTTCCGACGATGATGCTTTTGATTTGATCAGAAAGTATGAGGATCTACTTTTTAGAAAAGATGTTCTATCAACGTTTAAGGACAATACTGGTCAATTCAGCGGAATCATTCAAGGGGTAACGGCAGGAGGTTTGCTGAAGGTAGCGAGACCCTCGGGTAAATTGACTCATTATTCTACAGGAAACCTAGAATTTTTTCTTTAGAGGGGTTGCCACTCGTTGGGAGCAGTTCTCCAAGATTGGAGGATTGCTATTTCTTCACTCTTAATGTAATTGGATTTTTCAGCCGCTAGAATCAAGTGGTCATAGTCACTCAGTGTATGCAGTTGAATGTTTTCTGCTTTAAAATTATCTGCGGCCAATGCAAAACCGTAGTCAAACAATCCTAACATTCCCAAAACATCAACCCCTTCATTTTTCAGCGCTCTCACCGCATTGAGACTGCTTTTTCCAGTAGAGATCAGATCTTCTATCACCAACACCTTCTTGTGGGCTTGTAGTTCCCCTTCAATTTGATTTTTTCTTCCATGGGATTTGGGTTCGGGTCTCACATAGATAAAGGGTGCCTCTAGGACATTGGCAACCAACATTCCAATTCCTATGGCTCCAGTGGCTACCCCTGCCACAACATAATCGTTTCCGTAAATGGCTTGAGCTTGTTCGGCGATTTTCTCGGCCAAATAGTTTCTAATTTTGGGATAGGACAAGCTGATTCTGTTATCACAATAAATTGGAGATTTCCATCCACTGGCCCAAGTAAATGGATTTTTTGGATTCAATTTAATTGCATTAATTTGTAGGAGGTAGGTTGCCGTTTTGTCGGCGATATCTTGATCATAAATCATGTACAAATGTATAAAGTTTTTTTCAATGGAAAGAGGATTGTTTTAACTACCAATATCGTTGACCACGATGACGAAACCCCCTTTTTTTACGTTAAATATACCGACCAAAAGAAAATTGTTGCTGCCTTAAAATCAAAGAAAACCAAAGGGATTTACTTGTATCATGCCAATGAAGAAAAGTTGTGGAAACACATCAAAAAACATTTTCCCTTGGTTCAGGCAGCTGGTGGTTTGGTGCAGCATCGTAATGGTAAAGTTTTATTCATTTTCCGCAATAAAAAATGGGACTTGCCCAAAGGAAGAATTTATAAAAATGAAATGATAATCGATGGAGCCATCCGAGAGGTAATGGAAGAAACAGGGGTCATGGACCTGATCGTAAAGAAAAATCTCCCTCATACTTTTCACATCTTTTCCCGAAATGGAAATTACAAACTCAAAAAAACCTTTTGGTATTTAATGACCACCTCTTATGATGGTATTCTTCGCCCTCAACTGGAAGAGGATATTGAACTTGCAGTATGGAAATCCAAAAAGGATATTTCAAAGTTGATGAAAAACGCCTACGAAAACATAAAAGTGTTGCTTGAGGAAATCGATTAGCAATTTTTAAATCTGAACCGAAGGAGGAACCATTGAGGAATAATCCCCATGGTTAGTGATAATTTCCCTTACAATACTACTACTGATAAAGCTGGTTTGAGCGGAGGTTAATAAAAATACCGTTTCAATTCCAGACAACAATCTGTTGGTATGGGCAATGGCTTTTTCAAACTCAAAATCAGCAGGATTTCGGAGTCCACGGATGATAAAATCAGCTTGGATTTTTTTACAAAAATCTGTGGTCAAGCCTTCATACCACATGATGGAGACTTTTTGATGTTTTGCCAAAGCTCCCTCAATGAAAGCCAATCTTTTCTCTAATGGAAACATGTATTTTTTTTCAGAATTGGTCCCCACCCCAATAACTATTTCATCGAAAAGTGGGAGACTTCGTTCAATAATATCCATATGCCCCAAGGTTATAGGGTCAAAAGAACCAGGAAAAACAGCACGTTTCATGGTTCTAATGTACTGGTTTTTTCATTGCCTCTTCAAGTAAAGATTCAAAAAAGTCTGACAATTGAATCCCAGCCACTTTTAGTTGTTGGGGGATAAGACTGGCAGCCGTAAGGCCGGGAATGGTATTGACCTCTAACAGGTGAGGGCTGCCATCTACTATGATAAATTCACTGCGACAAACGCCATTTATATTCAGATTTAAATAAAGTTTTTTGACCAGTTTGTTTACTGTTGTCACTGTTTTTTCATCCAGCCGGGCAGGAATGATCTCCCGCGACTTCCCATTGTATTTGGCATCATAATCAAAAAAATCATTTTCTGTAATGATCTCTGTGATTGGCAGTACGATCACCTTATCATTTAGAGCATAGGCACCAACTGATATTTCCATTCCTACCAATGCCGTTTCAATAATCAATTGAGAATCTTCTTTTAATGCCACAGCAATGGCCTCTCTCAATTCCCATTTTTCTTTGACTTTCACAATTCCATAACTGCTTCCTGAACGATTTGGTTTCACAAAACAAGGCAGTCCAACCGCCTCAATAATTTTATCCAAATCTAAGGAGTCACCCTCGTCAAAACAAAATGACCTTGCCACTGGAATGTCCCATTTTTTGATTGCCTCCAAACAGGCTCTTTTGTCAAAAGTAAGTGCAGCAGTATCGAAACCACAACTGGTATGAGGAATTTTGAGTTGAGCGAATTTTTTAGCCAATTGTCCATCCTCACCTGGTGATCCATGAATGGCGTTAAAAATGATATCAAAGTGAATGGTTTGATCCCCTTGTTTAAAGGTGAAATCATCAGGATTGAGTTCGGATGGCTTTTCATGCTTATCAATAACACTCCACTGGTCTTTTGCTACGATGATTTTGTAGCAATCCCAGCGTGAGGGGGGGATGTTTTGTATAACAGTCATGCCACTTTGAAGAGAAATCTCTCGCTCTGAGGAATATCCTCCCATTGCTATTCCTACTATTTTTTTCCCCATGGATAAGCTTTTAACAAAGGTATTGCATTTAAAATTAATCCTAAAGCCCTCTGATTTATTATCTTTGGATCGATAAAATGAAAAATTTCTTTAGATTTCTTTTTAGTAAAACATTAATGATCCAACTCACTTTATCCCTTGTATTGGGATTGTTGATCATCTTCTCCAGTATGGGATTTTTAAAGTTCATCACCTATCACAATCAATACCAAAAAGTGCCAGATTTCAAGGGCATTCCATTGCTTAATTTGGATCAAATCACCTCGGATCAAAATTTGCGATACGAAATTTTGGATTCCTCAAAGTTTACTCCCCAACTCCCCCCTTTAAGCGTAATAGAACACCTCCCGGGTCCTGGAACTTTGGTAAAGAAAAATCGCAAGATTTACATCACCCTCAACCCCTCCGGTTTCAGTAAAATAAGTGTTCCCAATGTGGTTCAGATTACCCGAAGAAATGCTGAGGTTACCCTTTTGTCAGTAGGTTTTGCCATAGGAGAAATCACCTTCAGGGACAATATAGGTAAAGACATGGTATTGGAGATGCGATATAAAGGGGAACCCCTTGAACCGGGTACTTTGCTTCCTAAAACTTCTGAAATTGACTTGGTATTGGGCAATGGAAGAAGATAAAACCTTATTCCCCGATCCCTTTGAAGATGTCCAAGGATACGAACACTTTTCCTTTCGTGCAGATCCTGGACAAGAACCTTTGCGAGTAGATAAATTTTTAATGAACCGCATCGAGAACGCTACGCGTAATAAAATTCAGCAAGCCACCAAGTCAGGCGCCATTCAGGTGAATGGTGTAGCTGTGAAATCCAATTACAGGGTTAAATCCGGTGACCATGTTAGGGTGGTATTTTCTCATCCGCCTCACGAAAATTTATTGACTCCCGAAGCGATGGAACTCCAACTCGTTTATGAGGACGATGACCTTATGGTGATCAACAAAGAGGCAGGGATGGTGGTTCACCCTGGACATGGCAATTATTCTGGAACGCTGATCAATGGTTTACTCCATCATTTTGAACAGTTGCCCCTAAATTCCAGCAATCGACCCGGCCTGGTGCATCGTATAGATAAGGATACCAGTGGGTTGTTGGTGGTGGCCAAGACCGATTTCGCCATGGCAGAGTTGGCAAAGCAGTTTCAAGAAAAAACTTCCTCCAGACGATATGTCGCCTTGGTATGGGGAGATGTGAAAGAGGAGGAGGGAACCATTGAGGGACACATCGGAAGGCATCCGAAAAACAGATTGCAGATGACCGTCTTTCCCGACGGCAGCTCCGGGAAAACGGGGATCACACACTATAAGGTCATTGAAAGATTGGGGTACGTTACCTTGGTTGAATGTCATTTAGAAACCGGTAGGACGCATCAAATCCGAGCGCATATGAAACACATAGGTCATACTTTATTTAATGACGCCCGTTATGGTGGGGATGCGATTCTCAAGGGAACTACCTTTACCAAATACAAACAGTTTGTACAAAATTGTTTTGTTGTTTTGCCCCGACAAGCCCTGCATGCCCAAACTTTGGGTTTTGAGCACCCCACCCAAAAAAAGTGGATGGATTTTGAAGCTCCGATTCCTGACGATATGGCTACTGCTATTGAAAAATGGAGAGCTTACGCCCAGCATAAACATTTCTGATGCTTTTATTGGCCAATACAATTCGTGTGTATTGGTTTTCAGACGAATTCCTATTAAATTTGAAAAAAGTTCAATATGAAAATGGTCATTTCTCCGGCAAAGTCACTCGATTACGAATCGAATTTGCCTACCGATAAGAGTTCTAACCCCTGTTTTTTGGAAGAGGCTTCCAAAATTAATGAACTTCTCAGGGAAAAAAGTCCGCTGGAACTCTCCCAATTGATGAAGATTTCCGATAAACTGGGTAACCTCAACTGGGAGCGAAATCAAAATTTCAAAACCCCTTTTGATAAAAAAAATGCCCGACCAGCTGTCTACGCCTTTGATGGTGATGTTTATACTGGTTTGGACGTGTACAGCCTTCCATTAGAAAAAATTGAACTCATGCAAAAGAGTTTGAGAATACTGTCCGGGCTATATGGCGTTCTAAAACCTCTGGATTTAATTCAACCCTATCGTTTGGAGATGGGAACAAAATTTCCGGTGGAGAACAACAAAAGCCTTTATGATTTTTGGAAACAGAAAATAACCCAATTCCTTAATAATGAATTAGAGGAAAATGAACTCTTTGTGAATTTGGCGAGTAATGAGTATTTCTCAGCCATCGATGCAAAAGTCCTGAAAACCAAAATCATCACCCCCCAATTCAAGGATTACAAAAACGGTAGCCTTAAGATGATTTCATTTTTTGCCAAAAAAGCCAGAGGAATGATGGTTCGTTATCTGTTAGAAAATGCTGAAAATGCCAACCAAAACACACTCTTAGGGTTTGATTACGGGGGTTATGCCTACAGCGAAGAGCATACCCAATCTGCAAGCTCTCCAGTATTCATTAGGTGATCTATAAGAGGGTTGGGTTGATTCCTTTCACATGAGTTTCAAGGTAGCTTTCCAAAAATTCTTTCCCCACCACTTCGCTCCCTTCGAGATCTTCAGATAAAATCCATTGGGCATGGTTGAGGTTCAAGTAGTCCTTTAGCATAGGTTTGGAAAGTGGGGCAAAGCTATAATGCCAAGGTTCATACTTAAATCCCCTTCTCGACGGATCGTCAGTGTATGGCAAATAAAAGCCAAAGCTTTCAGCGTGCTTATCCATCCATTTTCTCAGTTGGACATAGGGACCATCCTGATGAAATTTTTGAGGAACCAATACATCTCCCTCCGCTGGTTGGGAGGCGTCTATGAGGTCGATATCTGTTCCCCAATGATGACGAGAAGTACCCGGTAGGGTGGAATACTCGATAATTTTTTCTATGGCTTTTCTGTCTGACATTCCTTGGGACTTGAAATTTGAAAACTTGCTGTTCCAAATACTTTTTTGTCTTTCGTAGGAGCGGTAGGAGGAAACTATTTTGAGAAGGATTCCCTCTTTTTTAGCTTCAGTAGCCATAGCCTCGAAAGCTTCACTGGCCTGAGAGAGTAATGCGTAATTTTTTCCTACAAGCTCAGGACCTCCCTTCCCGATAAGTAAATACGGATCCATTCTTAAACTTTTTTGCTCTTTCACCCGACTAAATCCCATAAGGATTAGAGTCGTGTGGATGAATTCTAATCGATTCACGGATATAAGTTCTTGATTTTATCAATAATGTTAATATAAATTTATGGATTTGATTTCATTAAATAAGCGTTTTAGAAATACATTGAGCTCTTAAATAGAAATAATTTGGGAGCAGTAGGTTTCAAATTTACCGCATTTAAAATCATTGAAATCAATTTGCTTATTATCTTTAGGGGATGAATCGGATTTACATCTTGTTTGTTTTCTTTTGCCTGTGGGTTTCTGGCCAACAGAGAGCCCCTATTAAAGGCCAATTGATTTACAGGAATGTAAATGTGGTCGCTGCTAATGTGGTCAACAATACCGCTCAGTTGAATACGATTACAGATGGGGAGGGAGCTTTTGAAATCCCAGTGGCAGTTGGAGATGAGGTCGTGTTTTCCTCCGTTCAATACCTGATAAGAACTGTAAAAATCACCCCCGAAATTTTAAAGAAAAACAGATTGATTGTTTCTGTTAATGAAAAAATTAATGCATTGGAAGAAGTAGTCATCACCCCCGAAAACACCCTAAAGTTTTTGGACTTAAAAGAAGAAGAGTTTAAGGGTTTTGACTATAATCGGGATAAATCTACTGCCTTGGATAATGCCACCATGAACCAAGGACAACTCAGAAATGGGTTGAATCTCATCAATGTTGCCAAATTGATTGCCAAGGCCGTCAGTAACAAAACGGATGAGGAAAAACAAAAATTAAAGCCCAGTGAAATTTTGACCTATGTGTTCAGTGATGAATTTTTTAGAGAGGATCTCCAATTGAAAAACGATGAAGTCACTGGATTTTTGGAGCACATAGACCGATATTTGCCCTCGCAAAAATTATTGAAATCAGGCCAACAATTTCAGCTCATTGATTATTTAATTGCAGAGAGTAGGAAATATCGGGATTTATTGAATTCACAATGATAAAATTAATCTTAGCTCCAGCCCTTTGGTCTCTTTTTGCTTTTTGGTTGCATAATTTTTACGTTTCTACGACATCCATTCGCTTTGTTCCCCAAGAAAATACATTGCAAATTACCACTCAAGTTTTTATGGATGACCTTGAAGCCGTTCTAAGATTCAATGGGAATGATAAAATTCAATTGAATCCATCGGATGAGCAAGCTATCATCGACAACACTTTGGAGAATTATCTCCGAAAAAATATCATCTTTGGGAACCAAGGGAAGAAACGGATTTTTGATTTTTTGGGGAAAGTTTACAAAAACGATCTTGTGGTGGCCTATATGGAGCTTAAGATCGATAGTCTCAGTGGTCCTTTGGAGATTAAAAATACGCTTTTCTATGAATTACTACCCGATCAAAAAAACATCATTCATTTTAAGGTGGGACCCAAAAGGAAAAGTTTTTTGGCGGTTTCATCTAAACCTGAATTTGAAATACCAGAACATTTTTTCAGTACTGAGATTTTAAATAAATAGATATTATATTGCATCAACTTATGATTAATTTTTTTAAAGTTATGATATTCAAAAGGCAAAATTTTCTACTACTAACCATTTTGTGTTTTCCGTTGGCTTTCAATGCTCAAACGACCAATGACTCACTGTCGACAAAAGGCCATACCAACAACAACAAGTTCAAACAGTTAAAAGACGAATTGGCCACACCCAATGTCTATCGAACGGCCTCTGGTGCCCCTGGAAGGGATTATTACCAGCAAAAGGTGGATTATGTAATGGACATTGAATTGGATGACAAGAACCAAAAAATATACGGGAAGGAAGAAATTACTTACACCAACAATTCTCCGGATGAATTGAGTTATTTGTGGATTCAGTTGGATCAAAATATCCGAAAAAAAGATGCACCTGCTTTGGAAAAAAACGGAGAAGGTGCAGAACCCATTCTTCGGGTAGAGACTTTTGTCAACACTTATTTTAAAGAACCTTTTGATGGTGGATTCAATATCGAGTGGGTTAAAGATGAGAATGGAGCCCCCCTCAAGCATACGATCAACATGACCATGATGAGGGTAGATTTACCCCAGCCTATAAAAAGTGGAGAACAATTTAATTTTTCCATTAAGTGGTGGTATAATGTAAACAACCATGTTGAAAACAGGGCGCGATCTGGCTATGAGTATTTTCCTAAGGATGACAATCGTGCCTACGTAATCGCACAGTTTTTCCCCAGATTGGCGGTTTATAATGATGTGGAGGGTTGGCAGAATCATCAGTTTTGGGGCAATGGAGAGTTTGCTCTCAATTTTGGTGACTATACCGTTAGGTTGACCGTGCCCGCAGACCATATAGTAGAAGCAACCGGTCAATTACAAAATCCCAAAGAGGTACTTTCACGAACGGAATATAAAAGATACCGTGAAGCTCAAACTTCCTTCGACAAACCCGTCATGATCGTTACACAAGAAGAGGCTGAGGAGCGAGAGAAAAGCTTTTCAGAAAAGAAAAAAACATGGGAATTCCGGGCCGAAAATGTCCGAGATTTTGGTTTTGCCAGTTCCAGAAAATTCATTTGGGAAATGATGGCAGTCAAATTGGGAAATAAAAATGTAATGGCGGTTTCTCTCTATCCCAAAGAGGGTAATCCCCTCTGGGAAGAATATTCTACCAAAGCGGTAGTGCAGACTTTGAAAACCTACTCTCGTCATACTTTTGATTATCCCTATCCCAAAGCGGTTTCTGTGCACGCCAAAAACCAAGGGATGGAGTATCCTATGATCTGCTGGAACTATGGCCGTCCAGATGAGGACGGCTCCTATTCAGATGCCGTAAAATTTGGTATGATCAGCGTCATCATTCACGAAATTGGACACAATTTCTTTCCCATGATTGTCAATTCCGATGAAAGACAATGGGGATGGATGGATGAGGGATTGGATACGTTTATGCAGTATTTAGCCGAGCAAGATTTTGGCAAAGCCTATCCTAACGCAATTGAAGGCTTAGAGAAATACCCTTCAAGAAGGGGAGAGCCTAAGGCCATTGTCAATTATATGTCTGGGGATCAAAATTTTATAGCCCCCATCATGTCCAACCCTGAAAATGTATATCAATTGGGACCCAACGCCTATGGAAAACCAGCAACTGCACTCAATATTCTCCGAGAAACCGTTATGGGTAAAGAATTATTCGACCATGCTTTTAAAACCTATGCACAACGCTGGATGTTTAAGCACCCAACTCCTGCAGATTTCTTCCGAACGATGGAGGATGCTTCTGCAGTAGATTTAGATTGGTTCTGGAGGGGGTGGTTCTACACCACTGATTTTGTAGATATCGGAGTTAAAGGGGTCAATCAGTTTTTTGTCTCCGATGAACCCAGTGATGAGGTCAAGGAAATGTTGGAGAATTATGGAATGACCATAGACGATTTACCCCCTGTTGTTTTTACTATGGCAGAAGACAATGAAAACTTTAAGTCTCAATACAAAGCTGGAAGCCCAACCGATCATTCTGAAGATCTGAAAAGCTATATGGAGCAAATTAATGTTGGTACTGACTCCGTCAAGATTCCAAAAAACTTTTATGAAATTACTTTTGAAAAACCCGGAGGATTGGTGATGCCACTCATTGTCGATTACACCTATGCTGACGGCTTGGTAGAAAGAGTAAATTATCCCGTACAGGTATGGAGAAAAAATGATGCTGAAATCAAAAAAGTGGTGGTAACGGATAAGGAGATCATTGGAATTAAGGTAGATCCCGATCAAGAAACGGCAGATATTGATCTTTCAAATAACAGTTGGCCAAAAACCGATACAATGTCAGAATTTGATCAATTCAAAGCCAATTTGAAAAATTGAGGCCCTTTTTTTTAAAGGGGGTTTCTTTTTGGAATGACTTGCCTTATTGGTTGATCTTCATTTTTTATATTTGTTAAAAAATAACCCATGCTTCTCTTTATAAGTGGTGCTGAAATTGTATTTATATTTTTTATTGTTTTGCTGGTCTTTGGTGCGGATAAAATACCTTCTATTGCCAAAACATTGGCAAAAGGGGTGACTCAGGTGAGAAATGCCACCCATGAGATCAAGTCGGAAATACAGAAATCGGTTGATGCCAAAAACCCCGCAGGAGGCATCGGCAAAGATTTAAAAAATCAAGTGGACAAGGTCAAAGAAGATTTTGATGAGTTGACCGATTCCATCAAAAGAGATCTTTAGATTTTTCTACAGATCATCAGGCCGTCTCTGATGGGAAGTAACAAATTTTCTACTTTTTTCTCAGCCATTACTTTTTTATTGAATTCTTTTAGTCCTCTTGTTTCGCTGTCCTTAATGGGAATTTCTTCCTCCAAGACTTTACCGCTCCACAAAACATTATCGGCGATAAGAATCGCTCCTGAGGTAAGTTTCGGTAATACCAAGTCAAAATAATGGCAGTAATTGGCCTTATCAGCATCCATAAATACCATATCGAAAAAACAGTCCAACTCTGGGATCAGTGCTTTGGCATCTCCATGATGACAAATGATCTGATTTTTGAAATTACTTTTTTGAAAATATCTTTGATTAAAATCAATGAGTTCTTCATTCAATTCAATGGTGTGTAAGGTGCCATTTTCAGCCAAACCCTCAGCCAAACAAAGGGTGGCGTAGCCCGTATAAGTTCCGATTTCCAATATGTTTTTGGGTCGGGTTAATTGAGATAATAAGCTCAGTAATCGCCCTTGAAGATGACCACTGATCATTCTGGGTTGTAATACTTTCTGATGGGTTTCAATGTATAATTCCTTCAGAAGTTGGGATTCTTCCTGTGAATGGCTTTCGGCATATTCCAAAATTTTCAGATCAATGAAATCCATTAGTAAGCGCGCTTATTGTTTATTTTTTTGGTCGGGCATATTCCATTCTTTTTTTTAATTGGGGTAGGGTATAGCCATCCAATCCATTGATTGCAACAACCTCCCCGTTTTCTAATTTTACCCATCCGTCTTCTTGAAGCAGTTCATCGTCAATAAAAATGTGTTCAATTGCAGCTACGATCAGCAGGCATCCATTTTCTTTGATATCGTATTCGTTCAGATATCTGCACCCCAAAGCAACGGGTGATCCTTTAACAAAGGGGGCATGCCAATCCATTCGATACTCGGGCTCCAATAAGGTTTGATCAAATTCAGAGATATGTTCATCGTATTTTGCACTGGTATGATGCGCCTCCTGAATGTGTTTTAGGCTGACATGATTGACCGTGAATACTTGGTTTTCTCTAATGTTTTTATAGGTGTCTCTTGGAACGGTATTGGGCCTTAAGGTAAAATGTAAAAGTGCCGGACTGCTTCCCAAATGGGTTACGGAGCTAAAAATGGCTACATTTTCTACACCTGAGTTTGATTTGGTACCGATCAAGTTGGCAGATTTGTAGCCCGTAACGCTGTTGATCATGTTGAGGCGGTAAAGCTTTGAAAAGTCCCCAATGTCCGCTGTACTGAAATGCTTCATGAAATTAATTGGAATTGGATTGCCTATCAAAAAATAAAATGGCAGCCAGTAATGCCACAACAATAACCACCAATCCTGCAATGAAGACATAATGGTCTTCAATGGCATTGGTAGACAGAAATCCATCCTCGGTTACTTTACGATCCACATACCTAATGACAAAACCCAAGGGAATGAGTAGGAGAATAAACTTGTATTTTTTTAATATACTTATCATATGTTAAGTGTTAGATGATAGCATCTAAAGTAAAGAAACAGAACATCAAATCATATTGATTTTAAAGAATCTAATCTTATTTGTGGAGGTTTGAATTTAAAAGTATTCATGCATTCTAGATGAGCATTTTCAAAATCCTCGAAAGTTTCGATACATTTAATCACCGATGGCATTTTGGTTTTATTTTCTAAAAAGGTTTCATTGCTTAAAATTTCAGTACACAAACAAGCATCATTTTCTTTGATACTGCTGGAATTGGTGTGAAATAGAAAAAACACCAATGCAACTATGCCAATTGAAATCAATACACCCTTTTTATTTATCATCATCAATTCAGCTTTTGTAAATGTAATTATTAGATTTTTAAATAAATAAAAAAGGCGAGATGAAGATACCCGCCTTTTTTTACGAAATAAATAAAAAACCAAACAAAAATTAATTAAACCAACAATGTATTGTATGAGATACATTATTAATTGATATAAATTACATACACCCAACACCAATGATAACCTCGTGTATTATTTTTTTGTCAGTTTTATTACTTCAACAAAAAACAGTGAAAGGGTTTCAGAGATTAACAATTTGAAAAATTGAAAATGAATAATTCGCAATAATGGTAAATTCAGTTAATGCTTCGAAGTAACTGCCAGTTACCAAAATATATCCGATTGGAGCAAAAAGAAAAAATCAAATGGGTTTAAACCATTGGATGATTTGTCAACGATAGAGGGTGTTTGAACTTAAAATTGAGACCAATACCCTCCAGGGTGATGTGAAAGCGGAAAATTAATTTAAGCAGCCCCAGCCAAATCATCGAAAGCGATTTGATGTTAAAACCTTACTCACCTTACTTAAATAGAGAGACGACTATACAATAGATTGAACTGAGAGCGGTGTGAAGAAATAGAAGTTAATTTGTCTTTACCCCCATGAAGAAACAAAAAATTAAAAAAAAACTCATAGAATTAGGAGAGCGTAAGGATATTCTTGGGTTGGAGAAGGATAAAGAGATGAAAGGTAAAATATTGGATAATTTGATCTAAAAGTTCTAACCAAATTGTATTTTTGAAACATCGTTCCGTTAGCTCAGTTGGTTTAGAGCACCACCTTGACAGGGTGGGGGTCGTTGGTTCGAATCCAACACGGAACACAAACGAAAAGGGAGGCTGCTTGACTCCCTTTTTTATTAAGGGTAAACTTTACACTCGAATAAAATTTCAATAGTGAAGAACGCTGATCCATACATCAAATTTACAAACTCATTAGATCAGACCAAAGGCTGTTCTTAAAGAACTTTCACGAACCCTTCTCTTTGTTTCTTAATCATCTGTACTATACCGATAATCTTTCTAATCTAGGTTGGGTATTTAGTGAACTCCAACGATTTTAGCCAATTCAATTCAAAGACGGACAACATTATTGAAGAAGAGAAATACAAAAAGAGTTTCTTTCTAAACATAAAAAGACAATTGAGTTGATTGAAAAATATCCTTAGATGAAGAACAAATACAAAGTTTGTAGGCTGTGATTTGAAGGAGTTTTATAAATAAATTTTAGTAAGTCAAAAAAGCCCTCTCTAAAGAATTTTATTAATCTTTGAATCCCGCATAAGAATTGACACACACATCACCCAAGCGCTTTCTATAAAAGGATCTCAATTTTGATCTCCAGAGGACTTCGACCAAAATGAATCTTTATTAAAAGAATTCACTGCTAAATGTTCGATAAAGCCTACCCAATTACTTGCGCTAAGGTAAATCCAATGGCAACTCCAAGAATTAACATGATAATGCCTTTACCGGAGAAAAACCAACTGAATTTTTCTTCCCATGCGTCTGGAATAAAGTTTTGATTTTCATCCTTGGCAAAACCGGTTCGAGTAGAATAGGCGGCATACCAATATACACCTCCAAAAAGGACTGCCAGACAAATCAAAACAACGAGAATTTCTTGCATGACTTAATAAATATAGTTAATAAATAATATTGTTTTATCACAATTTAACAAAAAATTCATTTTGAATTTAAAAAATTCAAAAAAAAATCACTGTTGATGATGTTAATATAATTTTTGTTTTCAGTCCAATATTGAAAATGTCATTAATTAAGTTAATTTTAATGGAAATTCATTAGAATGAAAAATAGAATTCAAAATTTAAGAGATTACGTAAACGACTACCATAATAGCGTTAATTCTCCCGAAAAATTTTGGTCAGATATTGCTTCAAGTTTCCAATGGAAGCGTCAGTGGGATCAAGTTTTAAATTGGGATTTCGAAACCCCAAGCGTGACTTGGTTTGAAAATGCCGAACTGAATCTTACCGAAAATATTTTTGAAAGATTACTGCCTACCCATCGGGATAAAACAGCAATCATTTGGGAGCCCAATGACCCAAATGCGGATTCCATTCAGCTCACTTATGGACAATTATTTAAAGCCACGTGTAAGTTTGCCAATGCAATGAAATCTCAGGGGGTTCAGAAAGGTGACCGGGTGATTATTTATATGCCTATGGTTCCAGAGGCGGCCATAGCCATGTTGGCATGTGCTCGAATTGGTGCCATCCATTCGGTAGTTTTTGCAGGTTTTTCTTCTTCAGCGCTGGCGGATAGGATAAATGATTGTGAGGCAAAGATGGTCTTGACTTCCGATGGTAACTTTAGAGGTAAAAAGAACATACCGGTTAAGGCTGTGGTTGATGAGGCTTTGGAGCATACCGATACTGTGGAAAAGGTAATCGTCTTGAAACGTACGGGTGATGAAGTGGAGATGAAGCCAGGTCGTGACATTTGGTGGAATGATGCAGTAGAAGGGCAATCTGAAAACAATGAAGCAGAGGTAATGAATGCTGAAGATTTGTTATTTATTCTTTACACCTCTGGTTCCACTGGAAAACCAAAAGGGGTAGTCCATACAACTGCTGGGTATATGGTATATACTTATTATTCTTTTCTGAATGTGTTTCAGTATAACGATGAAGATGTTTATTGGTGTACCGCCGATATTGGATGGATCACAGGGCATTCCTACATCGTTTATGGCCCCTTACTTGCTGGTGCCACCACCTTGATGTTTGAAGGAGTTCCCACCCATCCCCACCCTGGCAGATTTTGGGAAATTGTAGAGAAATTTAAAGTCAATCAATTTTATACGGCACCTACTGCCATTCGGGCGCTTCAAGTGCATGGAACAGACCCGGTAGAAAAATTTGATTTGAGCTCTCTTAAGGTAATCGGTTCGGTAGGAGAACCCATCAATGAAGAGGCTTGGCATTGGTATCATGAAAATGTTGGAAAGGGAAATTGTCCATTGGTTGATACATGGTGGCAAACTGAGACAGGTGGGATCATGATTTCACCTTTGGCAGGGATCACGCCCAACAAACCTGCACATGCTTCACTTCCTCTTCCAGGCGTCCAGCCTGTTATTGTAGATGCTGAGGGTAATGAACTCAAAGGGAATAATGTTGAAGGAAATTTGTGTATTAAATACCCCTGGCCTTCTATGATTAGAACCACCTATGGGGATCACCAGCGTTGTAAGGATACCTATTTTTCGACCTATAAAGGAATGTATTTTACTGGCGATGGTGCAAAAAGAGATCATGATGGCTACCTCAGAATACTAGGTAGGGTAGATGATGTAATTAATGTTTCAGGTCATCGTATGGGAACGGCTGAGGTGGAAAACGCCATTGATGAGCACCCAGATGTAATTGAATCTGCGGTGGTCGGCTATCCACACGAAATCAAGGGACAGGGAATCTATGCTTTTGCCATTTGCGAAAACAAAGAAAAGTCAGAAGCAGATTTAGCACTCGAAATAAAACAATTGGTCAGAAAGATCATTGGTCCAATCGCTCAGCCAGAACATGTTCAGATTGTTTCGGGTTTACCCAAAACACGCTCAGGAAAAATTATGAGAAGAATCCTCCGGAAAGTGGCCAGTCGCGACCTTTCCAACCTTGGCGATATATCAACACTCTTAAATCCCGAGGTGGTGGACGATATCATCAAAGGAGCCGGATTGGATTAAAGATACTCTAGAAGGCTTTCCATCATCATTCCTCTGGAACCTTTGATCAGAACTTCCATGTCGTCAAAAGGATTTTGGATCAAATAATCCTTGATTTCAGCCAGCGATTCAAAGGATACTATCCTCATGTCCTGAGAATGGGTTTGAAAAAAGTGTTTGCCAGCGATCAAGATTTTATCCAAATCGGTTTGCTCCAGTAGGTTTACAATCTTTTGGTGGGCCTCGGGCGTGTGAACCCCCAATTCAAACATATCACCCAATATGACTGCTGCTTTATTTCCTTTGTTGTTAACAAAAGAGGTGACGGATGCTTCCATACTGGTTGGGTTGGCATTATATGCATCCAGTGTGATTTTATTTTTCCCTTTCAAAATGATTTGTGATCGGTTATTCCTCGGTTCATAACCAGAGATACCCCTATTGATCTGCTCATCAGCTAAATCAAAATATTTTCCTATGGCTACAGCTGCCGCAATATTGGGAAAATTGTATTCCCCATGCAATTGACTTTCGATCTGATTTGAGCCGTTTTTAAGGGTCAGTGGTCTATTTTTTTTACTGATGTACTCCAATGGGCAGTCCGCTTCTTGGTCTTGACCAAAGGTATAATGGGGTGATTTTGATGTCCATTTTTTTTGTAATGGGTCATCGTAATTCAAGAACAAGGTTCCTCTTTTTTTAGAAATATAATCATACAGCTCGGATTTTCCTTCGATGACACCTTCTATTCCTCCAAATCCTTCCAAGTGTGCCTCACCAAAGTTGGTGATCAATCCATAGTCGGGTTGAGCGATATGGCACAAGAAATCAATTTCTTTTTTGTGATTCGCTCCCATCTCAACGATGCCGATTTCTGTGTTTACATCAAATTGTAGCAATGTCAGTGGAACACCAATGTGGTTGTTCAAGTTGCCATCAGTAGCTTTGGTAGTATATTTTTGATCCAATACACTTCTGATCAATTCCTTGGTTGTGGTTTTACCATTACTGCCTGTGAGTGCAAGGATTTTTAACTTGAGCTTGTTTCTGTGATAAGTTGATAGTTCTTGTAAAGCTTTTAGAACATCATCCACCAAAATCAATCGGTCATTATTTAGTGCGATTTTCTTTTGGTCGATTAATGCGTATTTTGCCCCCTGTTCCAAAGCACTTTCAGCAAACAGATTTCCATCGAAATTGGGCCCTTTCAAGGCGACGAAAAAACAGTCTTTTTTGAGCTTTCGACTGTCAGTAACGACTCCTGAGGTACTTTTAAAATAATCGTGGAGTTGCGATGTATTCATAAAAAAAGGCATCAAATGATGCCTTGATTAGATTATTTACCGCGCTTGTGTCTTGCGGTCTTTTTAATTCTGCTCTTCTGACCCAATCGAGACATGGCACATCTGAATCCAATATAATCTGTTGCAATGTACTGGGGTAGGTATCTCCTTTGTGCAGGATCCAACCAATAGGCGCGATCCTTCCAAGAGCCTCCTTTATAGACCCGAACTTCATCAGTAATGAGTGAGGTTCTGCGACTGGACTTATCAATATTTCTCGAAACATTGCCTTCATCATCCAACGATACCTTTGGGTGGATGGGAGCGTCATACATGCCCGATGTCTCGGGTCGTTTCTTTGATGCATCACCATCAGTATTGTTGAAGCTTGCAAACAATCGGGTGGATTTCTTATCCCCGTCTCTGTAATTTCGGTTATCGCTTTCGGAAAAATTCTGTCTTAAGAAAGTTTCTTCTTCATCAATTGGGATTTTGGCCAGATCACCTGGCAGCCTTTTGAGCATTACTTTTCCATTAGGTAAAGTATCGTATACCAATTCTTCGGGAGAAATAATGGTGGCTTTTCCATCTTCCCCAATGGCGTTTTTAAGAAAGATATTCCCCCTGAAATAGTTAAAATCATTCGCCTCATCGTCTATGATGGGTCGGTAAACATCCGCAACCCACTCCGCTACATTTCCAGCCATATCGTAAACGCCGAAGTCATTGGCAGGATAGCTTTTTACCTGAACAGTAATATCCCCTCCGTCGTCCGACCATCCGGCTATTCCGCCATAATCTCCTTTTCCAAATTTAAAATTCGCCAATTGGTCTCCTTCACTTCTCCTTTCACTTGATCGGGTATATTCCCCTGACCAAGGATATTTTTTCTTCCCTCTATAGGTGTTGTATTCTCTGTCACCAACCAATGCCAGTGCTGCATATTCCCACTCAGCCTCAGTGGGCAATCTGTAGGAGGGCAACAAAACTCCTTTGTCTATCCCTGCGTATACATTTACGGTGGCGGTATCTTTTTTCATGGTTCCACTTTTACCCATAATACTATCAGAGGCCATCAATCCTCCATAGGCCGTTTCGGGTCTTTTAAGGTAGGCATCTGTATTGAAAATGCTATTGGAGTTGACTACTCCTCCATCATTTTCACTGTATCGAATGTTTTTTTGGACATAGGATTCTCTTTCCAAAATAAATTCGTTTACCCTATTGGTTCTCCATTCAGCAAATTGAACGGCTTGCAACCAATTGACTCCCACCACAGGATATTCTGCATAGGCGGGATGTCTGAGATAGTTGGTGGTTAGCTCCTCCATGTATCCCAATGTATTTCTCCAAACCAATGTATCGGGAAGGGCTCCTTCATAGATTTGTCTGTATCGGGGTTCACTCAATGGAAATACAGTTTCTAACCAGTTCAGATATTCCATGTACATGAGGTTGGTCACCTCTGTTTCGTCAATATAAAAAGACATCACGTGCTGTTGGGTGGGGGTATTGTTCCAATCGTGCAAAACATCATCTTGGACTTGACCCTTGGTGTAGGTACCTCCTTCAATAAAGACCAAACCAGGGCCGCTTTCTTGATCTTCAAACTCAAGATTGTATTGGAAACCACCTTCCTTTGAGTTGATGCCCCAGCCTGTTCCTCGGGAAACATTGCTTCTTCCTCCACAAGAAACCACAAAAACAGCTATAAGAACAATAAAAATAGATCTTATTAAAAAATTAATCTTCATAGGATTGATAGGTCTAATTTTCATGCAATATACTAATTATCTGCGTCTTAAATTTTATTTGTAAAATAAACGCAAGCTTCATCATTATCACAATAACGGAATTTCCATCTTAATATTATATCCATTACTACAAAAAATCTAAATGTTAATAAGTTGATGGTAAACCAATACAACATATAAGGGTTTATTGCGTTATAAAATCAAATATAAAGTGATGAAGTCAATAAGCCCCCCAATTAAGATTTTTCTCTTGCTATTTTTTTTCATAAAAACTTATGGTCAAGATCGTGTGATTACTACTGGCGTTCCTTTTCTGCTGATTACTCCAGATGCCAGAGCAGCAGGGATGGGAGAATTGGGTGTCGCCACCTCTGCCGATTCTTATTCACAACAATGGAACCCTGCCAAATATGCCTTCTCGGAGGGGGATAGTGGACTGGGACTCAGTTATACCCCCTATTTGAGAAAACTGGTAGATGATATCTTCCTTGGAAGTATATCCTATTTTATTAAAATCAATGAGAGAAGCGCCTGGGGAACCAGCCTCAAGTATTTCAGTTATGGGAATGTTCAGTTCAATGAAATGATCTCTGGAGACATCATTGATCAAGGCTCCAAAAGACCCAATGAAATTACACTGGATCTCTCCTACTCTCTAAAACTGAGCGAAAATTTTGCCATGGCAGTCGCAGGTAGATTTTTGAGATCCGACCTAAAAATTCATACCGATATGGATGCCACCTCTGCCAATAGTTTGGGAGTTGACATTGCGGGCTTTTACCAAAGTTCCCCCTTCGACATGGGAAATCTGGACGGATTGATCAGGGCTGGATTTAACATTTCGAATATTGGTCCTCGACTCAAGTACGACGAAGGGGGGCAAACGGACTTCATTCCAACCAACCTTAAAATAGGTACAGGCTTGGATTTGATTTTTGACACCTCCAATGTTCTGGGGATTCATCTCGAATTGTCTAAACTTTTGGTCCCTACCCCCGTAGCTTACTACAACAATAACAATGAGTTGCAAGGATACAGGCAACCAGATATTAACTTTTTCAATGGGATTTTTAAATCATTCAACGATGCTCCCGGTGGAATGGCAGAGGAGTTGAAAGAAATAACCTGGGCATTGGGTTTTGAATATCTTTTTGCGGAAACATTAGCGCTCAGGACAGGATATTTCAATGAGAGCGAGGAAAAAGGATCACGAAGATACATGACATTTGGTGCTGGATTTAAACTCAATGGGATGGTGATAGATATTTCCTATCTTTCCTCCACCTCAAAAATCAGAAATCCTCTGGAGAATACCGTTCGATTTTCTTTAACCTTTGGATTTAACCGATCCAACCCTCTTCCTCAAGAGGATACCCAGCCTGTGGAGGGAACCTTTTGAATTTCCACCATCAATTATTAAATTATTTTTTATCAGAAGGACATAATTCAGTAATTTTGAATTCGAATTTGATAATTGATTCCGTTTAATGAAAAAAATCACAAAAGCTACCTATTTAAAGTGGTACGAAGACATGTTGTTTTGGCGAAAGTTTGAAGACAAGCTAGCCGCTGTCTACATCCAGCAAAAAGTACGTGGCTTTCTCCACCTATACAATGGGCAAGAGGCCATCCTAGCCGGAGCACTTCATGTGATGGAGTTGGGCAAAGACCGTATGATAACTGCCTACCGAAATCACGTTCAACCCATTGGAATGGGAGTGGATCCCAAGCGTGTGATGGCCGAATTGTTTGGTAAAGCAACTGGAACTTCTATGGGATTGGGTGGATCCATGCATATTTTTTCTAAAGAATACAATTTTCATGGTGGTCACGGTATTGTCGGTGGACAGATTCCATTGGGAGCAGGAATGGCTTTTGGGGATAAATATTTTAATAGAGACAATGTAACCCTCTGTTTTATGGGGGATGGTGCGGTCAGACAAGGCGCTCTCCACGAAACACTCAATCTTGCCACCTTGTGGCAATTACCAGTTGTTTTTGTTGTGGAGAACAACGGTTATGCAATGGGTACATCGGTGGCCCGAACTGCAAGTCATCAAGAAATATGGAAGTTGGGGTTGGGCTATGAAATGCCCTGTGGCCCCGTCGACGGCATGGATCCTGTAGCAGTTGCTGAGGAATTGGACAAAGCCATCAGACACGCCAGAGCCGGAAAAGGTCCCTCTTTTCTCGAAATGAAAACCTACCGATATAGAGGACATTCCATGTCGGACGCCCAAAAGTACAGAACCAAAGAAGAGGTAGAAGAATATCGAAAAATCGATCCCATCACCCAAGTCAAAGAGATCATTCTCAAAAACAAATATGCCTCCCAAAAACAACTGGACGAGTTGGATGCCAGCGTAAAAGCTAAGGTTAGTGAATGCGAAAAGTTTGCCGAGGAATCCCCTTATCCAGACCAATCCGTGATGTACGATGCAGTTTACGAGCAGAAAGATTATCCATTTATTAAGCATAAATTAGACTAGAATGGCCGAACTAATAAATATGCCACGTTTGAGTGATACCATGGAGGAGGGCACCGTTGCCAAATGGTTCAAAAAAGTGGGGGATGCGGTTAAGGAAGGCGACATACTGGCCGAGATAGAAACCGACAAAGCCACCATGGAGTTTGAGTCTTTCCAAGAGGGCGAGTTACTCCATATTGGGATTGAAGAAGGAGGAACTGCTCCCGTGGATTCCCTTTTGGCTATTATTGGTGAAAAAGGAGAGGACATTTCTGCAATGCTTAAAGGAGGAGAAGCCCCTGCTTCTGCTCCATCAGAATCAGAAAACGCATCACCTGCTCCAGTTACTGAGGCAATAGCTGTAGCTACGCCTGTTGCCGAAAAAACAGCCATGCCTGATGGTGTTGAGGTCATCACCATGCCTCGATTGAGTGATACTATGGAGGAAGGTACCGTAGCCAAATGGAACAAAAAGGTAGGAGATGCGGTAAACGAAGGAGACATATTGGCAGAGATTGAAACCGACAAAGCCACCATGGAGTTTGAATCATTTTACTCTGGTACTCTACTGTATATTGGCCTGGAAGAAGGTCAATCTGCAGCTGTTGATTCTGTATTAGCAGCCATTGGCAAAGCGGGAACCGACCCCAAAGACGTAGAAGCTGCCATTGCCAGTAATATTTCTGCTGACACCCCTGTGGAAGCACCAAAGGCAGAAGTTAGTGCACCGGCTGTTGAAAAGCCAGTGGAAACAAACCAACCTACCCCTGTAGCTCCACAAACACCCATAGCTCTTAATCACAACCAAAACGGTAGATTGATCGCATCTCCTTTGGCAAAAAAATTGGCCGAGGAAAAAGGGATTAGCCTCCAACAAGTTAATGGATCTGGTGATGGAGGTAGAATCATCAAACGTGACATAGAAAACTTCAAAGGAAGCTCGGGAGGCTTTGCGCTCTCCAAAGGGCCAAGTGGGGTAGAAAGCGTTACTGAATTGGCCAATAGTTCCATGAGGAAAGCCATTGCGAAGCGCCTCTCTGCCTCTAAATTTTCTGCTCCCCATTACTATCTTGGCGTAGAAATGAACATGGACAATGCCATTGCTTTTCGTGAACAATTCAATACCCTACCCGATACCAAAATTTCCTTTAATGATATCGTCCTCAAAGCTGTAGCCTTGTCCTTGAAGGAACATCCTCAAGTTAATTCTCAGTGGTACGATGACAAAGTGGTTCAAAATCACCACGTCCATTTGGGGGTAGCCGTTGCTGTTGAAGATGGACTGGTCGTTCCTGTGCTCCAATTTACCGATGAGATGGATTTAAGACAAATTGGGGTGACTGTTAAAGATTATGCCCTTAGAGCCAGAGACAAGAAATTGACTCCTGCTGAAATGGATGGGAGCACCTTTACGGTCTCCAATTTAGGCATGTTTGGCATTCAAGAATTTACTTCCATCATCAATCAACCCAATTCGGCTATTCTTTCCGTTGGTGCAATAGAGAAAAAACCGGTAGTTCGTGCTGATGAAATCGTTGTTGGCAGTACCATGAAACTTACATTGGCATGTGACCACAGAACAGTTGACGGTGCTACGGGAGCTCAGTTTTTACAAACCTTGAGGTTGTACATAGAAAACCCGATTAGACTTTTGGTTTCTTAGTGGGGAAAACCCAAAACCAACCTTTAAATGAATGCTGATGAAAACCTTTCTTGTTACAGGTGCTAGCAGAGGCGTGGGCTTTGCCGTTTCTCAGCAAGCCGCTGCAAACGGACATCGTGTAATTGCCCTTTCCAGAAATATAAAACCGCTCGAGGGTATCGACAACATTTTCCCCTTTTCTGTGGATCTTTCAATTGAATCAGAAGTTGTCACCTTTGCTCATCAGGTAAAATCCTCCTTTGGGCCTATTGATGTTTTGATCAACAATGCGGGAAGTTTGATCAATAAGCCTTTTTTGGAAATATCTTCCTCCGAGTTTGAGGAGGTTTATAGGGTCAATGTTTTTGCCGTAGCAACTTTAACCCGTTTGATGTTGCCTCAGATGAATGCGGAGGGACACGTTCTTAACATCAGCAGTATGGGTGGTGTTCAGGGCAGTGCGAAGTTTCCAGGTTTGTCAGCCTACAGTAGCAGTAAGGGTGCTTTGGTCATCCTCACCGAGCTATTGGCAGAGGAATTTAAGGAAAGTGGCCCTTCATTTAACGCATTGGCTCTTGGAGCTGTACAAACAGAGATGCTAGAAGAGGCTTTTCCAGGATATCAAGCCCCAGTCAGTGCATCGGAGATGGCCCAATATGTTATCGACTTTGGATTGAACGGACAACGCTTCTACAATGGCAAAGTTTTACCCGTATCATCCTCTACCCCATAGCCATATGAAAGACGCAATTGGTGGCATAGCGAATTATATTCCTAAAAATGCCATGCCCTTACTTTCTCATTACCTCAGTCAATGGGAGGTAAACTTGGTGATCAGTAAAAGTCGCGTTACCAAACATGGAGATTTTAGGGCTTTGGCAAACGGTGGTCACCAGATTACGGTCAATGAAATGGACAATCCCTACCGATTTTTGATCACCACCCTGCACGAAATTGCCCATCTGTTGACCTTTAAGAATTTTGGGCCGGGGATCAAGCCACATGGTAAAGAATGGAAAGAAACCTACCAAAAAATCATAGCGCCATTTTTGAATTCTTCCATTTTCCCAGAAGAATTATTGGAGGTGCTTCAAGCTCATTTTAGAAACCCAAAGGCCTCTTCCGACTCTGATTCTGATTTGGTAATGGCCCTTAATCAATATGATCCCAAGAGTGAAAAAAACTATATTTTTGAATTGGATTTTGGGTCAATTTTTGAAATTTACAATGGAAGGAGATTCATTAAGGGAAAAAAGCGTGTCAAACGTTTTGAATGTACAGAGATGGACAGCCGAAGAAAATATCTTTTTAGCCCCCATGCACAAGTCATTAAAGTAGAAAATAATGTCTAAAAATTACTTTGCAATCATCATGGCTGGAGGAATCGGTTCGCGATTTTGGCCTTCAAGCACTCCCGATTTTCCCAAGCAATTTCACGACATGACTGGGGAAGGGGTTTCCTTGTTGCAAAGCACCTTTGGTCGTTTAGAAAATTTTATTCCCGCCTCCAATATTTATATTGTCACCCAAGGGCGATACAAAAGCATCATCTTAGATCAATTGGGAGATCAAATGTCCCCCGATCAAGTGATATGCGAACCAGAACGCCGCAATACGGCCACTTGTATTTTGATGGCGAGTCTTAAAATCAAAAAAATCAATCCCGATGCCAAAATAGTGATTTGTCCGAGTGATCATGTCATTGTTGATGAAATGCTGTTTGTAAAGGACATGACTTTGGCTTTGTCCCATGCCGATGAAAAAAACTTAATCACCTTTGGAATTCGTCCTGATTTCCCCTCCACTGGATTCGGTTATGTGGCGATCGAAAAAGACGAGAGTGAAGGGGAGGTGAAAAGGGTAAAAGCTTTTACAGAAAAGCCCGATAAAGCCACTGCGCAAGCTTTTATTGATTCGGGAAATTACTTTTGGAACTCAGGAATCTTTGTTTGGTCTGCCAATGCAGTGCTGAAGGGGTTCGAAACCCATGCTCCCAAACTATACGCACTTTTCCATAGCGGATGGGATCAGTTGAATACAACTGCAGAAGCAAATTTTATTGCTAAAAATTACCCCTTGGCTGAAAACATCTCAGTCGATTATGCTTTGATGGAAAAATCTGAGTACATTTTTCTGATCCCTGCTCGTTTTGATTGGGACGACCTGGGCAGTTGGAAATCAATCTACGATCGTCAACCCAAGGACAATGAAAAAAATGCTGTAGTCAATGCATCATTGTATGCCCATGCCGCCAATGGCAATTTGATCAAAACCAATTCCAACAAAAAGGTAGTCATTTCGGGCTTGGAGGATTTTATCGTTATTGATTCGGAAGAGGTTTTGATGATCATCCCCATGGATGAAAATCAAAATCTTAAAGAAATTGCTGAGCGAGCTCAAAAAAAATTCAACAGTAAAAAAGATTAACTTTTTTCTTGATAAGCTATCCTCACTTTTCTAAAGAGATTGGAGGAATAGATAAAATTGCCTACACTTTTGTTTTCAGTCTTTAAGACCTCTTGATTCGATCCTTCCCATCCTTTTCGGCCATTTTCAAGGAACAGTATTTTTTCTCCAATTTCCATCACTGAATTCATATCATGCGTATTGATGACGGTTGTGATTTGAAATTCTTTGGTAATTTCTTGAATCAGATTATCGATCAAAGTCGAAGTTTTGGGATCCAGACCAGAATTGGGCTCATCACAAAAGAGATATTTGGGATTCATGACGACGGCTCTTGCAATAGCAACTCTTTTTTGCATTCCACCGGAGATCTCAGAGGGTAGTTTCTTATTGGCATTGATGAGATTTACCCTTTTGATGACTTCGTTGGCACGATCGAGCATTTCCTCAGGCGTTTTTTGGGTTAACATCTGCATGGGAAACATGATATTTTCCTCTACAGTCATGGAATCAAACAATGCACTCCCCTGGAAAACCATTCCCATCTCTTGGCGAAGAATGCTTCTTTCTTTGTTGTCCATTTCTTGAAGTGAGCGGTTTTCAAAAAAAATAGTTCCACTGTCTATTCCATAGAGTCCGAGAATGCATTTGAGTAAAACGGTTTTCCCAGAGCCACTTTGACCGATGATTAAGTTGGTTTTACCCTGTTCGAATTCGGTAGAAATGTCCGTTAAGACCTTGGTGCCATTAAATGATTTACAAAGTTTATCTATAGCGATCATCAGGCCAATAATAATTGGGTTATGATATAATTGGTAACAATAATCAGTACGCTTGTCCATACAAAAGAGGTGGTACTGGCTTTACCGACTTCCAACGCCCCACCTTTTAGGAAATAACCATGATAAGAGGGTACTGTAGCCAAAATAAAGGCAAAAAAACCAGTCTTAACAAAGGCATATCTCACATGAAAGGGAATGAATTCCAATTGTATCCCTTCTATGAAGTCGGAACTGGAACAAAATCCCCCATAGATTGATGCAATGTATCCTCCGAGAATCCCTAAAAACATGGAGATGGTGATTACAAAAGGATAGAAAAGCATGGCGACAATCTTCGGGAAAATCAAATAATTATAAGTATTGATTCCCATGACCTGAAGTGCATCAATTTGCTCTGTCACACGCATGGTTCCCAAACTGGAGGTAATAAATGAACCTACTTTTCCAGCCATGATCACCGAAATAAAAGTGGGAGCAAATTCCAAGATTACGGATTGTCGGGTTGCAAAACCGATCAGGTTTTTGGGCAGTAGTGGATTGTTGAGATTGAGTGCGGTTTGGATGGCAACCACACCTCCAACAAAAAAGGAAATAAAAGAAACGATACCAATTGACCCTACGATCAGTGAATCCACTTCTCTGATGATGAGATTTTTCATCACATTCCAACGGGTAAAACGTTTGAATACTTGAGAGAGCATTAAAAAATAACCGCCAATGTCATGAAGTATTTGCATCAATACAAATTTAAACAATAAACTTCAGGAAAAATTGGAATTGAATTTTAACTGAAATTAAATTTGGTAGGTAATGGCATTGATATTCATCCCCGCTCCAACGCTTGCAAAAAGGATGATGTCCCCCTTATTGAGGGAATGTCCCTTGTAATTTTGTTTGAGAACCAAATCAAACAGGGTGGGGACCGTTGCCACGGAGCTGTTACCAAATTCTTCGATATTCATGGGGAGGATGTCCTTTGGTATGGTTTTTTTGTGGAGTTTGTAAAATCTTTTGATGATGGCTTCATCCATTTTTTTATTGGCTTGATGAATGAATATTTTTTTGAGTTGTTCGATTTCAATTTTGGCATCATCGAGGCATTTTTTCATGGCGGCAGGCACTTTGTTCAGTGCAAATTCATAAACCTTTCTGCCCTGCATTTTGATGAATTTATCGCCATTTAAATTTCGCGTATTATAGGATTTTCCATAAAAAATAAAATCAGCTTCATGGTCTGCAGTAAAGGTCATGGAACAGTGGGACAGTATCCCTCCCTCTTGATTGGATTCCTCGAGTATGGTGGCTCCGGCGCCATCGGCATAAATCATGGAGTCGCGGTCGTGCAGATCAACCACCCTAGAAAGGGCATCGGCCCCAATGACCAAGCATTTTTTGGCCATTCCCGCTTTGATAAAAGCTTGGGCTTGTATCATGGCTTCTACCCATCCTGGACATCCAAATAAAATATCGTAGGCCACACAACTGGGATTTTGAATTTTTAGTTTCGCCTTAACCCTTGAGGCCAAACTTGGTAAAGTATCTATTTGCTTACTGTTGCTAGAGATGTCTCCAAAATTATGCGCAACGATAATGTAATCTAAGGTTTCGGGGTCTAATTTGGCATCTTTAATTGCTTTTAGTGCAGCTTGACAGGCAATATCAGAAGTATTCAACTCTGGGGCGATGTACTTTCTTTCTTCTATGCCCGTGATGGAATTGAATTTTTCAATGATGGTATTGTTATCAATTTCAAACTTTGAACCATTATTGTCTAGAAAGCTGTAATCAATAAAAGCACTGTTCCCTTGCACCACAGAGGGAATAAAACAGCCACTTCCTGTAATTTTATAACTCATAAATATGAAACAATAATAGCCTTTTGTTGAGCATCAAAGATGGTTTTAAAAAAATCACTATGATATTCAAGACGGTGGTTAGGCATTGGAAATTGTCCGAAGAAAGAGATGAACCCCTATTGATTAGGCTTTTACGTATTCTTCTATGGCCGAGCAGCTACAAACCAAATTACGATCTCCAAAGGCCTCATCTACCCTTCTTACGGTGGGCCAAAATTTATTTTCTTTAACAAAATCCAATGGATAGGCGGCTTTTTGTCTGGAATAGGGAAAATCCCATTCGTCTGCGGTGATCATACTCAGGGTGTGTGGCGCATTTTTTAGAAGGGTGATACTTGCCTCATCCGCAGCATTGATCTCCATCCGGATGGAGATCATGGCATCGCAGAAGCGATCGATTTCCTCAAGATTTTCACTTTCTGTGGGCTCTATCATCATGGTTCCAGCAACAGGAAAAGAAACAGTTGGAGCATGAAACCCATAGTCCATCAGTCTTTTGGCAATGTCAACTACTTCGATATTTTGACTCTTAAAAGGGCGGCAATCGATGATCAATTCGTGTGCAGTTCTTCCGTGTTCTCCTGTGTATAGAATATCATAGGCTCCTTCAAGTCTTTTGGAGATATAGTTGGCGTTGAGTATGGCGATCTCGGTGGCTTTTGTCAGTCCGCTGCCTCCCAACATTTGGATGTAGCCATAAGAGATCAAACAGGCGAGCGCAGATCCCCATGGGGCTGCGGAGATGGTATCATTGGAAGCATTTCCTCCTGTTTTTACCAAAGGGTGCTGGGGCAGGAAGTCGGCCAAGTGTTTGGCCACACATATTGGCCCTACCCCGGGGCCTCCGCCTCCGTGGGGAATGGCAAAGGTTTTGTGTAAGTTCAGATGGCATACGTCTGCACCGATTTGTGCGGGGCTGGTCAGTCCAACTTGGGCATTCATATTGGCACCATCCATGTAGACCTGTCCGCCACAGGCATGAATTTTGGCGGTAACATCTTTGATATTGGCTTCAAAAACACCGTGGGTGGAAGGATAAGTGATCATCAAAGCGGCCAGCCTATCAGCGTGTTCCTCGGTTTTTTCCAAAAAATCCTGCCAGTCGATGTTCCCCAAATCATCTGTTTTGACCACCACGACCTCCATGCCTGCCATGACTGCCGATGCGGGATTGGTCCCATGTGCAGAGGAGGGGATCAAACAAATATTGCGGTGGACTTCTCCACGGCTATTGTGATAAGCCCTGATGACCATCAAACCAGAGTACTCCCCTTGCGCCCCGGAATTGGGCTGGAGGGAGGTGGCATGGAATCCTGTGATTATACTGAGCTGTTCCTCCAGGCGGTGAAGCATTTTGTGGTAACCTTGGGCTTGATTTTTGGGAACAAAAGGATGGATGTTGGACCACCTTGGCCAGCTCAAAGGCAACATCTCTGCAGCCGCATTCAGCTTCATGGTGCAGGAACCCAGAGAGATCATGGAATGGTTGAGGGCTAAATCTTTGCGTTCCAAACTTTTGATATACCGCATCATGGCGGTTTCCGAATGGTATGCGTTAAACACCTTATGGGTAAGAAAAGGACTACTTCTTTTTTGATCCAAAGGATAGCGATGGTTTTCAATTTTTATTTTTCCACTGATGTTTTTTTGTTGGACAACAGCTTCAAATACATTTAAAATTTTAAGTAAAGCAATTTCATCGCTGGCCTCGTTGATTGCAATTCCCACGGTTTTCTCATCGATATAATTGAAGTTGATTTTATTTTTCTCCGCTTCCACTCTGACTGCAGTAGCGTCGATTTTAATTTTTAGGGTATCGAAATAATGGTCATTGAGTTGGATGAGTCCCAAGTCCACCAATTTTTTTTCAAGTTTAGCGGCGTTTAAATGTATTCTTTTGGCTATTTTTTTGATGCCTTTGGGACCGTGATAAACGGCATACATCCCAGCCATCACAGCGAGCAACACTTGTGCCGTACAGATATTGGAAGTGGCACGGTCTCTTTTGATGTGTTGTTCTCTGGTTTGGAGTGCCATCCGCAATGCCAAATGATCCTCTTGGTCTCTTGTTTGTCCTATGATTCGCCCAGGAATGTTTCTTTTGTATTCTGCTTTGGTGGCAAAATAAGCGGCATGTGGCCCACCATAACCCAGTGGAATGCCAAAACGTTGGGTGGTACCAACCACCACATCCACATCATATTTTCCCGGTGCTTCCAGTAGGGCCAAACTCAATAAATCTGCTGCTACAATGGTTTTCAGATCAAAAGTTTTTGCTTTGTTTACCATTGCGGGAAGATCGATGATGTTCCCGTGTTTTCCTGGATATTGGAAAAATGCAGCAAAAAAGCTTTGGTCAAAAGGGGTGTGCTCTGCATTGCCTACTACCAATTCAATGCCCAATGGTAGGGCTCTGGTTTGAAGGACGGCGAGGGTTTGGGGGAGGATGTCTTCTGAAACCCAAACCTTGTTGACTTCTGCCTTTTTTTGTTCCCTTGATCTGACGGCATAGGCCAAGGTCATGGCTTCTGCTGCTGCTGTGGCTTCATCCAAAAGGGAGGCGTTGGCCAGCTCCATGCCCGTGAGATCACTAACCATGCTTTGAAAATTAAAAAGGGCCTCCAATCGCCCTTGGGCAATTTCTGCCTGATAGGGCGTATAGGCCGTATACCAACCTGGGTTTTCCAAAATATTGCGCTGAATCACCGCAGGGGTAACTGTCGGATGATAGCCCATACCAATATAGGTTTCAAATAGTTCATTCTCATCGGCCAAAGCCCGTAATTCGTTTAAAAAACGGTGTTCGCTGATGCCCTCGGGCAGCGCAAGAGAATGGCCCAATCTGATTTGCTCTGGAAGGGTTTGAGACAACAATTCCTCCACGGAATCCAGCTCCAGCGCAGTTAACATTTTTTGGATTTCTTCTTCTTTGGGACCCAGGTGGCGTAGCATGAAATTATCCGGCTGCATATGACGATCAGTTTAATCAAAATTAGCGCATTGCAAGAAAGGTTTTAATTGACTTTTAATCGATTTGTCCATTTTTTTTGAACAATAAGCCCAGTTATTAACAGCGAACCGATATTTTTGTCCTGTGGGATGGATCCTAAAGCTTTTTGATCACTACGTCAGATACAGTTTTCATGTAGGTTTGGCGGTTTTTGCTCTCGCTAGGATTACGGTTTTGGATTTTGGTCTTTCCTTAAATTTTAGCCATCAGTTGATTTTTTTTGTGGCTCCTTTTTTGGCCTATAATTTTATCAAGTTTCACCGGGTTTTTTTGGATCATTTGAAGGTCAAGGTCAATGGGTCACTGATGGGATTCACTATATTTATAGGTGTTTTGATGTTGGGAATGGCAAGCTGCTTGCCTGTTTCCACTCGGCTTCTTCTGTTTTTTACTACAGGCTTGGTTTTGTTGTACTGCCTGCCCTTGCCCAGGTATCAGCTCAACTTCAGGGGATTGAAAGGTATGAAAATCCATTTGGTGGCATTGAGTTGGGTTTTGACCACTGTTTTTTTACCCCTATCCCTAGCGGGCAAAAGTCTCACTGAATTTTCGCTGGTCTATAGTTTCCAACGTTACCTTTTTGTGTTGGTCGCCACCCTGCCTTTTGAAATTCGCGACCTGGCCTCGGACGATCCTCATCTGCTCACTTGGCCCCAAAAATGGGGAATTCCTAAAACGCGATGGTTGGGGGGAGCGTTGCTGTTGCTTTTTGTTTTTTTGGAGGCTTACTTTCAACTCTCCTCCCAATTTGGGTTGGTTTTTGGAGTCGCCCTGCTCTTGTTGGCTTTTGTTCTCCGTTCAAAAGAAGATCAATCCCAATATTATTCTAGTTTTTGGGTGGAGGGAATTCCAATTTTATGGTTAATTTTAAAGTTAAAGATTTGAGATGAGAATACTATTGATTTTGTTGTTGTTCTTTCAACAAACCCCCAAGGTAGAGGTTTTGGAAAAAGCGGAATATGAGGCTTTGGTCGAACAGGGATATGCCGTGATTGATGTCAGAACCCCAGAGGAGTTCAAAGAGGGCCACATCAAAGGGGCTCTAAATATCGATGTAAAATCAGAAGCTTTTGTCAACGAAATACAAAAACTCACCCCCTCTGACACACTGCTGATCTATTGCCGGTCGGGTCGAAGGAGTCAATATGCTGCTCAGGTTATGGTCTCTTTTGGCTTTCAGAAAATCTACGATCTTGAGGGAGGATTCCTCCGTTGGGAATCAGAATAAGGCGGTTGGTAAAACAAACTTGTAAAAGAAACATTCCGTCCATTTTTTAAGAGCATTATTTCGTAATTTTATCAAATTAGATTTAGTATTATGGCATTTGACATCGAAATGATCAAAGCGGTATATGCTCGACTGGAAGAACGCATTTCCCAAGCGAGAGCATTAAAAGGCAAAGCCCTTACTGCCGCTGAAAAAATATTGTATACCCACTTGTGGAACGGCACACCTACACAAACTTTCGAACGTGGGGTTGACTATGTCGACTTTGCGCCAGATCGCATTGCCCTGCAGGATGCTACGGCCCAAATGGCACTGTTGCAGTTTATGCAAGCGGGAAAACCCAAAGTGGCCGTACCCACCACTACCCATTGTGATCATTTGATTCAGGCCAAAGACGGAGCCAGCTCCGACCTAAAATCTGCCAATTCAACCTCGGCCGAGGTGTTTGACTTTCTTGAGTCGGTATCCAACAAATACGGACTTGGATTTTGGAAGCCCGGCGCGGGCATCATCCACCAGGTGGTATTGGAAAACTATGCCTTTCCCGGTGGAATGATGATCGGAACAGACTCCCATACGGTAAACGCCGGTGGATTGGGGATGCTAGCCATTGGTGTAGGGGGCGCTGATGCCGTGGACGTAATGGCCGATATGCCATGGGAACTGAAGTTTCCCAAACTGATCGGGGTCAAGCTGACTGGAAAACTCAACGGCTGGACGGCTCCAAAGGATGTCATCCTAAAAGTAGCGGGTATTTTGACCGTTAAAGGCGGAACAGGGGCCATCATCGAATATTTTGGAGAGGGTGCCGAGGCCATGTCCTGTACCGGAAAAGGTACCATTTGTAATATGGGTGCAGAGGTAGGCGCTACAACTTCTACCTTTGGCTACGATGCTTCCATGGAACGTTATTTGCGATCTACTGGACGTGATGATGTTGCCGATGCTGCCAATGCCGTAAAAGAACACCTCACAGCCGACCCGGAAGTATATGCCCAACCCGAAGACTATTTCGATGAGGTGATTGAGTTGGATTTGGACAGCCTCCGACCGCACCTCAACGGTCCCTTTACGCCCGATTTGGCTACGCCGGTTTCAGAGATGAGTGCTGCAGCCAGAGAAAACGACTGGCCCCTGCAAGTAGAATGGGGATTGATAGGTTCATGTACCAACTCTTCCTATGAAGACCTGTCCCGAGCGGCTTCCATTGCAAAACAAGCCGTAGATAAAAACCTAGTCACCAAAGCCGAATTTGGGATCAATCCTGGATCGGAGCAGGTGCGCTACACCGCTGAACGCGATGGGCTTCTTCAAATTTTTGAAGATCTTAATGCCAAAATATTTACCAATGCCTGTGGCCCTTGTATTGGTCAATGGGCAAGAGCTGGTGCCGACAAGCAAGAAAAAAATTCGATTGTTCACTCTTTTAACCGCAACTTCTCCAAAAGGAACGATGGAAATCCCAATACCCATGCTTTTGTAGCTTCCCCCGAAATGGTGGCTGCATTGGCCATTGCCGGGCGTTTGGATTTTGATCCGGTTAACGACAGCCTGATCAACCAAGACGGGGAGGAGGTCAAACTCGACCCCCCCAGCGGTTTGGAATTGCCCCCCTCTGGTTTTGCAGTGGAGGAGAACGGCTATGTCGCTCCGCAAGAGGACGGCTCTCAGGTGGAGGTCGTGGTCAAAGAAGATTCCGAGCGTTTGCAATTGCTCAGCCCATTTCAGCCTTGGGACCAACAAAATTTGATGGGTGCTAAGCTGCTGATCAAAGCCCACGGAAAATGTACCACCGACCATATTTCCATGGCCGGCCCTTGGTTGCGTTTTCGCGGTCACCTCGACAATATCTCCAACAACTGTCTGATCGGGGCAGTGAATGCGTTCAATCAAAAAACCAATTTTGTAAAAAACCAGCTGACAGGCGAATATGGAGGGGTACCCGATGTACAACGCCAATACAAAAAAGCAGGGATCGAAACCGTGGTTGTGGGAGACCACAACTATGGAGAGGGATCCTCGAGAGAACATGCCGCCATGGAACCCCGATTTTTGGGGGTCAAAGTGGTCTTGGTTAAATCTTTTGCCCGTATCCACGAAACCAACCTAAAAAAACAGGGGATGTTGGGGATCACCTTTGCCGATGAAAACGACTACGATTTGATCCAGGAAGACGATACATTTAATTTTATCGACCTAAAGGACTTTGCTCCCGGTCAACCCCTAACGATTGAGCTGGTGCATGCCGATGGATCCAAAGATACCCTCAAGGCCCATCATACTTATAACGCCCAACAAATTGAGTGGTTTAAGGAAGGTTCTGCATTGAATCTGATCAAAAAGGAAAATGCCGCTTAGGGCAATTATCAAGTGAATTTAAAGGCCCGTTAATCGGGCTTTTTTTATTGTCTTTTTCAAACATCTATAAATATAGTTAGCAAATAAAAACTCCCTATCCAGCTATCAAAACCCAAAAGTCTTTGGGCCATAAAAAAGGAAAAACCCCTACACCACCAATCCAGCCCTTTTAAGCAACGCCTGGGGGTCGGGGGCTTTGCCTCTAAACCTTTTAAACAGGGTCATGGGGTGTTCGGTTCCGCCTTTGGAGAGGATGTTGTCCTCAAAAGACTTTGCCGTTTGGGGATCAAAAATTCCTTTTTCCAAAAACAGTTCAAATGCATCAGCATCCAATACTTCCGCCCATTTATAGCTATAGTATCCAGCGGAATAGCCCCCTTGGAAGATATGCGAAAAGGCGGTGCTGGTGCAACTTTGGGGGGTGTCTTTTAAAAACTGTACCCGTTCCAAAATGGCACTTTCATGGGATTTAACGTCTTGGATGTCGGTGGCTTGCGCACCGTGATAGGAGAGGTCCAAAAAGCCAAAGCCCAACTGCCGTAGGGTTTGCAGTCCCTGTTGAAAATGGGCGGCTTTTTTGATTTTTTGGATGTACTCCATCGGGATCACCTCGTCTGTTTGGTAGTGTCGGGCAAAAAGTTCTAGGGCTTCTTTTTCATAGCACCAATTTTCCATGATCTGGCTGGGCAGTTCTACAAAATCCCAAAAAACACTGGTACCGCTCAGTCCGCCATAGGTGGTATTGGCTAAGATGCCGTGTAGGGCATGGCCAAATTCGTGGAAGAGGGTTGTTACTTCCTGAAAAGTGAGTAGGGACGGGGTACTGGCAGTGGGTTTAGAAAAATTACAAACCACTGAAATATGTGGCCTTTGGTCCTTTTTCTGTCCACGGAAGGACGTCATCCATGCACCGTTTCGCTTTCCCGGCCGAGGGAAAAAGTCGGTGTAGAGCAGGGCGTAGAAATCCCCTTTGCGGTTGTACACTTCATAAACTTCCACCTCGGGATGGTAGCCTTCCAAGCTTTCGTTTTTTTCAAAACGCAAGCCGTATAATTTTCCTGCGATCTCAAACACCCCGGCTCGAACCTTTTCCAATGGAAAATAGGGTTTGAGCTGCTGTTCGTCCAGTTCCAGTTGGGCCTGTTTGAGTTTTTCGGATACATAGGCGGTGTCCCACTTTTCCATGGTGGACAAGCCCAATTGATCTGCGGCAAAATCTTCCATGGCTTTCCATTCTTTTGCAGCGGCAGGATAGGCTTTTTTATACAGGTCTTCTAAAAAGTTTTTGACGTTTTCCTCCGAAGTGGCCATGCGTTCCTCCAAGACAAAAGCGGCATGGGAATCATAACCCAACAATTCGGCTCTCTTTTTTCGGAGTTCGATCAACCGCAGTATGATGGCAGTATTGTTGTTGTCATTGGTTTGAAAACCACGACGGCCAAAGGCCAAACTCATTTTTTTGCGCAACGCTCGGTTTTTGGCATAGGTCATTAGGGGAACATAACTCGGATAGTCCAGGGTAAAGATCCAACCGGTTTTGTCTTTGGATTGGGCGGTTTCGGCTGCCATTTCCTTGACTTGTTCGGGTAAGCCTTTCAGCTCTTTTTCTTCGGTGATATGAAGTTCAAAAGCCTGGGTGTCGGCCAAAACATTTTCGCCAAAGGTGAGGCCCAACTGTGCTTTTTCGGTATCGATTTCCCTTAGACGGTTTTTTTCCGCTTCTCCGAGCAAAGCCCCGTTCCTGGCAAAACCTTTGTATTCTTTTTCCAAAAGGGTTTGTTGCTCCACCGAAAGCTTTTCTTGCTTTTGATTTTCGTAGATCGTTTTGATGCGTTCAAACAAGGCCTGATTGAGTCTTACATCGTTTTGGAATTTTGTAAGCAAGGGGGAGGCCTGCTGGGTAATCGATTGGAGGGTCTTGGAGGTTTCGGCACTGTTGAGGTTAAATAGAATACTGCTGTTTCGGCCCAGGAGTTCCCCTACGTTTTCTAAGGCTTCGATGGTGTTTTCAAAGGTCGGAGCTGTGGTTTGCTGTACGATGGCATCGATGGCCTCCAACGCATTTTTGATGTTTTCTTCTAGTGCAGGAATAAAATGTTCTGGTCGGATGCTACTGAAGGGGATGGACTGGTGGGGCGTTTCAAAGGGCTTGAGTAATGGGTTTTCCAATGGGTTATGGATTAAGTTTTTTGCTACTGTTGATGACTTTGGTTTTGAGCTCTTGTTTGAAGGCGCTTACTTTTTCAAGCACTTCAGGCTCGGAAGTCCCGACGATTTGCGCGGCCAAAATCCCGGCATTTTTGGCGCCGTTAAGGGCTACGGTGGCTACGGGAACACCGCCCGGCATTTGGAGGATGGACAAAACCGAATCCCAACCGTCGATGGAGTTACTCGATTTGACGGGGACACCGATAACGGGTAAGGGAGAGACTGCTGCAATCATTCCTGGGAGGTGGGCCGCACCGCCGGCGCCAGCAATGATCACTTTAAGCCCCCTGTGGTGGGCCTGATTTCCATAATCCATCATTTTGTCGGGGGTTCGGTGGGCAGAAACGATGTCCACTTCCGTTTCGATTCCAAATTCCTTGAGGATGTCGATGGCCGCTTGCATGACCGGTAAATCCGATTCGCTGCCCATGATGATGCCTACTTTTGCCATAATTATTTGCTGATTACTGATAAGGTTTCTTTTACTTGCTCCGCCATTTTTCTAGCGGTTTCGATTTTGGGGTGTATAATGGTTACATGTCCCATTTTGCGGAAGGGACGGGTTTCCTTTTTACCGTAAATATGGGGGGTGACCCCTTCAATGGCCAATACTTGGTCGATGTTTTTATAAACCACCGGGCCGGTATGGCCTGCTTTGCCCACCAGATTCACCATCACCGCTGCGGTTTTGCTTCCAGTTTTTCCCAAAGGCAAATCCAATACGGCGCGAATGTGTTGTTCGAACTGGCAGGTGTAGGAGGCTTCTATGCTGTAATGTCCGCTATTGTGAGGACGTGGGGCCACCTCATTGACCAATACGTCTCCTTCGGGGGTTAGAAAAAGTTCCACCGCCAAAAGTCCGATCTGGCCATAGGCTTTTGAAGTTTGAAGCGCCACTTCAACCGCTTTTTTGGCATCGGCGCTCGAGAGTTGGGCCGGGCATAAAACATACTCCACTTGGTTGGCCGTGGGGTGAAACTCCGATTCCACCACTGGATAATGAACCGTTTCTCCCTCCGGACGGCGGCAGACGATCACGGACAACTCTTTTTCAAAAGGCACCAATTCCTCTATCAGGCATGGGCCTCCATTCAAATCCTCAATTTCCTTGTTGGAACGGATAATGGATACCCCATAGCCATCATAGCCCATTTCGGCCGATTTCCAAACAAAAGGAAAAGACTGCTCCCCTTTGATGATGGCTTCCTTGACGAGATCCAAGCTTTCGTATTCCTCGAAAGCGGCTGTGGGGATGTTGTTTTCTTTGTAAAATCTTTTTTGGAGGCATTTGTTTTGAATGGTACGAAGCACCTTCGGCTGGGGATAAACTTTTACCCCTTCGCTTTCTAGTTTTTCCAATGCCTCCACATTGACTTTTTCAATTTCTATGGTCAGAACGTCCACATTTTTACCAAAATCATAGACGGTTTGGAAATCGGTGAGTTCCCCTTGAACAAAGTGATCGCTGGCCAGTCGTGCAGGAGCATTTTCACTGGGATCCAAAACCTTGGTTTTGATGTCCCACTTTCGGGTGGTATAGAGTAGCATTTTACCCAATTGACCCCCTCCCAGAATGCCCAGCGTTTTGGTGGTTGAAAAAAATTCCATACCGAAGTTTTTACAAAAATACGGATTAGTTTTTGGCTTGGAAAAAAACAAATCCAAATTGGATATCTTTGTAACAAAAGCAACGCAATGATTAATCTAGTACTCTTTGGAAAACCAGGAGCTGGGAAAGGGACGCAAGCCGAATTCCTAAAAACGAAATACCAATTGTTTCACATCTCTACTGGCGATCTGTTCAGGCATCATATCTCCAATAAAACGGCATTGGGAACATTGGCACAATCCTATATGGATCAAGGGGATTTGGTTCCCGATCAGGTGACCATTGACATGCTCAAGGATGCGGTGGAAAGTCATCCCGAAGCCAAAGGGTTTATTTTTGACGGTTTCCCCCGAACCACCAAACAAGCCGAGGCACTGGATGCTTTTTTGAGAGAAAAATCCATGCAAATCAGTGCGACCTTGGCCTTAGAGGCAGACGACGATGTTTTGGTGGAGCGCTTGATCAACCGAGGGAAAACCAGTGGTAGGGCAGACGATCAGGACGAACAAAAAATCAGAAACCGATTCGACGAATACAATAATAAAACTGCACCACTAAGGGCATTTTACGAGGGTCAGGGTAAATTCCACAGCGTGGACGGCATCGGCAGTATTGATGAAATTACCCAACGACTGACCGCCCTTATTGATGGTTTGATCTAAAGATGACCGAAGCCAATTTTGTTGACTACGTAAAACTCAATCTGAAATCTGGAAATGGGGGGAAAGGTTCTGTCCACCTCCATCGTGAAAAATTCATCACCAAAGGAGGGCCGGATGGCGGGGACGGTGGCAGAGGGGGGCATGTGATTGTTCGTGCCAATCCCAACCTTTGGACCTTGTATCCCTTTAAGTTTACCCGTCATTTTTTGGCTGGGCACGGTGGAGACGGGAGCAAGAGCAGAAGCACAGGAGCTCAAGGCAAAGATGTATACATTGATGTGCCTTTGGGTACGGTAGTCAAAAAATTAGCCACCGAAGAAGTTCTTTTTGAAATGGTGGAGCCAGATCAAGAAGTGGTTGTATTGGAAGGGGGTAAAGGAGGACTGGGCAACTGGAATTTTAAATCTTCCACCAACCAAACCCCTCGCTACGCCCAACCTGGAATAAAGGGAGAAGAACTTCAGGTGATTTTGGAACTCAAAGTATTGGCCGACGTGGGCTTAGTGGGTTTTCCCAATGCAGGAAAATCAACCTTATTGGCAGCCTTGACTGCCGCCAAACCCAAAATTGCAGATTATGAGTTTACGACCTTAAAGCCCAACCTGGGCATAGTGCCTTATCACGATTTCCGATCTTTTGTTATGGCAGATATCCCCGGAATCATCGAGGGAGCAGCCGAGGGCAAAGGCTTGGGGCATTATTTCTTACGTCATATTGAGCGCAACTCGGTTTTGCTTTTTATGATTCCTTCCGATACAGCAGATGTTAAAAAAGCATTTGATGTGCTGATGAACGAATTGCGAACCTACAACCCCGAATTGATGGACAAAGACTATGTGGTTGCGCTTTCCAAATGCGACCTGTTGGATGAGGAGCTAAGAGCAGAATACGCCGTGGAAATGGAAAAAAACTTTGGTGAAATTTCCCACTGTATGATCTCGGCGGTAGATCAATCTGGACTCAAAGCCCTAAAAGACCTCATTTGGAAAAAATTGAATGCCCCCCATGTTTAGATTCCTATTGTTTTTTGTTCTGAACCTAATTCCTTTGGGGGGAATTGCCCAAATGAAAACCCCTTTTGTTTCCTATGATTTTAAAAAGGATGCTCAATACAGTTCCAAATTAACCGCTCTTAAGAAAGCTGAAATTAAAGGGGGAATGGCCAACACGAAATCCATTGCAGCGTGGGCCTATGATCACAAAGACTGGGATACGGCCATCGATTATTACGAAAAATTGATCGTTGATGCTCCCACTGCTGAGAATTTTTTTAAGCTGGGGGTAGCCGCTGCCAGAAGGTCGTTGGAGGTTTCGCGTTTTTTTTCTGTGCCCTATGTGATCAAGGCGAGGAAGTTTGTCCTTAAAGCCCACGAGCTTCAACCGAATCAGATCGTCTGCCTCAATCTTCTGATACAGTTGCACGCTGAGATTCCCGATATTTTGGGGGGCAGCATGACTTTTGCCCAAAAAAAAGCCACGGAGTTGAATCGAATTGACCCTATTGAGGGGATGTTGATGAAAGCCTATCTTTTTCAGCTGAATAATGAAACTGAGGCGGCCATAAATCAATACCGTGAATTGTTTCGAACTTTGAAAGCGGATATGAAAAAGTTGGAAAATGGTTTTTTGTCTTATAGAAGAGACTTGATATTTGAGTTGGGCCGTGCGGCAGCCGAATATCAGTTGGAAAGCGAGTTGGGGATCGCTGCTCTGGATTATTATATTCTCGATTTTAGTGATGAGGACAATTATCCATTGGAATGGGCCTATTATTATCGATCAAAAATATATTTTTACAACGATCAGTTGGAAAAAGCAAAAACCTCCTTAAAGCAGGCCTTGGAGATCAAGCCTGATTTTGAAGAAGGATTGGCACTTTTAAAAGTAATAAAACTTGAATAGGTATCATTTTATTGCCATTGGGGGCAGTGCCATGCACAGTTTGGCGATTGCGCTAAAAAACAATGGCCACGAGATAACGGGGAGCGATGATGCTATTTTTGACCCTTCCCTGAGCCAATTGAAGCAAGCGGGAATATGCCCAGAGGTAATGGGTTGGTTTCCCGAAAAGATTAAGGACCGTCTGGATGGTGTGGTACTCGGTATGCACGCCAAAAAAGACAATCCCGAACTTTTGAAGGCGCAAGCCATGGGTCTGCCCATTTTTTCTTATCCCGAATTCATTGCTCACTATGCTAAAAATAAGACCCGAGTCGTCATTGCAGGAAGTCATGGCAAGACGTCTATCTCTGCCATGGTATTGCATGTGTTGAACTACCATCAAATCTCGGTGGACTATATGATAGGAGCCCAGTTGGAGGGCTTTGACAATTCGGTATTTTTGTCTGAGGAAAACGATTTTATCGTCCTTGAAGGGGACGAATACCTTTCCTCTCCTATTGATCCAAGACCTAAGTTTCACCACTATCAACCCCAAATCGCACTGGTCAGTGGTATCGCATGGGATCATGTCAATGTATTTAAAACGGAAGCAGATTACAACCAGCAATTCGAGCGATTTATCGACTCAATTACCGCAGGTGGGGTTTTGGTGTATAATGAGGAGGACAAAAGATTGTCCCAGATGGTGGCGGATACTCAAAATACAATCAGAAAGGAATCTTATTCTATTTTGGAACACAGTATTTCTGAAGGCACTACCTTTTTGGAAACCGATGAGGGCCCTCTTCCCCTGGAAGTGTTTGGGCGGCACAATCTTTCAAATATGGCAGGTGCGAAGTGGCTGTGTCAATTGATGAGCGTGGATGAAGATGATTTTTATCAGGCGATAGGCAGTTTTAGAGGGGCGTCCAAACGACTCGAGTTACTTGCGCAATCCCATTCGTCCTATCTTTTTAAGGATTTTGCCCATGCCCCTAGTAAGGTCAAGGCAACAACTGAGGCGGTTAAAGCCCAGTTTTCCGATTTCAAAATTACAGCCTGTTTAGAGTTACATACCTATAGCAGTTTGGATCCTTCATTTATCATAAACTACAAAGACAGTTTGGAAAAAGCCGATCTTCCCATCGTTTTTTTTGATCCCGAGGCCCTTAAAATTAAAAATAGAACGCCGATCATTCCGCAAGAAATAATCGAAGCCTTTGGTCGGGCCGACCTTTTGGTTTTTACAGACCCCAAAGAATTGCATGATTATTTATTGGCCCAAGTATATGATCATACCGTTTTATTGATGATGAGCTCGGGTAACTATGGAGCCTTAGATTGGGAGGCATTAAAAGTGAAATTTACTTAAGTACTATCATCTGTAAAGAATTTTTATCTTTATAGACCAAGTCTATTTTATGTCAGATGCTGCCCCCAAATTAACCATCAAGCAGTGGGATCTTGATGACCGACCCCGAGAAAAGCTCAAAGAAAAAGGGGCACATGTCCTGTCTGTAGCAGAACTCTTTGCCATCATTATCGGAAGTGGAAGTGAAGGAGAAAGTGCGGTGGATTTGATGAAACGCATTTTACACCCTCATAAAAATGGCCTCAAGGATTTACAAAAGATTTCTTTGGAGGCCCTCACCCAGTTCAAAGGGGTTGGGCCAGCAAAAGCAGTGAAAATCAAAGCCGTCTTGGAAATTGCTGTCCGCCTTCAAAATCAGCCTTATCTCCCCAAAAAACAGTTTACCTCCAGTGCTTTGGTTTATGGGTTTTTATCTCCCTTGCTCAGCCCATTGGAACACGAGGAGTTTTGGATTTTGTATTTGAATCAATCCAACCGATTGCTTAAAAAAAAGTGCCTGAGCAAGGGCGGGATCAGTCAAACGGTAGTGGATGTTCGATTGGCCCTGAAAGTCGCCCTTGAATTAGGGGCTACGGCCATGATTTTGGCACACAACCACCCGTCTGGGAACCTGACCCCCAGCAAACAAGACCTTGAAATCACTCAAAAAATTACAAAAGCTGCTGCTACTTTCGACATTCTAATTTTGGATCATCTTATTGTCTCTGAAAAGCGTTATTTTAGCTTTAAAGATGAAAACATAATCTGAATGATACTGGTTTATTCCCACAAAATTACCCCGCGGTTGACCTATATTTTCAGGCAAGTTTTTATCAGAATTTTGGAGCTTCCGGTGAGTTTTACTTCTGCCATTGAGAAATTCGTTTCACACTCGGGTCCCAAATTGAGTTATACCCACCAGCCATTGGGCAATGAATTTTTTATTAAATCTCATGAATTGCTTTTTCAAAAAGGGATTCAGGAGGCTAAAATTGAAGTATCCCAATGGTCGGGCATTCCAGCGTTTTTTAAGTTGGAAAAACCCTCTAAATTGCCTTATGACATCTTTGCGGCTTCATTTTATTTGCTCAGCAGGTATGAAGAGTACTTGCCGCATGTAAAAGACGAGTTGGGAACTTTCTTGCCCTACCAAAGCCTCGCCCACAAAAATAATTTTTTGGAATTGCCACTGGTCGATTTATGGTCGGTAAGGCTGAAAGACAAATTGTATGCCTTTTTTCCGGAGCTTCCACATGGCTCCTGGAGAAAGCCAAAGTTTCAACCGCTGGTTTCGGTGGAAAATCCCTATCGGTATCAAAAAAAATCATTGCTGTTAAAATTTGCCGATACTTTGAACGCCCTTTGGCACTTGGATTTTTTCTACGTTATTGAGCAATTTCTAGTTCTATTGCACTTACAAAAAGATCCTTACAACAATTTTGAGGAGTTGGAACGGCTTTTTAAAAAAAATAGAATTCAGCCCCTCTATTTTTTTCTTTTTGCTAAAACTACTTTTTATGACCGAGGGATATCCTCCAACAACTATGGATTTAGAAACCTAATCAAAAATATTTCAGATACTAATGAGGTGTATTTATTGGCCTCCTATGCAGCGCAGCGGGAAGCCAAAATTTTCGTTGAGGAAAGAGCCAATTTAAAAAAATTAATTATCAAAAAAATTGATTCGGTTCGCTTCCATTATGGACTGCTCTCTGCTTCATGGGGCTACAACAGCTTATTAGATCAGGAGATCCATGAAGATTATAGTATGGGGTATTTGGAGGAAGTGGGTTATCGGGCCTCTACCGCTGTGCCTTTTTATTTTTACGATTTGAATAATGACTTGCAAACTTCACTCAAGCTCTTTCCAATGGTTGCCCACGAGAAAGGATTGAGGAAGTTTTCCCCTACCAATGCATTTAAAAAATTACAGGAATTTTACGACAAGCTACCCACCGCCTCTGGTTTTCATGGGGTTTCTTTTACCAATACCCTACTGAACAGCGAGGATCCCGAAAATGCTTGGGAGCCATCTTTTATCAATTATATCCGTTATCATGATTCAAAAAAATAGGGTGCGTCACATCTTTTTTGATTTGGATCATACCCTGTGGGATTTTGAGAAAAATTCATCATTGACCTTTGAGAAGATTTTCAAAGAACAAAATATTAATGTCAATCTCACTGATTTTTTGGGGGCTTATCATGGGATCAATCACCAGTATTGGAAGCTGTATCGTGAAAATAAAATATCCCAAAAAGAATTGAGGGAAAAGCGCTTGATAAAAACTTTTCAAGCGATTAATTTTGATTTTGACTCTGCTCAGATTGATTTGGTCTCGAATCAATACATTATGTATTTGTCTACATTTTCAAACCTTTTCAATGGGGCAATTTCCCTTTTGGAGGAGCTCAAAGGCCAATACCAACTCCATATTATTACCAATGGTTTTGAGGTGGTTCAATATCACAAAATCAATAACTCTGGTCTTTCCCCTTATTTTGAAAACATTTTTACTGCTGAGAAAGTGGGATACAAAAAACCCCACCCTATTATTTTTGAGCATGCCCTAAATCAAACCCAGGCGGTTGCGGGGAATTCCCTAATGATTGGCGACAGTCTTGAGGCCGACATTTTGGGGGCCTTAAATGTAGGCATGCAGGCCATCCACTTCAATTCACACAATGAACCCGATCACAGCCATTGCCAGATGGTGAATGAACTGGACGAAATTAAGGGGATATTATGATTTTTAAACTTAAACTTTTCCTACCGAAAGGAAAGTTTTAAATTCGCCAGCAAATGGAACTCAAAAAAGCCCAGAAAATAGTTGACGATTGGATTCAAGACCATGGTGTTCGGTATTTTGATGAATTGACCAACATGGCCCAGCTAACGGAGGAGGTGGGTGAAGTGGCCCGAATCATTGCAAGACGATATGGTGAGCAAAGTGAAAAGGAAAGTGACCGATCCAAGGATTTGGGGGAGGAGCTTGCCGATGTTATATTCGTTGTTCTCTGTTTGGCCAATCAAACCGGGGTTGATCTACAAAAGGCTTTTGATAAAAAAATGAAAATCAAATCGGAGAGAGACCACGATCGACACCAAAATAACCCAAAACTTAAATAGCCAATTTCAATGAAGCTGAAATTATTTCACCCTACCAAAGTAGCCAAAGGTGAACTTACCATCACGGGATCTAAAAGCGAATCGAATAGGTTGCTGATCCTCCAAGCTTTGTATCCACAGATCAAGATTGAAAATATATCCTCTTCCGATGATTCAAATGTTACCCTCAGTGGGTTAAAAAGCAATGGACGAATAATAGACATTCATCATGCGGGAACGGCTATGCGTTTTCTTACGGCCTATTATGCTGTTCAGCAGGGTAGAGAAGTCGTACTGACAGGTTCAAAGCGCATGCAAGAACGTCCGATAAAGCTATTGGTTGAGGCATTGAACAGCATAGGTGCCGACATTCGTTATGAGCGGAAAGCTGGTTTTCCACCATTGATCATAAAGGGCAAGGAACTAAGCGAAAACCGCATTGGCCTTCCAGCCAACATCAGCAGCCAATACATATCGGCATTGATGTTGATTGCCCCCTCTTTAAAAAATGGCTTGGTGATTGAATTGATCGGAGAAACGACCTCTGTTCCCTACATTCAGATGACCCAAAGTATCCTCAATCAACTGGGGTTTGAGGCTGCTTTTGATGGAAGTCAAATCACCATTAAAGCTGCTGAAGCAATAGAAGAAAATATATGGAAGGTGGAGTCAGATTGGAGTTCTGCTTCCTATTTTTATTCTGTAGTAGCTTTGGCCGAAGAAAGTGAAATTACACTTTCCAGTTACTTTGAGGAAAGCATGCAGGGGGATTCAGCATTGGTGAAAATCTATGAACAAATGGGGGTAGAAACCACTTTTTTTGACGGTAAAATCAAGCTGTCTAAAACCCCTGGCTTTAGTCCACCGACTTATGTTTCCTTAGATCTTAAAAACACGCCAGACTTGGCGCAAACCATAGCGGTGACTTGCTTGGGTTTGAATATAGGCTGTAAACTTACCGGTCTTCATACCTTAAAGATCAAAGAAACGGATCGGCTGGTGGCCCTCAAAGTTGAAATGGAAAAGTTGGGTGCTCAGGTAGAAATTACAGACAAAACCTTGGAGCTTATCCATCCGGGTACAATCAAAGAGAATATCTCTATAGAAACCTACAATGACCACCGAATGGCAATGGCTTTTGCTCCATTGGGTTTGCTTGTTCCCATCAATATCAAAAATCCAGATGTGGTTTCAAAGTCCTACCCGAGTTTTTGGGATGACCTCAAAAAAATAAAATTTGATCAAGATATCTTTTAGTATTTTATTGATTTTTACTTGACAATCCCCCCCTGTACCACCTATATTTGCATCTTTAAAAACCAACCCATGAAATTGTCAGATTTTAATTTTGACCTTCCCAATATTTTATTAGCACAACGACCTTCAGCTGGAAGGGACGAGTCTCGCTTAATGGTACTCAATCGTCAAGACCGATCGATCAGTCATCATACTTTCAAAGACATTATTGATTTTTTTGATGAGGGTGATGTCATGGTGTTGAACAATACCAAAGTTTTTCCAGCGAGATTGTTTGGAAATAAAGAGAAGACGGGAGCACGAATTGAGGTTTTTTTATTGAGAGAGCTCAATGAGGAACAGCGATTGTGGGATGTATTGGTTGATCCAGCGCGAAAAATTAGAATTGGCAATAAACTTTATTTTGGGAATGATGACAGTCTTGTAGCGGAGGTCATTGACAATACAACCTCCAGAGGAAGAACCCTTCGTTTTCTTTTTGATGGTTCCTATCGTGAGTTCCGATCGAAGTTAAAGGAACTGGGGCAAACCCCCCTTCCTAAATACATCAACCGCCCGACAGAGAAAGAAGATGAGGAGCGCTACCAAACCATCTACGCCAAACATGAAGGGGCTGTAGCTGCACCCACAGCAGGCTTGCATTTTTCCAAGCATTTGATTAAAAAACTTCAAATCAAAGGCATTGATTTAGCAGAAATGACCTTGCATGTTGGTTTGGGAACCTTTAGTCCGGTGGAGGTAGAGGACTTGTCCAAGCACAAGATGGACTCTGAGGAGTTGATCATCACGCCAGAGGCTTGTGATTTGGTGAATAATGCCTTGACCACTAATCGAAAAATTTGTGCAGTAGGTACCACCGTCATGAGAGGTTTGGAGACCTCGGTTTCCTCTATGGGAACACTCAATCCTTATCAGGGATGGACGCACAAGTTTATTTTTCCACCCTATGATTTTTCTATTGCCAATTGCATGATTACCAATTTCCATACCCCTAAGTCCACGCTGTTGATGATGGTATCTGCTTTTGCCGATGTAGATTTTATTAAAGAAGCATATAAGGAGGCCATAAAGAAAAAGTATAACTTTTATTCTTATGGTGATGCCATGCTCATTATATAGTCTCATCAGCAAGCCGAGATTTACCCACTAAGGATGTAAAATGACACCCCCTAGCAAAAAAGACATCCGATCGCTATCACTCGACGACCTGAGGCAGTTTTTTAGTGAAAATAACGATCAAGCCTTTCGTGGTAATCAGGTATATCAGTGGTTATGGCAAAAAGGCATTCACGATTTTGATGGGATGACCAATCTGTCTAAAACTACTCGCTTGTTATTGGAGGAACATTTTGTGATCAATCATATCGAGATCGATCTGCAGCAAAAAAGCAAAGACGGCACCATAAAAAATGCGATTAAGCTCCACGATAATTTGGTGGTGGAATCTGTTCTGATTCCCACTCCCACCAGGACAACGGCATGTGTTTCTTCTCAAGTGGGTTGCAGTTTGGATTGTAAATTTTGTGCCACCGCCCAAATCAAAAGAATGAGAAATCTCAACCCCGATGAAATATATGATCAAGTGGTGGTGATGGATCAGCAGAGTCAATTGTATTTCAACCGCCCCTTATCGAATATTGTTTTCATGGGAATGGGTGAGCCCTTGATGAATTATAACAACATGATCAAGGCGGTTGACAAAATTACTGACCCAAAGGGATTGGGTATGTCTCCTTCTAGAATTACCGTTTCTACCTCGGGTATCCCTAAAATGATCATGAAAATGGCGGATGATCAAGTCCGTTTTGGTTTGGCCGTCTCGCTTCACAGTGCCCGACAAGAGTTGAGACAAAATATTATGCCATTTGCAGAAAAATTTCCTCTGGAGGAATTATCCAGTGCCTTATTGTACTGGTATGAAAAAACATCAAGTCCCGTTACTTTTGAGTATGTGGTCTGGGCTGGGATCAACGATCAAGAGGAGGACATCAATGCATTGGTTGATTTTTGTAAATCCATACCCTGCAAGGTGAACTTGATCGAGTACAACCCCATTGGAGATGACAATTTCCTACAAGCCAAAAAAGAGCGCATTCAGGCGTATCAAACTGCCTTGGAGGCCAATAGAATTACGGTGACCGTTAGAAGATCAAGAGGGAAGGATATTGATGCTGCCTGTGGCCAATTGGCCAACAAATCCGAAAATATTTAGATTGTTTTTCCATCTCGAATAGTGGTATCTTTACAGAGAAATGAAAGTGGTAGAGCGAATTAAGGAACCCATTTATGAAGAGATGGAGCTTTTTGAAAAAAAGTTCACTTCTTCAATGTCTTCGAAGGTTGCCTTACTTAACAGAATCACCCATTTTATTGTCAACAGAAAAGGAAAACAAATGCGCCCCATGTTTGTTTTTTTGGTGGCCAAAATGTTGGCCAATGGCAAGGTGAATGAGAGGTCCTACAGGGGTGCTGCAGTGATAGAGTTGATCCATACGGCCACTTTGGTTCATGATGATGTGGTGGATGACAGCAATCAGCGGAGGGGATTTTTCTCCATCAATGCATTGTGGAAAAATAAAATAGCCGTTTTGGTAGGGGATTTTCTGCTTTCCAAAGGACTATTGCTCTCCATAGAAAATGAAGATTTCGATTTGTTGAAAATCATCTCCGTAGCAGTTAAAGAGATGAGTCAGGGTGAGCTTTTACAAATCGAAAAAGCAAGAAACCTAGACCTAACGGAGGAGGTATATTATGAAATCATTCGTCAAAAAACCGCAACGCTTTTGGCCGCTTGTTGTGCAATGGGCGCTCAATCCGTTGGGGCCAATGAGGATCAGGTTTCTAAAATGCACGGTTTTGGTGAGCTATTGGGGATGGCTTTTCAGATCAAAGATGATTTGTTTGATTACTCTGAACAGAAAATCGGCAAGCCTACGGGAATCGATATCAAAGAACAAAAAATGACCCTTCCCATGATCCATGCTTTGAATGTGATGGATGAATCGGAAAAAAAGTGGTTGATAAATACGGTCAAAAATCACAACAAAAACAAGAAAAGGGTTCGAGAAGCCATCGGCAAGATCAAAGCAGTTGGTGGGCTTGAATTTGCAGAAAAAAAAATGGAATCTTATCGTTCCAAAGCGATCAAAGTGCTTAAAACTTTTCCCCAAAACGAATACCGAGATGCGCTGGAGTTAATGGTAAACTTTGTAATTGAACGCAGCATTTAATAGTGGGCTTTCCAAATAAATTCTCTCGGTTTTGTTCCCTGAGTATATAATTTTATTTTTATCTAAATATTCGCCTTGCTTTGATATCAAAAAGTACCATAGATCAAGTATATGAAGTGGCCCGATTGGAGGAGGTGATAGGAGAATATGTGAACCTCAAAAAATCTGGAGCCAACTACAAGGGGCTCAGTCCTTTTACACAGGAACGCACGCCGAGCTTTATGGTTTCCCCAGCCAAACAAATTTGGAAGGATTTTAGTAGTGGTAAGGGGGGTAATGTGATTGCTTTCTTAATGGAGCACGAACATTTTACTTATCCTGAGGCCATACGCTACTTGGCCAATAAGTACAATATTGAAATAGAGGAAACGCAGGAAACCCTTGAGGAGAAACAGGTCAAAGACACCAAAGAAAGCATGTTTTTGGTTGTTCAATATGCCTCGGAATTTTTTGAAACAAATCTGTGGGAGACGGAAATGGGGAAATCGATCGGTTTGACCTATTTCAAAGAGCGAGGATTCAAGGACGAAACCATCAAAAAATTCGCCTTGGGTTATGCCATGGATTCCTATGATGATTTTAGCAATAAAGCACTAAAGAAAGGTTATAAACTCGAATTTCTCGAGAAAACCGGATTGGTGATTGTGAATGAAGATCGCAAAGTGGATCGTTTTCGAGGGCGGGTAATCTTTCCCATCCGAAGTATGTCTGGAAGGGTACAAGGTTTTGGTGGCAGAATACTTTCGGAGCAGTCCAAAACCGCTAAATATCTCAATTCTCCAGAAAGCGAAATTTACCACAAAAGCAAGGCTCTTTATGGGATATATGAGTCCAAACAAAGCATTGCCAAAAACGATGTTTGCTATTTGGTAGAGGGATATACCGATGTAATTCAAATGCATCAGTCGGGGATTACCAATGTAGTGTCTTCTTCAGGAACTGCTCTGACTGTCGATCAGATCCGAATGATCAATCGATTGACCTCCAATATCGTGGTTTTGTTCGATGGAGATGCTGCTGGTCTGAGGGCCTCTCTAAGAGGGATTGATTTGATTCTTGAACAAGGAATGAATGTGAGGGTGTGCAGTTTCCCGGAGGGAGAGGATCCCGACAGTTTTGCCAAATCGCATTCTAGCGAGGAGATTATTGCCTTTCTGGAAGAAGCGTCCAAAGATTTTATACAATTCAAAGCATCACTATTGAATGATGCGGGCAAAAATGACCCCATTGGCAAGGCGGAAACCATAAACGAAATTGTCGATAGTATTTCAAAGATACCCGATGTCATCAAGCAGGAAATCTATATTCAGAATTGTGCTGAGATTATGCAAATTTCTGAAGATGCCCTCTTCAGTGCTTTGGCTCAAATTAACAAAAGAAATAAACAGAAAGGGACGAAAAGGTTGATTTCAAACCCGACTGCCGAACTGGTTAAAAAGACAGTGGATGCCTCGAGTAAGGTCAATCGGGCTTTCGAGTTGGAAAAACAGATCATTGCAATTTTATTGACTTATGGTGATTTGGAATTGAATTTTGAAGACATTGTATTGGTTCCCGATGAGGAGGGTGCTTTGGTTCACAAAACACAATATATGTCTGCTAAAGTTTATGAAAAGATATTTTTAGACTTACAACAAGATGAAATTGAGTTGAGTAATGAAGCTTTTAAAAATATTTTTTACAAGTTGATCGCATTGTATCAAAGTAGTTCGGAGGAATTAAACCTTGAAAAAGTTATGCAAACGGAGGATTTAGCTCAGAACGAAATCATTGCTGATTTGATCATGAAGGAGGAGCAACATCAGCTACATGATTGGGAAAAGCGAAACGTTTTTGTAAAGGACAAAGGGAGTGAGGTGGTACAATTGGTGAGTGAGACCATACTGTCCATCAGACGTTATTTGGTTGATCAGAAAATTGAGGAACTTCAAGTGGAAACCAAAGCGCAGCATGAAAATCAGGAAACGCTTCAAGAGATCATGAGTTATCAGCAGCTCAAAAAAGTACTGTCCAACAAACTGAATCGGGTACTCTAAACCAAATTTAGATTTTTGGCCTGAACGTATAAATCAAACAGATTGTTTACTTTGAGTTTGTGCATCATTCTATTTTTATTGGTGTTCACGGTTTTTTGATTGATCTTCAAACATTCGGCGATTTCAATGTTTCGTTTGCCTTCGGTGAGGAATTTAAGTACTTCAATTTCTCTTGAGGAGAGGGTTCCGTAGTCGTTTCGGGGTTTTTCTAAATCCAAATCCAAACTCAATTCATTGTTGAAATTATTGGTAATGTAGAGTTTGTAGCAATTGATTTTGTGGATGGCATCTGCCATGACCGAGGCATCAACGTTTTTAGACAAAAAGCCCAATGCGCCAGCCTTGAGCAGAGGAATGCTGTAGATTTCCTGGTCTTCATCAGTAAAAAAAACGATGTTGATTTCTGGATTGACCTCTTTGACTCTGTTGATTAAATTGGTGGGCGTTTCATCGCTCAATACCATTTCTGAGATGAGGATGTCAACCGGATTAGATTCTAAGTACTTGATGGATTGGCTGAGACAAGCTGAGGTGTTTACAACATCAATTTGATCAAAATCCGAAAAAAAGTATTGGAAACCACACCTGACAATAGGGTGTGGGTCGATAATGGCTATCTTAATCATAATTTGGGGCGAATTATTTATAACCTAAAGTTAATAAAATTTTTTTAAAAAACTACATCATTAGCTCTGAAGGTATTTTACAAACGGGTATGGGTAGCATCTTGTGTTGGTTTTGTCGGTTAAACTTCATGTAAATCTCGATTATTTCCATTTGCTTCTGATTGAGACCTTTAAGGGAGGTGTTTTTTTCTAATGTTCTCATGGCCCATTCAAGATCATCGTAACTGGCTCCCATCTGATCTTCATCCGTCCGGTTATCGCTCCATAGGCCATCTGTTGGCGGTGCCTTTTGAATGGATTCTGATACTCCCAAAAACTTGGCAATCTCATAAACTTCTGATTTGAGCAAATCAGCAATGGGACTGAGGTCAACCCCTCCGTCTCCGTATTTGGTGTAAAAACCTACCCCAAAGTCCTCAACTTTGTTTCCTGTTCCGGCCACCAGATAGCGGTGCAATGCTGCAAAATAATATAATGTAGTCATTCTTAACCTTGCCCTTGTATTGGCGAGACTCAATAATTTTTCTTGCTCTTTATCGGTGGGGGGGACACAGTCGACAAAATGGTCAAATACTCTAGATAATGAAATGTTGTGGTGGCTCGCATTTTCAAATTTTTTTTCCAACCAATGGATGTGTTCCATCGCTCTGGAAACCTGATCAGTTTCCTGGTGAATGCCCATTTCTAAGCAGATAACTGGGGCTTTGGTAAGGCTGCAAAGTGTGGAGGTAACCGCAGAATCAATGCCACCCGAAACACCTACTACAAAGCCATTCATTCTTGATTCTTTCAGATGATTTTCAAGCCATTTTACAATATGGTTGACTACTTTTTCAGGGGTTTTCATTTTATTCATTAAAGAGCCTTAAATTTGTTTATCTAAGTTACGTTGGAATTAAAATAAATCCAATTAAATGAGATTGATTGTTCGCTGTCCCTGGTTATTTTTCATGTGCCTGTTTGTTTTGATACTTAATAGTGCTTGTGAGGACACCTCCCAAAAAACATCCGAAATCCTTTCGATTCCCATGGACCTAACCATTGAAAGGTTCGATCAGCAATTTCATGGATCAGAAGTGGAGGATATCCCACGTTTGAAGATCAAATATCCCTTCCTATTTCCCGAAAAATTTGATGATAGCGTATGGATCAAAAGACAAAAGGATAGTTTACAATTGCTTTTATTGGAGCATGTAGAGGATCAATTTCCATCGATGAAGGCCTTAGAGAGCAAGTTGGAGGTTCTTTTTAAACATATAAAATATTACTTCCCCAAGACCCAAAAACCACGAATCATTGGATTGATCAATAATGTCGATTATCAGAGCAAAACGATTTATGCAGATTCTTTAGTGCTCATTTCCTTGGACACCTATTTGGGACCAAACCACAAATTGTATGAGGGCATTCCTCAATACATAAGACAAGAAATGGATTCTGAGTACATTACTTCTCATGTGGTAGATAAATTTGCAGAATTTATTATTCAACCGATTGAAGATCGGTCGCTATTGTCGCAAATGATTTATCACGGAAAAAAAGTTTATATCAAAGACTTGGTTTTACCCAACATTACTGATGCCCAAAAAATGGGCTATACCCAGGATCAATTGAATTGGGTCAAGGACAACGAGGTGTTTATTTGGCAGTATTTTATAGAAAAAAGGTTGTTGTTCAATACCCAGCCCTCCTTATCAAAACGATTTGTTGATCCCGCTCCCTTTTCAAAATTTTATTTAGAAATTGACAATGAATCTCCAGGGCGGATTGGAATTTGGTTGGGATGGCAAATCATTAAATCTTATATGGAGCGTCATCCGAAAACGGAAATTCAAGCCTTACTCAATCTTCCAGCTCAAACCCTGTTCTCAAAATCAAACTATAAACCCAGAAGATAATGCCACAAAAAAAGAGTCCCATCCAGATAGAGGTCACTTTAGACGAAAACAAAGTGCCAGAAAAAATAATTTGGTCAGCTCCTGATGGAGGGGTTGAGAATGAGTTAGCAGATGCAATGCTTTTGGCCCTATGGGATGGTCAAAAGCAGGAGACCCTTCGGATGGATCTTTGGATTAAGAAAATGCCAGTCGATCAAATGAAGATGTTTTTTCATCAAACCCTTTTGACAATGAGTGATACCTATCTGCGAGCGACTCAAGATGAAAAAATGACGGCAACGATGAGGGATTTTTGTGATTATTTTGCTGAAAAACTCAATTTAAAAAAGGGTTGATTGGGAAGTTGAGAGACCTTGGTTGATGCTTTCTATATAGTTTAAGAGGGATTCACGCCCCCAACCCTTTTCGGAGGAGGTAACAAAATAGGGAGGAAGTTCCTCCCATTGCTTTTTGAGGATTTCCAAGTAAAGATTTACTTTTTTTTCGACTTCCCCCTCTTTAATTTTATCGGATTTGGTAAAAACAATGGCGAATGGAATGAGATTTTCGCCCAACCATTTGATAAAATCGAGGTCAATGGGTTGTGCCTCATGGCGAATATCGATCAAAATAAAAGCTGAAACCAATTCCTTCCTTTTGCTAAAGTAGTCTACAATATATTTTTGAAAGGTTTTTTTGTGAGTTTTGGAAGCCCGGGCATAACCATAGCCGGGTAGATCGACCAGATGCCAATTTTTGTTGATTAAAAAATGATTGATTAACTGGGTTTTTCCGGGCCTAGAGGAGGTTTTGGCCAGTCTTTTCCGCTGGCACAACAAATTGATCAATGATGATTTACCCACGTTAGATCTCCCAATAAATGCATATTCGGGCAAGCTGCTTTTTGGGCAGTTTTCTACTCGGGTGTTACTGACCACAAATTCGGCGTGGGTAACATTCATTTTGTAGGTTTAAATGTTGTATTCTTTCAACCAAGAATGCATGATCTCATTGAAACGATCGGGATGCTCCATCATGGGGGCGTGCCCACATTTGTCAATCCAATACAAATCGGAATTGGGGAGCAGAGAATTGAATTCATCTGCCACATTGGGTGGGGTAACGCTGTCTTGAGCCCCCCAAATAATAGCTGTTTTGGTTTGCATTAGTGGCAAATCATTCGCCATGTTGTGACGAATGGCGCTTTTAGCAAAAGATAAAGTTCTCAACAGTTTGTTTCTGTCGTTAACAGACTCAAAAACCTCGTCTACAATTTCTTTAGTAGCGACTTTGGGGTCATAGAAAACCTCTTCGCTTTTGGTTTTGATGTATTGGTAATCTCCCCGTTTGGGGTAGCCATCACCCATGGCGTTTTCATACAAGCCTGAACTTCCTGTAATAATCAATCCCTTCACTTTTTCAGGATGGAATTTAGTGAACAATAAGGCAACATGCCCACCCAATGAATTCCCCAATAGCACTACTTCACTAAGCTTTTTGAAGATCAAAAATCCTCTGAGAAAATCAGCCAATGATTTTACAGTAGAATCTACCAATGGCAAATCATAAACGGGTAACTCAGGAACCAATATTTTGTATCCTTTATCAGGGAAGTAGTTCATTACGCCTTCGAAATTACTTAAACCTCCCATCAAACCATGTAAGATGACTACTGGGGTGCCCTCTCCTATTTCTACATATCGGTACTTCTCCTCAGTAATAATCTGTTTTTCAAACATTTTAAATAAATATTTCCAAATATACTCAAATTCAATTGGATGATTTGAATTTAATTTTTTTTCAGATTTCATCCCCTGGTGGTAAAAAATGGCAAAACTTATTAACAATGTGGTAGAATGTGGTAAAAAGTGGTAAAATTCCTTTATATTTGATATGAATTCATAGATCGAAAGCAACATGCAGCATTTCATCGGTACATATGAGTGCAAGGCGGATGCCAAAGGGCGCATCATGGTTCCTGCTGCATTGAAAAAACAGCTTTCGAAACAGCTGGACAAAAGTTTTGTGATCAAAAGGGCTGTTTTTAATCAGTGCTTGGAATTGTATCCCTTAGATCAATGGCAGGATTTGATGGAGAAAGTGAACAAGCTGAATCGTTTCAAGAAAAAAAACAATGATTTCATTCGTCGATTTACAGCAGGAGTAAAATTGTTGGACATCGACACCACTGGGCGATTGTTGATACCAAAAGATTTAATCAACCATGCCAATATCAGCAGGGAGGTGGTTGTATCGTCGGTAGTGAACATTCTTGAGATATGGGATAAAGATCTCTACGAACAAGCTATCGATGAAGCGACTACAGACTTTGCTTCGCTGGCAGAAGAAGTAATGGGGGACCAAAATGAAGACGATATATCATAGACCCGTAATGCTTGAGGAAGCGATTGAAGGATTGAATATCAATCCAGATGGGATCTATGTCGACGTAACTTTTGGTGGAGGAGGGCATTCTCGTGCCATCCTTGAGAGGCTTTCTGTCAAAGGGAAGCTTTTGGCTTTTGACCAAGATGAGGCCGCTCAGCAAAACAAAATCAAGGATGATCGATTTCAATTGATACATGGAAATTTTATGCACCTCAAACGGTTTTTGAAGTTTTATGGTATTGGAACAGTTGATGGAATTTTAGCAGACTTTGGTGTTTCCTCCCATCAGTTTGATTCGGGTGAAAGGGGATTTTCTACACGTTATGAGGGGCCTTTGGACATGAGAATGGACACTCAAAACCCTTTGACAGCTCATGAGGTCGTCAACCATTACAGCCTTGAGGACTTACAAAACATTTTCAAAGCATATGGAGAGTTGCGCAATGCCAAAAAAATAGCAGCACGGCTTATTCATTATAGAACGCATGGTTCCATTGAATCCACCCAAGAACTTGTAGATCTTCTCAGTCCCATTTTGCCAAAACATATCTTCCAAAAAACCATAGCCCAGGTTTTCCAGGCCATTAGGATAGAGGTTAATGCAGAGCTTGAGGTGATCAAGTCTTTTTTGGAACAATCCGTAGAAGTATTAAAAAAAGGGGGGCGGGTGGTTTGTATTTCCTATCACTCTTTGGAGGATCGTTTGGTTAAAGTTTTTATACGCGAGGGAAAATTTGAGGGTATGGCAACCTCCGATCTTTATGGTAACAGGAATTTACCGTTAAAAAAGGTAGGAAAAATGTTGGCCCCAAGTGGAGAAGAGATCGATGAAAATCATCGGGCCAGAAGTGGAAAGTTAAGAATTGCAGAGCGGGTATGAAAAAGCTATTGTATCTATTGAAATTGGAGTTTTTGCTGAAGGATGATGCCTTTAAAAACTGGCGGGTCATCTTGTTTCTGGCCATGCTGTCTCTCATTATGATTTCCAGTGGTCATGCTGCCGATCAGAAAATTTTTAAAATCGCTCAGCTCAGTGATGAAATCAAAATGCTGAAAAGCGAATTTGTGGAACAAAGAACGGTTTTGATGAACCTTAAAATGGAGACCAAAATCATGGTGGAATTAAGCCCCCTGGGTATCGGTCCTGCAAAAACTTCCCCCATTAAACTGTTTGTAAAAAAATAAGTATGGATAAGCAAAGAAAAATAATGAATAGAACCTACTTGGTAGGTTTTGGTCTTTTGCTCTTTTCATTTGTGTTGATAGGGAAGTTGGTAGAGATCCAATTTTCTGAAGGTGAAAAATACCGAGAAATTGCCGCTAAAGGGACTTTAAAGAAAGATGTCATTCAACCCAGTAGGGGGAATATTTTTGCAGATGACGGGAGTATTTTGGCTACTTCAATGGCGCGCTATGAAGTGAGATGGGATGCTGCTGTTCCCTCTAAAAAATTGTTTGACAAACACAAAAAGGCCTTAATCAAAGGCTTGTCTGAAATACTAGAGCTCGAGGAAAAACCAATCTCCGAAAAGCTCAATGCAGCGGTAAAAAATAAAAACAGGTATTTATTGATCGCCAAAAACCTGACCTATTCACAACAGCAAAAAATAAAGCAGCTCCCCCTTTTTGAATTGCCTTCCTATCGCGGTGGTTTGATCATTGAACATGAAATGGTAAGGGAACATCCACTGGGTAAAATGGCTGAAAGAACAGTAGGTAGGATCATCTCGGAAAATGATGGTGGGTCAAAACGCTTGGGTCTTGAGGGTGCTTTTAGCCAATACCTAGAAGGAGAACCAGGTCAGCGACTCAAGCAAAAAATTGCAGGTGGTCAATGGAAACCCATCAACGATGTAAACGAAAAAGAACCTACAGAGGGTTATGATGTTTATACCACGCTCAATGTCAATATTCAAGACATAACCCATTCGGCCTTGTTGGAACAATTGGAAAAGTTCAATGCTGAGCATGGCTGTGCAGTGGTAATGGAGACCAACACTGGAAAAATCAAAGCTATTGCCAATTTGGGAAGGACAAAATATGACACCTATTACGAAAAACGAAACTATGCAGTTTGGGAGTCGCATGAACCAGGTTCTACTTTCAAGTTGATGGCGATGGTGGCAGCTTTGGAGGATAAGGTTGTGGATGAAAATACGCAGATCGCCACTGGGAATGGTGAATACACCATGTTTCGAAGATTTAAAGTACGTGATTCTAAAAAAGGAGGATACGGAACGATTAGCGCAGCCAAAGTTTTTGAGGTCTCTTCCAACGTTGGAATGGTGAAAATCATTCAAGATAACTATCATAATAACCCTGAAAAGTTTGTCAACCGTTTGTACAACATAGGCATTAACAAAAAACTCGGCCTACCTATTTGGGGGGAAGGAATGCCAAAAATCCCTCATCCCGATGACAAAAAAGATTGGGATTTACTGGATTTGCCTTGGATGGCCTATGGCTACGGTGTATCCATGACACCGCTTCAAACCCTTACCTTCTACAATGCAATTGCTAACAATGGAGAGATGGTAAAACCTCGGTTCATCGAAAAGATAGAATCCTATGGGGAAGCTTCAGATCAAACCTTTGGAAAAATAGTTTTGAACCCTTCCATATGCTCTCAATCTACCATTGATAAGGTCAAGAAGATGATGTTCAATGTGGTGGATAAAAAATGGGGCACTGCCTACAATATAAAGGACGATGACTTTAGCATTGCAGGAAAGACCGGAACCTGCCAATTGGACTACAACGTCAAAGGAAAAGAAGTGCAATACGCCGCTACCTTTGTTGGCTATTTTCCTGCCGAGGCTCCCAAGTATTCTTGTATAGTAGTGATCCATCGACCCGATAAATCCAAGGGCTATTATGGTTCGACAGTAGCGGCTCCCGTTTTTAAAAAAATTGCCAAAAAAATTCACAATGCCCTACCGACTCAGGTAGAAATTAAAATGGACCTCATCAACCAACTGACCTCTAAGGAAACAGCGGTTTTCTCTCCCAGTGAAGTCATCCCAGATCTAAAAGGCTTAACGCCCATGGAAGCTTTATCATTACTAGAACCCATGGGACTGGAGGTGGTTATTAAAGGCCAAGGAAAAGTCGTCAAACAATCTCTGAAAGCAGGGGAGCACTATAAAAACAATCAAAAGATCATATTGGTACTGTCTTGAAAAAATTAAAAGAAATATTATACAAAGTGTCCATCGAGGGAATTTCAGGTTCTACTGATGTCGCTGTTAGTAATGTTGCTATGGATTCAAGAAAAGTTAAAAAAGACGGGCTGTATGTAGCGATTAAAGGGAGCCTGACCGATGGACATGGGTATATAGACCAAGCCATTGAAGCAGGGGCCAATTCCATTATTTGTGAGGGGCTTCCAGAAAATCTAAAACCCGGGATAACCTATATTAAAGTTAACGATTCCAGAGCTTCCTTGGGATGGGTGGCCTCTAATTTTTACGACAATCCCTCGAATCAACTAAAACTTGTTGGAATCACTGGAACCAATGGAAAGACTTCTGTGGCAACGCTACTTTTTGATCTGTTCAATTTCGAAGCCCCCCAGGCGGGACTTATTTCTACTTTATCGATCAAATATGGTGAATTTGCATATGAGGCTTCGCATACTACTCCAGATCCTTTGACCCTCAACAAGCACCTTAATGCCATGATTGAAGAAGGGATGGCCTACTGTTTTATGGAGGTTTCTTCCCATGGAATTCATCAAAAAAGAATTACAGGCTTAACCTTTGCTGGTGCTGTATTCACCAACTTGACCCACGATCATTTGGACTATCATCATACCTTCAAATCCTATCGCGATACCAAAAAAATCCTCTTTGACTCCTTGTCAAACGAAGCTTTTGCCTTGATCAATGTGGACGACAAAAATGGCAAGGTGATGATTCAAAACTGCAACGCAAAATTACATACCTACGCATTGCATCGTTATGCTGAATTTTCTGCCCAAGTTTTGGAGAGTCAGTTCAAAGGGATGTTGTTGAAGATCAATCAAAATGAAATTTGGACTCAGCTACTCGGCGAATTCAATGCCTACAATATTTTGGCAGTCTTTGCTACGGCAAAGCTTCTAGGAAAAGAGGAGTGGGAAAGCCTCAAATCCATCAGCCGATTGAAAGGTGCGCCCGGACGATTCCAGACATTTGAAAACCCAGATAAGGTGGTGGTAGTGGTGGACTATGCCCACACGCCAGATGCACTCAAAAATGTATTGCATACCATTAATAAAATAAGAACTCAAAATGAAAGTCTCATTACAGTGGTGGGGTGTGGTGGCGACCGTGATCAGCAAAAGAGACCTATCATGGGCGGCATTGCAGCCCAGTTGAGCAGTAAAGTTTTGTTTACCTCTGATAACCCGAGGAATGAAGATCCAGAAATGATTATTGAACAAATGAATGAAGGAGTGGATCCAGTGGATTTCAAAAAAACCATGAACGTTACCCAAAGAAAAGAAGCCATCAAAGTGGCCTATCAATTGGCTCAGCCAGGGGATGTCGTTCTCATTGCTGGAAAAGGACATGAGAACTACCAAGAGATCAAAGGGAAGCGGTTTCCTTTCGACGATTATGAAATAGCCAAAGCAATATTTTTTAAAACGGAATAACCCATGTTGTACTATCTCTTTGAATTTTTAGAGCAAAAGTTTCAGTTCCCTGGGGCTACATTGTTCCAGTTTCTGACATTTAGAGCTTCATTGGCCGTGATCTTATCCTCCTCCTTCACCTTGATTTATGGAAGGATTATAATACGATTTCTTAAAAACAAACAGATTGGGGAATCCGTAAGAGATCTGGGCTTGGCAGGACAAACTGAAAAAACGGGAACCCCAACCATGGGGGGGATCATTATCATCTTAGGTACCTTGATTCCGGTTTTGCTTTTAGCACAATTGGATAATATCTACATCCTACTGCTGATACTGACCACATTGGCCATGGGGCTGATCGGTTTCATAGACGATTATATCAAAATATTCAAAAAAAACAAAGAGGGGCTTAAGGGCAAATTCAAAGTGGTAGGCCAAATCCTTTTGGGAGTGTTTGTTGGTGCTGTGCTTTACTTTCACCCTGAAGTAACCGTAAAAGAGGAGCTCAGAGTAGAAGCAGTTGCCAAAACAACAAATATCCAAGAAGTATTTTCGACTGCCAAAAAATCCACTTTGACCACCATACCGCTTTTCAAAGACAATGAATTTGATTATTCGGATTTGATCAGTTGGATTTCAGAGGATTTGAAAGCCTATACTTGGATGGTATTCATCCCCATAGTTGTTTTTATCATTGTTGCAGTTTCAAATGGAGCCAATCTGACCGATGGGATAGACGGTTTGGCCGCGGGATCCTCAGCCATAATGGTTTTGGCATTGGGCATTTTTGCATGGGTGTCTGGTAATCTAATTTTTTCAGATTATCTCAATATCATGTACATCCCCAAAGTGGGCGAAGTGGTTATTTTCGTCGCCGCTTTCTCGGGAGCTTTGATCGGTTTCTTGTGGTTCAATACTTTTCCAGCTACCATATTTATGGGAGATACAGGTAGTTTGACTATTGGGGGGGTGATTGCTGTCATCGCACTGATCGTAAGAAAAGAACTATTGATCCCTCTACTGTGTGGAATTTTCCTTATCGAAAACTTATCGGTAATCCTTCAGGTAGGGTATTTCAAATACACCCGCAAAAAAACAGGCGTAGGGGTAAGAATATTTAAAATGGCTCCATTGCACCATCATTACCAAAAAATAGGATTGCATGAAAGTAAGATCGTTACACGTTTTTGGATCATTGGAATTCTGTTGGCGGTATTGTCCATAGTAACCCTCAAAATACGATAATGAAAGAAAAAATTGTCATTTTGGGAGCTGGAGAAAGCGGAAGAGGAACAGCTGTTTTGGCTAAAAAAGAAGGTTTTGAGGTCTTTGTGTCCGACCAGGGTAGCATATCTCTATCCACCAAAAAAATGTTCGATCGACTGGAGGTTGAGTGGGAGGAAAACCAACATACCCTCTCCAAAATGTCCAACGCAAATTATATAATGAAGAGTCCAGGCATCCCCTCCGACACAGCTTTGGTCCAATCATTACAGGAACAGAAGATCCCCTTGATTTCCGAAATAGAATTTGCCTCAAGATTTACCAATGCTACATTGATTGGCATCACTGGCAGCAATGGTAAAACCACCACTGCGATGATGACCTATCAAATTCTAAAAAATGCGGGATATGACGTTGCTTTGGCTGGAAATATAGGCAACAGTTTTGCCCAAGAGGTCGCTGAAAATGACTGTCAATATTTTGTGCTGGAAATCAGCAGTTTTCAGCTCGATAATATCGTCAATTTTAGGCCTCATATTGGAGTCATAACCAATATCACCCCAGATCACCTCGACCGATACAATCACGATTTTATTCAATACTTAAAATCCAAACTAAAAATCACCGAAAATCAAACCGAACGTGATTTTCTGCTCTTTAATGCAATGGATGATCAATTGAAAGAGGCCATTCAAAAAATCGATACCCAGGCCACTATTCATCCATTTGGCATAAAAAAAAATCATGCCATTGCAACCTATGAAGAAGACGATCATATCGTGATTCAAACTCAAAAAAACAAGACTATGATAAATACAATGGAATTTCCCTTAAAAGGAAGGCACAATTTATTGAATGCGATGGCAGCCTCTACAGTGGCTCACCTATTGGATATCAGTAAAGAAACGATACGCGAGAGTTTATTAAATTTTAAGGGGGCACCCCACCGATTAGAGCCGGTTTTGAAAATTCAAAACATTCGATACATCAATGATTCCAAGGCTACCAATGTCAATTCGGTCTATTTTGCCCTGGAGAGCATGAGCACACCTACGGTATGGATTGTAGGAGGGGTAGACAAAGGAAACGATTACGAAATATTGTATCCACTGGTTAGAGAGAAAGTCAAAGCCATCATCTGTTTGGGGGTGGACAACAACAAAATCATCGATGCCTTTCAACCCATAACCGATATAATGGTGGAAACTCAATCCATGAAAGAAGCCGTAAGGGTGGCACACAAAATTGCTGAAAAAAATGAAACAGTTTTGTTGTCTCCAGCCTGTGCAAGTTTTGATCTATTTAAGAATTATGAGGATCGTGGGAATCAATTCAAACAAGCGGTCAAAGAATTATAAATATAGTTAATGAAAAATAGAAAAATTCATTTTTTGGGGGATCGCGTACTTTGGGTATCCTTGGCGCTGCTTTCGATTTTTTCATTTCTACCGGTTTTTAGTGCAAGCTCCAATTTGACCTATGTTGTTGGTCAGGGTACCCCTTGGAGTCACTTATTCAAACATTTCATCGTAATGGTTTTTGGTTTTGTTTTGATGTATTCCATTCACAAAACTCCCTATCAATATTTTAAAGGGATTTCCATTTTGGCCCTTCCCTTGGTTATTTTTTTATTGATTTATACGGCTACTCAAGGAAATGTAATTGCTGGAGCCAATGCCAATCGTTGGATCAGAATCCCCATTGTGGGGCTTAGTTTTCAAACTTCTACCCTAGCAGGGATTGTACTTTTGGCCTATGTGGCCCATTTGATGTCCAAAGACAATCCCAAGCTATTCCGACTTCAATCTTCTGTTCTTCCGCTTTGGATGCCAGTCTTCCTAGTGGTTCTATTGATTTTGCCTTCCAATTTGTCCACCGCTGTTCTTCTTTTTTCTATGGTACTCCTTTTGGTATTCTTGGGCGGATATCCCATAAAATACCTCTTGGGAATGATGTCGGTGGGTTTGATAATGGCAGTCTTCTTTGTATTGGTTGCCAAAGCCTATCCGGACTTGGTTCCCAATCGGATTGATACTTGGATGAGTAGAATAGAAAATTTTAACAATGCAGATAGTACTGGAAATTATCAGATAGAAAGAGCCAAAACAGCTATTGCTACGGGGGGTATTTTAGGACAGGGTGCAGGAAAAAGTGTAATGAAAAACTTTTTACCTCAGAGCTCTTCTGATTTTATTTATGCCATCATCGTAGAGGAATTTGGATTGGTAGGTGGCAGTGCTTTGATTTTGTTATATGTGATCATTCTCTTCAGAATTGTAGTGATCGCCCACAGATCGGATACCGTTTACGGTAAACTTTTGGTGTTGGGATTGGGTTTGCCAATCATTATTCAGGCTTTTGTAAATATAGCAGTGGCACTCCAAGTTTTTCCTGTAACGGGACAAACCCTTCCCTTAATCAGTAGTGGTGGTACTGCTGCATGGATGACCTGTATTTCCTTTGGAATGATCCTCAGTGTAAGTGCAGGACAGAAAGTAGCGGAAGCGGACTCAGAGGAGATAGAAGAAAAAAATGAAAACCCTTTAATCATACTTAGTGAAACCCTATAAAGTGATCATATCAGGTGGAGGAACTGGAGGGCATTTGTTTCCAGCATTGGCGATTGCTGAGGAAATCAAGTTACGCAATCAGCATACGGAGATTTTGTTTGTGGGCGCCTTGGGCAGAATTGAAATGAACAAAGTACCCCAAGCAGGATATAAAATCATTGGACTTTGGATTGACGGTCTTCAACGAGCGGTGAGCCTTAAAAACCTCATTTTTCCATTGAAATTATTTTTAAGTCTTATAAAATCCATTTTTATCTTACTAAGATATAGACCATCGGTGGCAGTGGGAACCGGGGGCTATGCAAGTGGACCACTGCTTTTTATGGCCAGCTTATTCAAAATTCCAACCCTCATCCAAGAACAAAACTCTTATCCTGGAATTACCAATAAACTATTGTCCAAAAATGCAAATGCCATCGCAGTTGCCTATTCAGGGCTGGAAAGATTTTTCCCCAAAAATAAATTGCATCACACAGGAAATCCCATCCGAAAATCTATATCCCTGCAAAAGTACCCTCGCAAGGATGCCAAAGCTTTTTTCAAACTCCAGCCGGATCAAACCACTTTGGTGGTTTTGGGGGGTAGTTTGGGTGCGAGAAAGATCAACGAGTTGGTCGCTTCGCATTTGGAAACCTTTCAAAAAAAGAAGTTACAACTGATCTGGCAATGCGGGAAGCTGTATTATGATCAGTACCAAAAACTCCAATCGGAAACAGTCCAAGTCATACCGTTTGTAGGGGAGATGGACTGGCTTTATGCTGCGGCGGACATGATCATTTCAAGATCAGGTGCCGGAACACTTTCAGAGCTTTGTTGTGCCGCCCGTCCGGTGTTGTTGATTCCCTCTCCCAATGTCGCAGAAAATCATCAGTACCACAATGCCATGGCCATGGCCAATGAGGGGGCGGCTTTGGTCGTTGAGGAAAAAAATTTAGAGCGGGATTTTGAAGAAGTCTTTAACCAGCTTTTGGTTCCTGATAGACAAAAGGAGATGTCCAAAAGTTTAAAAAAATTGGCACAGCCCAACGCCACTGCTCAAATTGTAGATCTAATTGAAGGACTGTTGTAAATGAACCGAGTACAAAAGAAATATTGTTTTTTAGGAATAGGAGGGATAGGAATGTCTGCCTTGGCCAAATATCTGTACGAGCAAGGTGAAAGGGTGATGGGCTATGACAAAACCCCAAGCAACATTACTGAGCAATTGATCAGCATGGGTATTCCTGTGGTTTTCGAGGATTCCATTTCGGCCCTACCGGAGGATTTTAGAACCCCAGACACCCAAATCGTTTATACCCCCGCATTGCCTAAAGATCATTCACAACTCAACTACTTCAAAACCCAAGGAAACAATATCAAAAAAAGAGCGGTGCTCTTGGGTGAAGTTACCGCTAATACCACCCTTTTTGCCGTGGCTGGTACACACGGAAAAACGACTACCGCCTCAATATTGACCCATCTGTTTGCTTATTTGAATTTGGAATTTACCGCCTTTTTGGGGGGGATAATGAACGCTTTTCAAAGTAACTTTATTTCCAGTGGAAATGAATATTCAATTGTGGAGGCAGATGAGTACGATTACTCTTTTCATCAACTGAGTCCAGATTTTGCCTGCGTTACCTCGATGGATGAAGACCACTTGGACGTGTATGGCAATCAATCCAATATGATAAAAGCTTTTCAAAAATTTGCTGATTTGGTTGATCAAAAAGTGGTAATGGCGAAAGGGTTGGAATTGGAGGGGGTCTCTTATGCGATAGAGGAAAAAGCAGAGTATTTTGCAAAAAATATTCATCCCGTAAAATCGGGTTATCTATTTGATTTGGTTACACCTGGGAAAGTCCATGATGGGATCTATCTAAGTGCTATTGGCAGGCATAATTTATCCAATGCAATTGCCGCCCTTGCCTTGCTGGAAATTGCAGGATTGCCAATGGAAAAAGCCTTGCCAGCATTGGGTACTTTTAAGGGCATCTATCGAAGAATGGAGCTGATTGCTCTAGAAAATAAACTTTTGATTGATGATTACGCCCATCACCCTACAGAAATCAGAGCAGTGTTTCAAACGGTTACTGAATTTTATCCTGATAAAAGAAATTTGGTTGTGTTCCAGCCCCACTTATTTTCCCGAACTCAAGATTTTATGGAGGATTTTGCCCAAGTCCTCGATCCATTTGATGAAATCGTTCTGATGGACATTTATCCTGCCCGTGAAAAACCGATTGAAGGGGTCAGTTCAGATGTTTTGTTGGAACGAATAAAAAACAAGAATAAGAGAATAATAAGGGACAAAGATTTTCATTTGACAGTTCTTCAATCAGATGTGGATTTGGTTTTGACATTAGGGGCAGGGGACATAGGAACCCACGTACAAAAACTTAAAAAAAAACAGATAAATGAGATATAAAAATTATTTATTTTTTGTCACTGTCTTCGGCTTGATTTTGATGTTGGCTTTTTTCTCTCATTACAAGAATAGCGGCCGTTCCATCGAAAAAATAGCCATTGAATTTGAATCGAATGGCGCTCTCTTTTTGAGCGACTCTCTCGTTAATAAATTGTTAATACAAAAGAAAGGGGTCCTTCCGTGGAAGGCCAAAGATAGTTTAGTTTTGAGTATGCTTGAATCCTTTTTAGAAACCAATCCTTATGTTAAAAACGCAGAAGTTTATCATTTTCAAAATGGAATTTTAGGCGTTAGTTTAGAAGAAAAAAAGGCGGTTGCAAGGATACAAGGACCTGATAAATTTTATATGGATAATGCAGGGAATTTAATTCCCCTGTCCAGTAAATACACCCCAAAGGTTCCGGTTTACTTTGGAGGTTTAGAACCAGGTCAAAAATCGGATGTATTAGCATTGATTGATTACTTCAACGCCGATCCTTTTTTAAGGAACGAATTGGCTTCAATTTATTTTCGCTCCGAATCTTTTTTTATTGGATTGCGTTCCTACGGTTTTGAGGTAGAAATTGGTCAAATCCGTCGTATGGAGGAAAAACTCTCAAAACTGAAAGTTTTTTGTGCTTACTACGACAATTACAAGTTAGACAAGGAATATTCCTTGGTCAATTTAAAATATAAAAATCAAGTAGTTGGATCTTAAATCAACAATATGAGTTATTCAAATGTATCAGTAGGACTTGATATCGGAACCACCAAAATCGTTGCCATGGTAGGTGAAAAAAATGAATTTGGTAAGGTTGTAATTCACGGTATTGGAAAGTCCAAAAGTTTGGGAGTACACAGGGGTGTTGTTAACAATATCACCCAAACCATTCAATCCATTCAACAAGCGGTAGAGGAGGCAAAAGTAATTTCAGGTCAGCAGATCAACGAGGTAGTTGTTGGGATCGCTGGACAACACATACGGAGCCTTCAGCACAGTGACTACATTACGCGCAAGAATCCCCAAGAAGTCATTTCACAGGAGGATGTTGAACGCCTCATTCAACAGGTTTATAAACTGGTGATGCTTCCTGGAGAAGAAATTATTCACGTTTTACCACAAGAATTTAAGGTAGACGGTCAGGCCGATATCAAGGAGCCCATCGGGATGTATGGTGGAAGGTTAGAGGCCAATTTCCACGTTGTTGTGGGGCAAGTTTTTTCCATTAAAAATATCGGGAGGTGTGTCAAAAGTGCTGGTTTGTCCATGAAAAACATTACCCTTGAACCTTTGGCCTCCTCTGAAGCCGTTTTGAGCCAAGAGGAAAAAGAAGCTGGGGTGGCATTGATAGATATCGGTGGTGGCACCACTGATTTGGCCATTTTTAAAGATGGAATCATTCGTCATACTGCTGTCATTCCATTTGGTGGTAATGTCATTACGGAGGACATCAAAGAGGGGTGCTCCATCATTGAAAAACAAGCAGAGCTTCTGAAAGTTAAGTTTGGTTCCGCTTGGCCTGGAGAAAACAAAGACTCCGAAATTGTTTCCATTCCAGGGCTAAGGGGAAGAGAACCCAAAGAGATCTCCCTAAAAACCCTGTCAAAAATCATTAATGCAAGAGTGGTAGAGATCATCGAACAAGTGTATTTGGAAATCAAGAACTACGGGCATGATGATCAAAAGAAAAAATTAATTGGTGGTGTAGTTTTGACGGGCGGGGGTAGTCAATTGAAACACTTAAAGCAATTGGTGGAATACATTACCGGTATGGATACCCGAATTGGATTTCCTAACGAACACCTGGCTGGGGATACCCAAAAATCTGATACCAGTCCTATTTTGGCTACAGCAGTTGGTTTGCTTTTGAATGCATTGGAGGATCAGACCATTGACGAAACTGGTGAAGAACCCACTGCTGAATCCCTAATTGATGAAGAGAATCAAAATCAACCTACCGAGGGTGCTGGAGCGTCCATCCCCATTTCATCCAGAAGAAAAACAATATTGGATCGATGGGTGGAGAAGTTTAAAGAATTTTTAGATAACGCTTAAATACACTGCAATGGAATCTGAAATGAGTAATAATTTTAGTTTTGATTTACCCAAAAATAAAAGCAATGTCATCAAAGTCATTGGTGTAGGTGGAGGGGGTAGCAATGCCATCAACCATATGTTTCAACAAGGCATTAATGGGGTTGATTTTGTAATCACCAATACCGATGCACAGGCCCTCAACGAAAGTCCTGTACCGATCAAAATTCAATTAGGGGCTTCCTTGACGGAAGGATTAGGTGCTGGCGCCAATCCTGAAGTGGGTGCCTTGGCGGCAGAGGAAAGTCTTGATGACATCAAAACCCTATTGGCGACCCATACCAAGATGGTTTTCATCACCGCGGGAATGGGCGGAGGAACAGGCACAGGAGCTGCACCCATCATTGCAAAAATGGCCAAAGAAATGGACATTCTTACCGTAGGAATTGTTACCATACCTTTCCAATTTGAGGGTAAAGTAAGATCAGAACAGGCGGAAGATGGCTTAGAGAAAATCAAACAAAACGTTGACGCACTCATTGTTATCAATAACAATAAGCTCAGAGAGGTCTATGGTAATTTGGGCTTTAAAGCTGGCTTTTCCAAGGCAGATGAGGTGCTCTCTAAAGCAGCCCGAGGCATTGCAGAAGTGATTACCCACCACTATCGTCAAAACATTGACCTCAAAGACGCAAAAACAGTCCTAAAAGACAGTGGAACTGCCATTATGGGTTCTGGAGTCGCAAGCGGAGCCAATCGTGCCCACGACGCAATTATCAATGCTTTGGATTCCCCTTTATTGAATGACAATAAAATTACAGGTTGCAAAAACGTACTTCTTCTTATTGTTTCAGGAAATGAGGAAATTACCATTGACGAAATTGGAGAAATTAATGAATACATACAGACCGAGGCCGGGAATGAAACCAATATCATCATGGGTGTTGGTGAGGATCAAAACTTGGGAAGTTCAATAGCCGTAACCATCATCGCAACGGGTTTTGGGGAGGATCAGCAACACCAAATTGTAAATACGGAAGCCAAAAAAATCATCCATACCTTAGAGGAAGACCAAAGCTCGGAACACGAGCTAATGGGAAGTCAAGACAAGCCTGTTCCCCTCATCGACTTCGCCTCTGATGAAAGGAGTCTAAATGAGCCGGAAATTTCGTCAGCCGAACCGGATTTCCAAGAAGAAGTATTGGCAACCGATTTTACCCAAGACATCGATGATGATGAAGATGATAATGATCTGGATGATGAAGGGGATTTGTTTTCTATTTCTGTCGTTGCAGAAACGGTTTCTCCATACGAGGTAGAAGAAGTTCAAACCGAGGAGGAATTGGAGATGAGTATTGATGAAATTAATGATATGGAGGTGGTTTATGAGCTTTTAGAACAAGAGCAGCTGGCAGAAATAACTCCTATTAAAACAGATATTGCAGATATTGAACAGGAGTTTGTCATCAATGATTTGGATGAAGAAGTGCTCAACCTTGATGTCGTTGGAATGGAAGCAGTGGATGCCGAGGAGGAAAATCAATTTACATTTGACTTTGGCATGCCTTTGAGTCAGGAAGAAGAGACGTCCTCTTCTGAGAAAATAGTTCATACCTTGTCCGAAGGGGATCAGGAGCCTCAGAAGGAGGAACTAATTGAAGAATCCCTAGACTTCAAATTTGAACCAGCAGAGAAAACTGAGACTGCCCCTTCTTTGGACTTCGATGATCAAACAACCTCACCTTATGAAAATTCTCCCTTCGATCAATCCATTGATCAAACCACTCTGGAAGAAAATGAAAAAAGGAAAGAGCATTTGAAAAAATTCAACCATGCTTTTAAGCACAGTATGAGTAAAATCGATGAATTTGAAAAACAACCCGCCTACAAGAGAATGGGGTTAGAGTTGGATGAATCCCCTAGAACTGAAACGAATCACTCCCGTTTGTCAGTGGATAATGATGAGGACGATGAAATCCAATTAAGGTCTAACAATTCTTTTTTACACGATAACGTAGATTAAACCATATGTCATTACTCCATAACCTAACCGATGAACTCAAAGCTGCCATGCGGGCAAAAGATGTACTTAAGCTTGAGGCGCTCAGGGCGATAAAATCAGCAGTATTGTTAGCAAAAACCTCTGGAGTTGGCGATGCTGAATTGTCTGAGGAAGATGAAATTAAGCTGCTCCAAAAATTAGTAAAGCAAAGAAAAGACAGTGCGGGAATCTACCGAGAACAAAATCGGGAGGATTTGGCCGCTCCAGAAGATGCACAAGCCGAAGTCATCGCCCAATTTTTACCCGAACAATTGTCTGAAGAGGCCATCGAAAAAATAGTGGATGATATTATTACAAAAACCGATGCGCAGGGAATGAAAGATATGGGTAAGGTTATGGGGATGGCCAGTAAAGAAATGGCAGGGAAAGCCGATGGAAAAACCATCTCCAATATCGTCAAGCAAAAACTAAGTTCTTAGTTTAATCCTCTGACAGAGGATTAATAGACCCCAAAAAATGATACGATAGGGGGCAGGCTACTTTCTTGGATCTCCAACCTCAGTTGCTCCACCGCAATGGGCTCGAGACGATGGATTCTTTTGTGTCCAACACTTTGCCCCTCTGCAATGACCCTCCATCTTCCATTTGTGAAACCATGGATATTATATTTCCTGATCCTTTGCCCTTGAGAGATGTCTTCTTGAATGACTATATTTTGAATGATTTTGGACCCATTCAATGCTAGTGCCACTTCCTTTCCTTTTACAGCTGTAGTAGCAATAGGTTTTGAAAAGGTTTTTTCGATGGCTTCACCCCATTCTTCTAATCGCTTTACATCGGCTTCGGGCAAAAGACCTCTTGGGTCGGGAGTAAGACCCATGATCAGGGTAGAATTATGACCTACGGAATTATAATACATATGCATGAGTTCTTCGAGGGGGAAGATATGTTCTTCGTCGCCAGGTTCCCAAAACCATTCGTGTCTGCCGTTGTATCCTCTCAGAGGAGCGTCAGACATGGCAGGCATCCAATATTTTCCCTCTGGGTCACCGTGTTTTAACAAATTTATGTGATCGGTGTTGGTATCACCAGTATGGGAGTATGGGGTGGGGAAGGTAGACCAACAAGGATAGGGAACAGTTCCTGACTCTGAGCCCCCCCAGCGTGCTTCAGCGAGTTGATTGTTGTGATAGAACAAACAATCGGGTTGGTACTTTTTTACTATCGGCAATACATCGGGAGCACCCAGATCGGGATGGCTTGCCCCTCCGTCAAACCATATTTCGAATAGAGGCCCGTATTGGGTACAGAGCTCTTTTACCATTCCCTCTACCATTTGATTGTAATATAACTGTCGTTTTTTTTGAAATTCTCCAGTACCATTGACTTTGAAATCATGTACTCCAAAAAAAGAATTCCATCGGATTCCAACATAAATTCCCGGTAGGATTCCATATTTCCTGCAGGAGTTAATGAAGTCCCCCACAATATCTCCTTTCCCATCTTTCCATTTTAGTGCTTTCACATTGTAGGGGTTTACGTTAGAGGGGTATAGCGCAAAACCTGTTTCGTGTGTGGCGGTGATGATTGCAAATTTAAATCCTGCTTTCTTGATGGATTTGATCCATTGGTCTGTGTCCAATTGTTCTGGATTGAAAATTTGATAGTCAGGGATGGGGTTGATCCTGTTGCCCGATATTCCAGTTTGACGGTACTTTTTTTTGTCAAAAACATGGAGATCATAATGGAATACGGCTCCTAGCTCTGCTTTTTGCCACGATAGTTGGGCTGCATTAGGTAGGGGATGATCACTAAGTTTTTTTTGTGTAAATGCTTTTGTTAGGATTGTAAAACACAAAAAGATTAAAAATCGCTTGGCACCCATTTTCATGTCAAATTTTTTAAATTATTATGATTGATAAACAATTTTGAAAGCTATTTTAGTTTTTTTTGAAATTGTCTTATCAGTTCGCTAATCGCCGCTCTAATTTCTCCTGTTGGGGCTGTATAATGATTTACCATGATTGAAAATACATAGGCATTACCCTTGGGACTGAACCAAAAACCGGATAGGTTATGATTGTGCCTTAAGGTTCCTGAAGAAGCACTTTTTGGAAAATAATCCTTGATGGTGTCTGGCCCTACTTTTTGATGTATTTTTTTTAAAACGGCTATTAATGTTCGTGGGGTAATCATATTGTAACGGGAAATTCCAGATCCGTCCACCCATTCAATGGGGTCGGGCAACCATGATTTCCATTTTGATTTTAGGGAATCGATTGCTTTTGGTACATCCATTTCATCGAATTGACTTAGAGCGATCATGTTCAATAGGGCCTCTGCGACGCCATTGTCACTTTCTTGAAGAAGTGCCTTGTAGAGCATTGCTTCTTGTTTGGAATTCAACACTTCCCACTGGATTTCGGGTTTGGATGCCTCCAGAAGGCTTACCGGATGATTTATTTGCTCTTGAAGCAGGCGAACAAACAAACTATCACTGGTGATAAAGGGGTGGTAGAGGGTATCTCTTTCACTTAGTTTATTAGGGTTGAAATAAAAACGATTATGGGATTTTTTCCTGTGAAGTTTTTTGGAGCGGCTGTCCAAAACCATCTCCATTTCAAAAGCTTGAGGAGTAAATTGAAAATTGGTGGGGCTTCCTATGAGTTCCAAGGTGTTCCCGTGAATGGGAAATGGACTTGTTTCCGCAGCGTAGTAATAAGCATAATCATCCCAAGACCATCCAGATCCATGGGGATGGGGTTTAGCGCTTGTTGGATGGTATTGCCAAGAATATTTTTGATCAAAAAAGGAAGTCAAATCGGGATCTGGGTAAAAAGGATGATACAACAAGGGATAGCCAGTGGCTTTAAAATGCATGATGGAGTCTTGCTGATGAAAAAAAACAGCCGGCAAGGAATCAAAAGTTTGAACTGCAGCGAGATAGGTGAGTAGCTTGGTGTTTGAGGCTGGGGTCATATAGTAATCCCCTTGGTAAAAAGCCTTGGGTTTGGAGGTGTTCAATGGCTCAATGATTATTGCGACATGGGCTTGCTCTAAGGCAGGGATTTCTTGGATCATCTTTCCGATTTTACGCTCCGAAAAGCGTTGACCCCATAGGGAAATGTAAAAAAGTAAAAAAAGGCAAGCAAACAATAAACGCATTCCATAAAGATAGGAAAACACTTCAGCTTTGTCAATTTCAAAAATACATTAATCACCGCCAAGTCATTGCATTGAGATATGATTTGAGAGAGGAGGTGCGATAACGTATGAAAAGAAAATAATGAGCATTGTTGATTCTATATTAAGGCCAAAACCGTATTGAGAATGAACAACTTCTCTGGTCGCAGTAGTTTTTTGAATGACCGTATTTTAGACGATCCACCAGAATATTGATCAAAAATAATGAGTCATTATCCAAAGGGTTTACTTTTTACTGGGAGCTATAAAAACCAATTTGGCTCAGCAGGATCAACCTGCCAAAAACAACATCAGTAACCGATCAACTGTTTTGCTGTAAAAGATAAAGTTTAAAAATAATCTTCTAATGTTAATCTGTAAATTCCATTTTATTATTTTTGCACCCCATGGGGCGAGTAGCTCAGCTGAATAGAGCATCAGATTTCGGCTCTGACGGTCGGGGGTTTGAATCCCTCCTCGCTCACAACATCAATTGCCTCCCAGCGTGGGAAAATTTTATATCAAAGAAAAACGCTCAAACCTGCATGAGCGTTTTTTTATGGCATTTCTAATGATGCTCTTTGAGTAAAGAAAAAAGTACAATTGAAAATTTCCAGGGCAAAGTTTTAAAAGCATTTGGATCTTAATCAAAATTGACGATCACTCCAGTGTAAATCCCAAAAGGGTGACCGGGTCTCAAACCCGAGGGAACGCGAGCGGTCGCATACACCTCATCGAATAGATTAATCACATTTGCGGTCAAGCTGATTGTTGAGTTGAGGTGATACCTCAAAGAGAGGTCGATGACTATATTGTCATCGAGCATCAAGGTATCGTCTATCCCTCCATTAGCCGCCTGAGTGTCGAAGGCTCCATTGTAACGGGCGTTCATGTTCAATGCATAGCGTTGGTGTTCTAGGCCACCAGTGATGCTCAATTGCTGCTGTGGGATATAGGGGACTCGATCTCCTTCGCTCACGGTTCCCCATATACCTTGGGTGCTTCCAAATGAATTTTGAAAAATAGCATTGGTGAGTGTATAGGCTAATGCAATGGGGGTCTGAATCTTTGCATTTGGATCCGAAAAGTTATAGTTCAGTTGAAGTTCAAGTCCGCTTACCTTTACCGCTCCAGCATTAAACTGATCCAGGGAGCCGGTTCCACCACTAGCGGCAAGGTCAGAACCCAAAAGATTAGAGTAATCATTGAGGAATCCGATCATTTCACCTCTCAGTTTTTCTTTTCCAAAGCGAGAACCTAATTCGTAGTTTATGCTAAACTCGGCTTTTTCACCAGGAGCATTACCTGGAGGGGAAAACCCCTTGTGTACACCACCAAATATCGATAGACTGTTTGAAAAGCTGTAATTGAATCCGATTCCTGGAATCAACACATCAATTTTATTTTCCCTACTGTCAGGGGCGCTTCCTCGATATTCATCTGATTTACCCCAGTCTGCTCGACTCAGGGCAATGCTTTCGTAGCGAATTCCCGGAGTAATCGTGAATTTGTTGAATTTGTATTTGTAGAGCAGGTAGGAGGCAAAAGCATTTGCACTTGAAATTCGATTTCCTTGCTCCCCGCGAGATCCCATTGAGGTAAGCGCCATAATGCCCCCAGAAATACGGTAGCCATCTTCCCATTGAAAGCGATCTTCCTCATCGTAATGGAGTCGAGCACCTATCTCTATATCATGGAAAGAACCGTTTGACCCATACCAATGGTAGTCAATTTTGGTTTGAACGCCTTTGGAATAGTACACGCGATTATTTGCTTTTAAAAGAAGTGCATCATCGGAAGAGCTTATTGATCCATTAATGGTATTCATATGGTTCGGGAAAGAAAAGGGATCATCTAGAATTGTTGACAATTGTTTCTTGTCATTTTCGAAAATGACATCGTCAAGTTTATACCAGTTTCGAGCGAACTTGTTATCATAGGCATTTGTAACAATTCTCAATTGTTTTGAAAAATCAATCACGTGGGTGAGCATGACTTGACGTTGCTCCGCATTCATCTGATCAAATTGCGAGGCAGCATATCGGTCATAAGGATTTTGATTAAAATCAGCCTGAGAAAGCCCAAGATAGGTCTCATTGGATTTTTCATCATAAAAGTGATATTTAACCTCCAATGATTGAATTAACTTGGCATCTTTAGCTGAGGAAAATTTTAGTTTTCCCATGATATCATAGATATCAAATCCCGTATTGTCCTTGTTGTTGAGATTTTTAAAGCCATTCGAATTAAAATTTAAATATTCAAGCACATAACCCAATCTTTCATAAGACTGGCCCACTGAGGTGTGTAGTTGCATGGTGTTGAAACTACCATAGCTGGAACGAATTTTTGCTGAAAAATCCTCTGGAATGGCAGTAGAAACCAGGTTGATGGCCCCTCCAGTTGTGAATGGTCCGTACTGAATCTGGCTACTTCCCTTAAGAATTTCAATGGCCTGCATGCGCAGCACCGAAGGGAAATAATAAGCAGCTGGAGCACTATAAGGAGCTGGGGCAATGAGGACCCCGTCCTCCATGAGGGTGATTTTTGAACTTCGTTGTGGTGAAGTTCCTCGAAGCGAAATGTTAGGGCGCAAACCATATCCATCTTCTTCATATAAATTCACACCTGGTACTGCTCGTAAAGTACGGTTGATATCTGCATAACCAAACTGCTCCAAATCTGCAGCGGATAAAAAGTAAGAGGCTCCTGTTCGATTTTGTGCGGCATACTCACTCCCAAGGATAGTATTTGCTCGAATAATGACTTCGTCTAACTTCTGGACCGAATCCAATACAACTTGAGTTGATTGGTTTTGAGCATGTAGTGTCGTTAAGATAATGGATGAAATTAGGGTTAAGTAGCGCATTAATGCAGTTTATTTAGATTAAATAAGAATAACAGATTGCAAATTTAATACGTACAAAAAAATAATCCAAGCTATTTAGAATAATTTTAAATAAATTTTATAGCCTCTTGGTTTTGTTTTGTTATTAAAAAAATAATACCGTGATTGAAAGGACAATACTCCACCAGTTCAACCATTAAGTTGGATGATACTCCCGTATGGCATGGCTTTATTTAATTTAATGAGTAGAGTCTATTGATTATCCCGTTCAATGCCCCAACTACTTTATGTTCCGATCACAGGCTGAACCCTTTAATATTAATGGGTTGGCTTTTTTATAAAAACCATGCAATGTTGCCAGGGAAGATTATTTATATTTTCTCTTAGGGTGAACCCAGCAGCTTCCATTTCTCCAACGGCCTGCTTTTCCGTCATTTTGTGTATTTCTTTTATTGGAACTTTTGGGTCTTCTCCTCTGTATTCAATGAGGAATAATTTTCCATTAGCTTTCAATGCATTTTTGATCGATTTGATCATTTCTCTTGGGAAATTAAACTCATGATAAACATCTACCATTAAAATTTTATCTACTGAGTTGTTGGGTAATTGGATGCTTTTTTCGGTTCCCAAAACTGTTTTAATGTTTCTTATTTTGGTTGCCTCTTTTTTACTTTCAATCGCCATCAACATTTCATTTTGAATGTCAACCGCATAAACCATCCCTTTTTTTGCCAATGGAGCCATTCGAAACACATGGTATCCAGAACCTGCTCCTATATCTGCAATGATGTCATCGGGTTCGATCCCTAGGTTTTGAATCAACTTAGAGACGTTTTCCTCTTTTTCGCGCTCGGATCTTTCCAGCCAACCAATTCCCTGATATCCCATGACATGAGCAATTTCTCTTCCCATGTACCATTTTCCAATACCATTATAATCTCCTTCTCTGAAGGTGTATTTTTCATCATAATTATTGTCTTGTGCTAAACTTATATCATTACAAAACAAAGCCATGCACAAGAAAACGGTATTGAGTCTATTCATTTTATCTTTGCTTAAGATCCAACCAACGGTTCATTTGTTTTAGATTAAATCAAACCAACCAAGATCAAAACAAAAGTAGTTACTTAAGTCATCAACTTTGTGGTTTTTATGGTTATAAAAATACTTTAGTCTGAGACCCAAGAAAAATCGTCTTCCTTGCTTAGCAGCATACAATGGGGATCAAAAGTAGGCGAGTACGGATTATCGCCAGTTGGAATTGCATTTCCCGTTAACGGTTACTTCCCTCAGTAAGTTTTTTAATCTGAGCAAATCTACTGTATCTAACATGATCAAATAATTGGTGGTGATGGAGCTCATTGACAGCCAAGCCTACCCAACGATTCTTCTCACTTCCATGGGCAGGGAAAAAACTGCAGAAATCATTTACAAACCCCGACTGATTGCGCTTTTTTTGGTCAAAAAAATGAATTTTAATTTGGATGAAGTTCATGAAATTGCAGAGGAGATAGAACACAGCGCCCATGCAAAATTTTTTTGAAAGAATGCCTAAGATTTTAGGCGACTGTGATTTTGATCCACACGGATCTCTTGTCCCCAAACAAGATCAATGATTATGGGTTTAACAAAAAATCTATTTTACACCAGTTTATCGAACAAATCTTCTGGCCAGTTTTGGTAGGTAATGGGACGGACCCATCGGTAAATCGAAGCGGGTCCTACGGCGGTAAATCTACTGTCGGTAGTGGAGGGGAAAGGCCCTCCGTGGGTCATGGCTGCCGATACCTCAACCCCTGTAGGAACATCATTGAACAGGAAACGACCTACTTTGGATTGAAAGGCTGTGACCAGTGGGTCCATCAATTCATAGTCCGAGGGTTGAGCAAAAATCCCTCCCGTCAACTGGCCTTTCAGACTTTTTACGACCTGCTCCAACTCCTCGAGATTCTTACATTTGACCAACAATGAAAAAGGGCCAAAAACTTCTTCTTGGTAAATGGGATTTGCTAAAAACTGTTCTCCAGAAATCTGAGAAAGCTTTGGTGTGACCTGCTTGTCCTGAATTTTATCTTTTCTTTCTTGAACAACTATACTCCCCTTCAAACCATTCAATTTCTCACTTTGCCTCAGATAATTCTCTATTAGGTCGGGATGAATCATGCCTTGTTGCCCCATTTTACTTAAAAGGCGGCCCAATGTTTCGATAAATTCATCAGTTTTTTTATCTGCTATCACCAATAGTAGCCCGGGTTGGGTACAAAATTGACCGGTACCCAAAACAATAGAAGCGGTGATTTTTTTGGCGATTTCGTCTTGTTTTTCTTTTAGCGCTCCTGGTAGTAACGCAATCGGATTGATGCTACTCATTTCAGCAAAGAAAGGGATGGGTTCCGCTCTTTTGAAAACGGATTCTTGTAGGGCACTTCCCCCTGTAAAGCTCCCTGTAAAACCTACTGCCTTGATGTTTGGGTGCTTGACCAACTCGTGGGAAAGGGGGTGTGATTTGGAATTGAGATTGGAAAATACCCCATTGGGGATTCCGGTCTTTTGGGCGGCCTTGAGGATGGCAGTAGCGACCAAGGCCCCGGTTCCGCTGTGCATGGGGTGAGATTTTACGATTACGGGGCATCCCGCAGCCAAGGCACTGGCCGTGTCCCCGCCTGCAGTAGAATACGCCAAGGGAAAATTACTGGCGCCAAAAACAGCAATGGGTCCGAGTGGTATATGGGTTTTAAACAAACTCGGTTTGGGTTGGGGAGTTCTCTCAGGCATTGCTTCTTCGCTGATGTTATTTCTCCAATCTTCCGATTCGATCAGTTTGGCAAACAATTGAAGTTGAAAAATAGTTCTACCGCGCTCCCCCTCTGCTCTGTCCTCAGGCAGACCGGTTTCACTTCGGTAGGTATGGATCAAGTCATCCCCAAGGTTTAAAATCTCATCTGCGATAGCCTTCAAAAAAGCGGCCCTTTGGACTCCTTTCATTTTCCGGTAAATCGGAAAAGCAGCATCGGCCAGCGCAACTGCTTCCTCCAATTCGGCTGAGGTCGCCTCTGTAAATACGGTTTTATTTTCCTGGTTTTTGACTGGATCAAAGGTCTTGTATTGAACATTTCCCATTGCTGACAATTGGTTTCCAATAAAGTTTTTTCCGATGATTTCCATCTTACTATTCGAAGGGTTTGGTCAATTTTACGGTTCTAAAACCCCATTTATTAGTCGAAATGAATGGGTTTAACCGCTTAGGATTTATTTTGAAAATTAATTTTTTCGTTTTTAAAAATGAGCAGAAAAAGCAAGAAAACACCCAAAGCAAACAGGGCGGGAAATTTCCAGATCCTATTCCAGTTGTGCATGCCGTTTTCTAAAACAAAAGCATCGGAAATCTGTCCTGCAATCCAAAATCCAATGAGCATTCCCAATCCATAGGTAGCAAGGGTAATCAGACCCTGGGCAGCACTTTTTATTTTTTCGCCGGCTTTAAAATCGGTGTAGATCTGACCAGAAACAAAGAAAAAATCATAACAAATTCCATGCAATAGGATGCCGGTGATGAGCATGTAAGTTTTTTCTACCACATCCCCATAGGCAAATAATCCGTAGCGAACGACCCAAGCCATCATACCAACCAAAATGGTATTTTTCAAGCCAAAACGAGCAAAAAACACAGGAAGTAAAAGCATAAAAATGACTTCGCTGGCTTGTCCCAAAGACATTTTCGCAGTGGGGTTGTCCATGCCCAATTCCACCAGAAACGGATTGGCTTGCTGGTAGTAAAAAGCAAGAGGGATACAGATTAAAATCGAGGCCATAAAGAAGAGCAGGAAATTTTTGTCTTTTAACAATTTGATGGCATCCCAACCCAAAGCATTTTTTAAAGAAAACCCCTGTTCGTCTGTTCCAAAAGGAGGGGTTTTTGGAAGGCCAAAACTAAAAACTCCTAAAACCAAAGAGGCCAGTGCGACCATTCGAAAGGTATTGGACAATGCCCCATTAGCGATGGACGCTTGGGCGTCCCAACCAAAAACATAACTGATGACCACGCCTGATACAATCCATCCTACGGTTCCAAAGGTTCGAATCAATGGAAATTCTGCAGCGGTATCCTTCATTTGATTGAAGGAAACCGAGTTGACCAAAGCAAGGGTAGGCATATAGAGGATCATGTAACCAAAAACATAGGGATAGAAAACAGAAAAATCCTCTGTTTGTGACATGAGGTATAAAAGTCCACCCCCTAAAAGGTGTAAAACCCCCAGGATTTTTTCTGCATTAAAAAACCGGTCGGCGATCAATCCAATGAATAGGGGTGCAATAATCGCCCCCCATGATTGGGTAGAAAAAGCCATGGCAATCTGTCCTCCTGTTGCCTTGAGATTGTTCCCCAAAAAGGTGCCTAAGGTGACAAACCATCCCCCCCAAATAAAAAATTGGAGAAACATCATGAATGACAATTGAAATTTGATGGATGTTTTCATAAGTTGAAAGTGGATAAGGTACTGCCGCAAATGCTGCTACTTAATAATAAATACATAGGCCCCGCTTTTGAGATTAAATTTTCCAATTGATGCTTTTTCTGTAATTGCATAGTCTATGGGTTCATCTTTGCCCAATGTAGTAATTTTTTGGGTTGGTTTTTTGTTGAGCACTACTTGTGCGATACTTC
>JAQCBK010000029.1 GCA_027621505.1 Bacteroidota bacterium | reverse complement strand
GCGTTTTTTTGTTTAAAAAATAAACCTCACCGACAAACCAAGCCCTAATGACTCACAGGTATCGCCCTGCAAATATACCTTTTTTAAAAAATATTTAGTCTGTGTGTTTTGAAGGATGTTGAAACTTTTTTTGTTTTTTTCTATCTACCCCATCCGATTTCTTTATAAATTATGCCTTAAACATAATCTTAAAATTTACAAGTAGTTTTAATGGTTTGTTTATTTAAACTACTTTGTAATTCAAACCTAAAATGAATTTTCATGTTGTATCAATGGATCAAAAAATCTCTTATTCTGATTTTATTAGTATCGATATCCGGATGTGAGAACCCTAATAAAAGCAAGCCCTACAAAACCCTCTGGTATGACGAAGCGGCAAAAGAATGGGAAGAGGCCTTGCCCCTCGGTAATGGAAGGCTTGGGGTTATGGTCTTCGGAGACCCCATCCATGATCGCATTCAATTAAACGATGATTCGCTTTGGCCTGATGATCTTCAGTGGGAACACCCACCCGGTGGACCAGAAGAGTTAAAAGAAATTCGTAAAATTATTATGCGGGGAGATGCCAAATCTGCGGATTCCCTCATGGTTCATTATTTTTCCAACAGGACCGGCGTCTCGTCGCATCAAACCCTTGGAGACCTGTATTTAAACTGGGAACATCAAGATATTTCTGATTATAAACGTTCATTGGACCTGAGCAATGCTATTTCCTATACCCAATATAAGACCGAGGGTTATGATGTGGAACAAAAGGTTTTTGTTTCCCACCCCCACCAAATCATGGTGATTAGCCTCAATTCAAATCACCCCAAGGGTCTCAATGGAAAAATTAAGTTGGATCGTCCTTTGGATGAGGGAGAAAATACCGTAAGTGTTTCGAGCTATGATCAACAAATTATCATGCAAGGAGAGGTGACCCAGCGGGCTGGAAAATTCAAATCTGAACCAGCACCGATCTTATCCGGGGTTAAATTTGAAACACAACTGTTGTCCCAAAATACTGGAGGGGAGGTCATGTCTGCTGATGGGGGCTTGGTCGTCTCAGGAGTAAAAGAACTCAGGCTTTTTATCGCCAGTAATTCAGATTACTATACCCCCGATTTTGCTAAAAAAAACGAAAGGCAACTACAAAAGATCCAAAAAATTAGTGTCGCTCAAATGGAAGCGGAACACATCAAAGACCATCAATCATTGTTTAACCGAACCCAACTTGATCTCAATGCAAATCCCGAATTATCCTTACTCCCTACAGATCAAAGATTGGATCGCATCAAAGCAGGAGCGGTTGACCCGGGGCTCAGTCAAATTTTATTCGACTACGGTAGGTATTTACTTATCGGATCCTCACGGCCTGGGACGCTACCTGCCAATCTTCAAGGTCTGTGGAATCCGTACATCAATGCTCCATGGAATGCCGACTACCACCTCAACATCAATTTACAGATGAACTATTGGTTGGCCAATCTTACGGGCCTTCACGAATTGAATGAACCTTTGTTCGACTATCTGGATCGATTGGTGGAAAGCGGTAAGGTCACGGCTCAGAAGAACTACGGAATGAGGGGAAGCATATTTCCCCACGCCACTGATCTATGGGCGCCTACTTGGTTGAGAGCTGCAACAGCCTATTGGGGGGTCTCTTTTGGTGCAGGCGGATGGATGATGCAACATTATTGGTATCACTATCAATTTACCCAAGATGAAAAATTTCTTAGGGAAAGGGCCTATCCCGCTATGGAACAGGTCGCGCTTTTTTATTCGGACTGGTTGGTGGAAGACCCGAGGGATCAAACCCTCATCTCGGTACCCTCCTCATCCCCCGAAAACAGATACATCAACGAAAAAGGGGAATCTGTGGCACTGTGCAGAGGAAGTGCAATGGATCAGCAAGTGATCCATGAAGTTTTTAATAATTACCTTAAAGCAAGCGAAATTTTAGGGGTCAATAACGATTTAACCAAAAAAATAACAACGCAATTTTTTAGACTTCGACCCGGTTTTGTCTTGGGCAAAGATGGAAGAATACTTGAATGGGACAGGGAATATAAGGAGCCGGAACCCGGTCATAGGCATATGTCGCACTTGTACGGATTCCATCCTGGAGACCAAATTTCCAAAGATCAAAATCCCGAACTCTTCCAAGCGGTAAGAAAAACTTTGGACTACCGATTAGACAATGGAGGAGCAGGCACTGGTTGGAGTAGGGCTTGGCTGATCAATTGCTCCGCCAGATTACATGATGGTGAGATGGCGCATGAGCACATCCAACGGTTGTTCCAGAAATCCATGTACGACAATCTTTTCGACGGACACCCTCCCTTTCAGATCGATGGAAATTTCGGATTTACCTCGGGGGTTGTCGAAATGCTTCTTCAATCGCACGAAAGCAAAGGTATACGATTATTACCCGCATTACCAAAAGCTTGGAAAACTGGCAAGGTGAAAGGATTGACAACAAGAGGTGCCTTAACTGTAGATATGGAATGGGACGAGGGAGTTTTGAAGCAAATCACCATCCATTCTCCCAAAGATCGAACAGCCACTTTCCTATATCGTGACGAAATTTATGAATTGGATATAGAAAAAGATAAGCCTCTGGTTTACGCTTTTAACTTTTAAATACTCAATTAACAGGTATTTTTTCTAATAGAATTTTCTTTAAATGCGATACACTATCTTTGTGTAAACTTATTTTATGGATTTTATAGCTGTTGCAGTTGGAATTTTTTTGTTGATTAAAGGTGGAGATTGGTTGATGCGTGCTGCAGTGGCACTGTCCCTCCGTTTTTCAATTCCCAAGATCGTAATTGGTATGACCGTTGTTTCTTTTGCAACCTCAGCACCAGAATTGATCGTCAGTATCCAATCTGCCATAAGTGGCCACCCTGATTTGGCCATAGGAAATGTGGTGGGTTCAAACATCGCCAACCTCGGTTTGGTTTTGGCCATCACCATCATGATCTCTCCTATTGATGTAACCTCAAGTTTTTATAAAACGGATTGGCCAATGATGATTTTGGCGTCTCTGATTTTTTATTTTTTTATTGCCACTGACAAAGTTTTGATGGCCTATGAGGGTTTTATCATGTTTGTCTTACTAATGGTCTTTATTGTTTATTTAATCAAGTTCCAAAAGCAAGCGGTATTGGATGAGGCTCCTGAGGATGATGAGGTGCTCGAGACATACAAGACCCTGAGCTATCTGTTTCTGGGTGGATTTTCTTTGTGGCTGGGTTCTGAAACTTTGATCAAGGGAGCAGTGAGTTTGGCACAGAATCTAGGGGTGAGTGAGAGAATCATTAGTGTTTCCATTGTTTCTGTCGGAACCAGTATCCCAGAGCTATCTGCTTCTGTTATTGCTATCATAAACAAAGAAAAAGCCATCTCTTTGGGGAATTTAGTCGGTTCCAATATTTTTAATATTCTTGCTGTTATGGGGGTCACCTCCATGATCCATCCAATTGCATTGGAAGATCCAGGTTTGTTGAGTAATGATATTTGGTGGATGTTGGGTATTTCCGTTTTGATTCTCCCCTTGGTGTTTTTTCCTAAAGGGTCATGCTTGGGTTGGATCGATGGAGTGATTCTATTTGTGCTTTACGGTATCTTTATTTTTCCATTATTCTTATAAAAAAAATCCCACCATTCGGTGGGATTTTTTTATCAAAAACATCAGCTGATATATAAATATAGTGTTTCTTAAATTTTAGCTGATTTAACCGTTTTGATAATTCTACTGGCAATCTTATATGGATCGCCGTTAGAAGCAGGTCTTCTGTCTTCTAACCATCCTTTCCAGCCATTTTCAACGGTCATAATTGGAATTCTGATCGAAGCTCCGCGATCAGAAACACCATAACTGAATTCGGTAATGGATTGGGTTTCATGTTGACCAGTAAGGCGTTGGTCATTATCAGCACCATAGACACTGATATGCTCTTCGACTACCGGGCGGAAGGCTTCACAAATTTTTTCATAGATTTCTTTAGAGCCACAGGTTCTCAATGTTTCATTGGAAAAGTTGGCGTGCATACCAGAACCGTTCCAGTCCGTTGCGCCAAGGGGTTTGGGATGCCAGTTAATGGCCAATCCATATTTTTCACCCAATCGCTCCAACAAATACCTAGAAACCCAAATTTGATCTCCCGCTTCTTTAGCACCTTTTGAAAAACATTGGTATTCCCACTGGCCAGAGGCTACCTCTGCATTGATCCCCTCCACATTAATACCTGCTTCGAGGCATTGTTCTAGATGTTCTTCAATCATTTCACGACCAAAAGCGTTCTTTGCTCCTGCAGAGCAATAAAACTGTCCTTGCGGGGTTTGATCTCTAGGGAAGCCCAGAGGAAGGTTAGTTTCTGGATCCCAAAGGAAATATTCTTGCTCAAACCCAAACCAGAAATCATCATCATCATCATCAATCGTTGCTCTTCCGTTAGACACGTGTGGTGTCCCATCAGCATTGAGAACTTCTGTCATTACCAAGTAACCGTCTTTTCGATCCGGATCCGGATACAAGGCTACAGGCTTTAAAAGACAGTCAGAAGCATTTCCCTCTGCTTGTCGGGTTGAAGAACCATCAAACGACCAAAGTGGACAGCCGTCAAGCTTACCGTTAAAGTCGGTTACAATTTTTGTTTTGCTACGAAGATTGGCTGTTGGCTCGTACCCATCCAACCAAATGTATTCCAGTTTAGACTTACTCATATAAATTAATTTTATGTTTTCAATATCATAAAAGTAAAATTTATCAATTATACCTCCTCTTTTTAGGGTGTTAATTCTAAAAAACTATAAACATTTTTATGAAGACGGTAATTTTTTAAGGGTATATTTTGAAAATAATAAAATTCGGTGGCTCTTTTCTGAAAATTTTCATTTATGAACTATCTTTGTTTGAGAACCCAAAACACGGCCCATGCAATCTCTGAGAAAAAAAAGTTTAGAAAATCTTTTATACAAACAAGCCCGCTTATTTCAGAATGATGAAAAATATTCCGCCCTTTTTGGACGCAATGTCTTCTCCAAAACCATTTTGGAAAATTATGTAAATAAGGATGCATTCAACCAGATAGAAAAAGCAATCTTCAAAGGCTCAGAAATCAGTCGTCCACTGGCCGACCAAATTGCTGTAGCACTAAAGGCTTGGGCATTGACCAAAGGAGCCACCCACTATACCCATTGGTTCCAACCTTTGACAGGAGGAACTGCCGAAAAACACGATGCTTTTTTTGATCTTCAGTTATTCGGAAAACCCATGGAAAATTTCGACGGAAGTCAATTGGTTCAACAAGAACCCGACGCCTCCAGTTTTCCAAGTGGTGGGATAAGAAATACATTCGAGGCCAGGGGATATACCGCTTGGGATCCCACTTCACCCGCCTTTGTACTTGGAAAAACCCTTTGTATTCCAACCATTTTTGTGTCCTATACCGGAGAAGCCTTGGATTATAAAACCCCCTTACTCAAATCCTTGCAATCTCTTGATAATGCCGCGACCGAAATCTGTAAATATTTTGATAAAAACATAACCAAAGTAATTGCAACCCTAGGCTGGGAGCAAGAATACTTTCTTGTGGATAAAGCTTTGGCTGCATCTAGGCCCGACTTGATCATTACCGGCAGAACCCTCTTCGGTCATCAACCCTCTAAGGGTCAGCAATTGGATGATCATTATTTTGGTTCGATTCCCTCAAGAGTACTCGCCTACATGCAAGAACTGGAATTTGAGGCCATGCAATTGGGCATTCCACTTAAAACCCGCCACAATGAAGTAGCACCTGGACAATTTGAGTTGGCACCCATCTTTGAAGAGGCCAATCTATCAGTAGATCACAACTCACTAGTGATGGACCTGATGCGAAAAGTTGCTGTCAAACATGATTTTATGGTGTTGTTTCATGAGAAACCGTTTGAGGGAATTAACGGCTCTGGAAAACACAACAATTGGTCCTTGGCCACCAATACTGGCGTTAATCTTCTGAGTCCTGGAAAAACACCCATGAGTAATTTGCAATTCCTCACTTTTTTTATCAATACCATTGTTGCCGTATTGACCCATGAGCAACTTTTGAGTGCCTCTATTACTAGTGCCAGTAACGATCATCGATTAGGGTCTAACGAAGCCCCTCCAGCCATTCTCTCTGTATTTATTGGCAAACAACTCACAGGGGTTTTGGAAGACCTCGAAAACGTATCCAAAGGGAAACTCTCTCCCGAAGAAAAAACAGATCTTAAGCTTAATGTCATTGGTAAAATTCCCGAAATTTTGCTCGACAATACGGATCGAAACCGTACTTCTCCTTTTGCGTTCACTGGAAACAAATTCGAGTTTCGAGCGGTAGGATCCAAGTCCAATTGTGCCAAGTCGGTTACTACACTTAATGCTGCAGTTGCACAGCAATTGGAAAATTTTGGCAGGGAGGTGCAAATTCTTATTGAGGAAAAAAACATGAAGAAGGATGATGCCATTTTCAACGCATTAAGAGACAATTTAAAAGACATAAAAAAAATTCTATTTGAAGGGGACGGTTACAGCGAAGAATGGAAAAAAGAGGCGCTAAAGCGTGGTTTGAGTCACTATCAAAATACGCCCCAGGCATTGAAAGCTTGTGTTTCTAAAAAAAGCATCTCACTTTTCCAACAAACGAAGGTGTTGACAGAGCGTGAGGCCATTGCGAGGTATATTGTTGACCTCAAGGAGTACATATACCAAATACAAATTGAATCCAGAACATTGGGGGACATCGCTCGCAATCACATCATCCCAACAGGTATTAAGTACCAGAATGTACTCATTGAAAATGTCAAAGGCCTTAAGGAGATATACGGCAAGGATTATCTCAAGTTTGCAGAGGTTCAAATTAAAATTATCGAACGCATTTCTGGTCATATACAGGAAATCAACAAAGGGATAGTTACAATGGTCGAAATCCGAAAAAAAATCAACGAAATAAAGGATGAATTTGAAAAAGCCTCCGCCTATTGTGAAAAAGTTATCCCCTTTCTAAGAGACATCAGATATCATTGTGATAAGTTAGAGTTGGTGGTAGACGATGACCTATGGCCTCTGGCCAAATACCGTGAACTTTTGTTTTGTCGTTGATAAAAAAAACATTCAACTCGCAAGGTTGAGGGAATAGTATTAAATTTGAGTTTCAATCAATCCAATGAGTGACAAAAGGTACAGCCTAAGAGGGGTTTCTTCGCAAAAAGAAGACGTTCACAATGCCATAAAAAATATAGACAAAGGCCTTTTTCCAAAAGCCTTTTGTAAAATAGTTCCCGATTATTTAACCCACAGCGAAGCACATTGTTTGGTGATGCACGCCGATGGAGCAGGAACCAAAAGTTCCTTAGCCTATGCCTACTGGAGAGAAACGGGAGATCTTTCCGTATGGAAAGGCATTGCCCAAGATGCTTTGATCATGAACATCGACGATCTGCTCTGTGTAGGGGTTACCGATCATATCATGTTGTCCTCAACCATCGGGAGGAATAAAAATAAAATACCCGGGGAGGTACTTGCTGCTATCATCAATGGTACTGAGGAACTCTTGGCCCATCTGGCTCAGTTTGGTATCAATATTCACAGCACTGGAGGAGAGACTGCAGATGTGGGGGATTTGGTAAAAACCATTATCGTTGATTCAACAGTCACTGCTAGGATCAAAAAAAGCGAGGTCATCGATAATGCCAATATCAAGGCCGGTGATGTTATTGTAGGATTGGCCTCCTTTGGTCAAGCTACCTACGAAGATCGATACAATGGTGGGATGGGGAGTAATGGCTTGACTTCAGCAAGACATGACGTATTTGGTGCTGATTTAAAAGACAAATACCCTGAGACTTTTGACAATGAACTTCCTGATAATCTGGTTTACTCCGGTACCAAGGGATTGACAGATTCTACCGACACCCCTTTGGATGTGGGTCAATTGGTGTTGTCTCCTACCCGAACTTATGCTCCTGTAATCAAAGCCATTTTTGATGAAATCGATAGGAGCAACATTCATGGAATGATTCACTGTAGTGGAGGAGCCCAAACCAAAATCCTTCACTTTATCGATCAACTCCACATCATCAAAGACCGACTTTTTGATTGCCCTCCCTTGTTTGAATTGATCCAAAAAGAATCGGCTACGCCTTGGAAGGAGATGTATGAAGTTTTCAATATGGGTCACCGTATGGAGATATATCTTCCCGAAAAATTGGCAAGTCAAGTCATCGCTGTTTCTCAACGTTTTGGTATCGAAGCCCAAATTATAGGCAGGGTAGAAGCTTCTGCTGAAAAAAAATTAACGATCCGTTCGCATCAAGGGGTTTTTCAGTATTAATCTATTATCTTAGTATTCCTTAGTGGCGTCATAAAATGAAAAAAATCATTTTTCTTACTTTTTTTGTATTTCAAACTGTTTTCGCCCAAGATCGTGATGCACTTTTAGATGGATTGTTTGATGAAGAAATAACGATGGAGAAACAATTGTTACCTCAAAAAATGATTTTTACCCAGTCGCTGTTATGGGGTAAAAATGGCCTTTTTCGCAAAACAGGTATTTCAAAACTTTCACTTGATCAAAGGGAAAAGGAGTTAAAAGTGAGAAATGTGATGCTCAAATCGCATCAGATCATTGGCTATCTCACCCTTGCGGGGATGGTTGCTCAGGGCATTATGGGGGGAAGACTCTACAATGGAGATTATGAATTATACGACGCCCATAAAACCCTTGGGAAGTGGGTTACAGTCTCCTACTTTACAGGGGCCGGATTGTCCCTTTTTGCTCCCCCTCCTTTGGAGCGAAAAAAAGTAAAAGGCTTTAATTCGATCAAAGCGCACAAATGGTTGGCCTATATCCACTTTACTGGAATGATTGCGACCAATGCCTATTCCAAAGAAGATCGGGATTGGCATAAATATGCCGCCTACACCACTTTTGCCAGCTACGCTAGCGCTGTATTGGTGTTTAAATTTTAATCTGTTATGAAAAGAACATTACACTATCTTATTTTATTTCTCACGTTGCAGTTGCAGGCACAAGAAAAATGGGAATTAAATACTGAGAAGTCCTATATTACCTATGAAGGCTACCATTTTCTTCATGACTGGTCTGGGACCAATCAAAACGTCAAAGGGGTCATGATAATGAACAATGACGAGATCGAAAAAATAGCCATTGCTATGTATGTTCGTGATTTTGACAGTAAAAACAGTAACAGGGACAACAACGCATTGGAAATTTTAGAGGTTTTAAAGTTTCCTAAAATCGAGTTTTTTTCGGATCGTATAGAAATGAAGGAGGAAGAAATAAAGATGGAAGGAGGCATGCGCTTCCATGGCGTTGAATTGAATCATCAAATAACGGCACAAGCCAGTTTGAAAAAAAACATACTCCTACTGAGTGGGGCTTTTGAACTCACCCTCTCTGATTTTGGTGTTCCATTGCCTTCCTTTATGCTCCGAAAGATGGAAGATCAGATAGCCCTGCAATACGAGCTACACTTTCAGAAAGCGGAGAGATAGATTTAAAGCTTTAAATTTGTAAAAAATCCAGCCCTCTAAAAATGATAGAAAAGCTAGAAATCGTTCAGCAAAGGTATGTTGAGGTATCGGATCTGATCATTCAGCCAGATGTTATTGCAGACCAAAAGCGTTACGTTCAGCTCAATAAAGAATTCAAGGATTTGAATAAAATTGTTGCCAAAGCAAATCAATACAAATCCACTTTGGCCAATATTGAGGAAGCAGAGCTGATGATAAAAGAGGAGTCGGATGCGGAAATGATAGAGATGGCAAAGCTCCAATTGGAGGAGGCCAAAGAAAAACTTCCTGATTTGGAGGAAGAGATCAGGTTTTTGCTGATCCCCAAAGATCCGGAGGACAGTAAAAATGTGGTGGTCGAAATTCGAGCAGGAACTGGAGGAGATGAGGCCAGTATTTTTGCCGGTGATCTCTATCGTATGTACACCAAATATTGTCAAGATCAGGGGTGGAAGGTGAGTTTTGTGGATTCCAATGAGGGAACAGCCGGCGGCTTTAAGGAAGTGATTTTTGAGGTTTCTGGTGAGGAGGTTTATGGAACCCTGAAATACGAATCAGGAGTACACCGCGTGCAGCGCGTTCCACAAACCGAGACACAAGGGAGGGTTCATACCTCTGCCGCTACTGTTATGGTTTTACCCGAAGCAGAGGAGTTTGACGTGGAAGTAAACATGAATGATGTACGGATAGATTATTTTTGCTCCTCTGGCCCAGGGGGACAGTCGGTGAACACGACTTATTCCGCTGTTCGATTGACCCACGAGCCCACAGGAATCGTTGCCCAGTGTCAGGATCAAAAGTCCCAACACAAAAACAAAGAAAAGGCGCTTAAAGTTTTACGCTCCAGACTCTACGAATTGGAACTTCAAAAAAAATTAGAGCAGGATGCCGAAAAAAGAAATTCGTTGGTTTCTTCTGGTGATCGCTCCGCAAAGATAAGAACCTACAATTATCCCCAAGGGAGGGTAACCGATCATCGCATTGGTTTGACGCTCTACGACCTGCAAAACATCATCAACGGTGACATACATAAACTTGTGGATGAACTCAAGCTTTATCAAAACACCCAGAAACTGAAGGAGGCAGGAGAGACCCTATGAAGCAGTCAGCACTTTTAGAGCAAATTAAAATCAAAAAATCTTTTTTGTGTGTGGGATTGGATGTAGACAAGGATCGTATTCCCGAGGATTTGAAAAACGACCCGGATGCTATTTTTTCTTTTTGTAAACGCATAATAGAAGCCACAGCGCCCTATTGTGTGGCCTACAAACCCAATATCGCTTTTTTTGAGGCCTACGGATTGGAAGGTTGGAAATCCTTAGAAAAAGTAATGGATTTTTTGAACCAACAATATCCCGAGATTTTTACCATTGCCGATGCCAAGCGTGCAGACATAGGCAACACCTCCAAGCGTTATGCCAAAGCTTTTTTCGAAGCACTTCAATTCGACGCAATCACCATAGCACCCTATATGGGAAAGGATTCTGTGGAGCCTTTTTTAGAGTATAAAGATAAGCACGCCATATTGTTGGCCCTTACCTCCAATGAAGGAGCTTCAGATTTTCAATTGCTCAATACAGGGGAAAAACCATTGTATGTGCAAGTGATTGATCGTTCCAAAAAATGGCAAAACGCCCATCGGCTGATGTATGTCGTGGGAGCGACCAAGTCAGAGGCATTGCAGACAATCAGAACCTTGATTCCTGATGCTTTTTTATTGATCCCTGGGGTAGGGGCACAAGGAGGAAGTTTGGAATCCGTGGCGCAAAACGGACTGAATGATCATTGTGGACTTTTGGTGAATTCGTCTCGAGGGATCATCTATGCTTCATCCTCCAATGATTTTGATCAGGCAGCAGCAAACGCAGCCAAAGACCTCCAAGAAAAAATGGCTTTTTACCTCCATCAAAAAGGAATTGCGTAATGTTGCATCATAGTATTTACAGAACGAAAAAAGAAAATGCGAGCTGGATTACCTTCATCCATGGGGCAGGGGGGAGCAGTGCGATATGGTTCAAGCAAATCCGTTTTTTTTCTAGGAATTTCAATTTACTGCTCGTTGATCTCAGGGGACACGGAGCCTCTCATGGTTTGATTCAAAACCCTTTTAAATCCAAATATTCCTTTGAATCCATCGCTGACGATATTTTTGAAGTTTTGGATCACCTAAAGATCCAAAAATCCCATTTTGTTGGAATCTCTCTGGGTACAATTCTTATCCGTCAGTTGGCAGAAATGCAACCCCATCGGGTGGACAAGATGATTATGGGAGGTGCGATTTTGGAGTTGAATTTAAGATCGAGGATACTCATGTATTTTGGTAATGCCACCAAGTCTGTTTTGCCCTATATGTGGTTGTATCGATTTTTTGCTTTTATCATCATGCCCAATCGCAACCATAAAGAATCCCGGATTTTGTTTATACGCGAGGCCAAAAAACTCTATCAAAAAGAATTTATACGTTGGTTCAAACTCACCTCGGATATCATTCCCAAATTAAAAATTTTTAGAAAAATCTCTGTTGATATCCCAACACTCTACATCATGGGGGATCAAGATTATATGTTTTTGCCCTCGGTGCGAAAAGTAAGCGATGACCACCCCCAATCCTCCTTATTGGTGCTTGAAGAATGTGGTCATGTGGTCAATGTGGAAAAACCCGATAAGTTCAACGATGGGATGTTGTTGTTTCTTCAGACCTGATTGGTTCAAGAAAAAACCATCGTCTTATTGCCGTAAACCATCACTTTTCGATTGACGTGTAATTTGAGTGCACGAAGCAAAACAATTCTTTCTAGGTCCCTTCCTTTTTCGATAAAATCCGCAATGGAGTTTAAGTGTGTCACCCTGGTAGTGTCTTGTTCAATGATGGGGCCGGCATCGAGCTCTTCAGTAACGTAGTGACTGGTAGCTCCGATAATTTTTACGCCCCTGTCAAAAGCGGAGTGGTAGGGCTTGGCTCCTGGAAAAGCGGGTAAGAAAGAATGGTGAATATTAATGATTTTGTGGGTGTAATGGTCGATCAATAAAGGAGAAACAATCTGCATATAACGTGCCAGTGCGATAAAATCAACTTGATGTTGTTTGAGCAATGCCAATTGTTTTGCCTCCGCCTCAAGCTTGTTGTCTTTGTTGACGGGAATGTGATAAAATGGAATGTCAAAGCGTTGAGCAATGATTTCAAGGTCGGGATGATTGCTCAAAATAAAAGGGATCTCTGCGGCCAATTCCCCAGATTGTTGTTTGGCCAGTATATCGTAGAGGCAGTGGTCATATTTGGAAACAAAAACCGCCATTTTGGGTTTAAGATTTTTTAAATAAAAGTCACAATGAAGGGAAAATCGTTTTCCCAAATCTTCATTGAATTGTACTTTGAAAGACTCAAAATTGAAATCACTTCCATTCAAATCACATTCCACCCTCATAAAAAATGCTGCATTGGGTCGATCAACATATTGGTCAATATAGGTAATATTCCCCTGATTTTGGTGGATGAAGTTGGTTACTGCAGCGATGATTCCTTTTTGGTCTGCGCAGTACATCAGCAACGTAATCTGGTTCATAATTTTTTTTTCAAAAATAGGGATTCAACCTATTATTACCATAGATTCTTAGTTTTTATTGGATCAAATCAAAAAGCCCCCATTTTATGGGGGCTCTTATTATGGTTAATACTGGTTGTTAATTATCCTTCGTTGGTTCTAAAATCAGCGTAGGCTTCCATTCCGTGTTCAGAAAGGTCGAGACCATTCAATTCCTCTTCTTTATCCACTCGCAATCCAGTAGTAGCTTTTACGATGAAAAGAATGATGAATGAAGTGGTGACACAAAAAGCGCCGACAATTCCTACCCCAATCAATTGAACTAAAAATTGATCAAATCCAGCCATGGCACCAAAGATTCCAACCGCTAGGGTTCCCCATATTCCACAAATAAGGTGAACGGCTACGGCTCCTACTGGGTCATCTAGTTTGAGCTTGTCAATTAATGCAACACCCAAAACGACAATCACACCAGCGATCAAGCCAATAAGGATGGCATCTGTAGGGCTCATTTGATCTGCACCAGCGGTAATTCCAACCAAACCTCCCAATACACCATTCATAAACATCGTTAAATCGAAGTTTTTGTAAAGAATATTCGAAAAGAAAGCAGCAGCAACCCCTCCTGCAGCGGCAGCCAATGAAGTAGTAACCAAAGTCAGAGAAGTCAATTCTGGGTCAGCTGACAAAACGGAACCTCCGTTGAACCCAAACCATCCCAACCAAAGGATAAAAACCCCCGCGGATGCGATGGGTAGATTGTGTCCAGGCAAAGCTTTCGGATTCCCATCTTTGTCAAATTTACCGATCCTTGCTCCCAAGAGGTAAATGGTGATCAAAGCACCCCATCCTCCAACAGAATGAACCAATGTAGAGCCAGCGAAATCGTAGAACCCCCATGCGTCGAGGAATCCACCGCCCCATTTCCAAGCGCCCACGATGGGGTAAACCAATCCAACGTAAAGCACAGAAAAGAGCATGAAACCTGATAACTTGATACGTTCAGCTACGGCTCCGGAAACGATGGTAGCGGCGGTAGCAGCAAACATACCTTGAAAAAGGAAGTCAGTCCACCAAGTATAGCCTCCGTCTGCATAGCCAAATCCCATTCCACCCTCTGGTGCTGAAATCCCAAAGCCAGCAAACTTAAGGATGCCCATGTCACCGTCTTCAAAGCCAGGATACATCAGATTGAAACCCCCCAGGCAATAAAGTAGAAGTCCGACGGTGATCACGAAAAAGTTTTTAAATAAAATATTGATGGTGTTTTTTTGGCGGGTCAATCCGATTTCCAAAAAAGAGAATCCCAAGTGCATAAAAAATACAAGGGCTGTACAGACCATCATCCATACATTGTTTACAGTTAAAATAGTAGTTTCCATATCGTTTTGTTAGTTTAATGATTCGTTTCCTTTTTCTCCGGTTCTGATTCGGTAGGCTTCATCCACTGGTAGGACGAAAATTTTACCATCACCTACTTTGTCAGTCGCAGCAGTAGCGATGATGGCGTTGATGGTCTTTTCTACAAAACTGTCCGATACAACAATAGACAAATAGCGTCTTTGAATTTCTGAGGTACTGTAGGAGATCCCCCTGTAGACATGTCCCTCTTTTTCATTGCCAACTCCAGTTACATCCCAGTAACTGAAGAAATTGACTTCTACATTGTGTAAGGCTTCCTTGACATCATCGAATTTTGATTTTCTGATGATTGCTTCAATTTTTTTCATGATTTTACAATTGAATTATTTGTTTTTGAAAACGCTTTGATAGGTTATGACCAAGGCCATGAATATTGGATGTTTTCGTTGTCCAATGATAGTGGTAAAGTAAGTGTGGGTAAGACGTGAAAAATATTTTCATTGGGGAATATTGAATACTAGAATATCCCCCCAGCATTTTAGGGGGGATATTGTATGCCATATTCGGAGCAATAACTTCCAAATCAATTGGCTTAGAATGAATAAATTGCAGCAACCAAGAAGGCAGATAAACTGTCCGTTGCACCGTCTGCGTCAGTATAAAACTTATCAGAGGCAGAGTCAATTCTTATTTCAGGTTTGAAAATAAAATTACCTGAGGTATAGCTACCAGTGATGGTGAACGAGGTGTTGTCACCGTCGCCTGAGATACTTCCAATCGCACCCAATCCATCTTCAGAGAAAGCTTCGAATCTTGCACCTAATGCAAAAGTATCTGAAAAGGTGTACTGAGGATACAATGCTACTCCAGAGAATTCCACATCAGAGTCATCACTGTAGCTGGTAGCATTGATACCCAGGAAAAAGCTATCGGTGAGGTTGAACCCACCGGTAAAGTCAATTTGACTTACTCCATTGGATCCACCACCCAAATAGTTAATGTATTGGCCAAAAATACCCAATTGGGCTCCAATCATGAAATCGTCATCAATGGGTTGAAATTCTGTAGCATCTGTAGTGTTCAAAACAGCAAGCATGATGGAAGTATTCTCTCCGGCGGCTATATCCGCTTTAATTCCACTGTGGGAAAAAGGCCCATAAGAGAACATGTAAGAAGTTGTATAGTTGAAATTGGCTACGGGTGAAATTACTTCATAACCTAGGAAGGTATTGAAGTTCCCTAATGTCAATGTGAAAGAATCACTCACATTGTAGTAAGCATACAACTGATTTACCATGTTAGAACTTCTGTAAAAATCACTGAGCTGGGGAGATCCGAAAACAGCATCGGCTCCTCTAGGTCCAAATACAAGATCAGCGACAAAACCAGACTTTTCCCCTTCATAGGAAACAATCAAGTTGGCCATGCCCATAGCAAAGCCAGGAAGGTTGGCAAACGAAGTGCCAGGAGCATATTCGCTGCTTCTATAATAAGTGTCGATGGAACCACTCAAAGCAAATGTGGGTTCTGCAGCAGTTTCCTCTTCCTGAGCAGTTGCAGTAAAGGATACTAGAACTGCGAGTGATAATAATAAAGTGTTTTTGAAAAAATTCATAATAATAGTTTTAATTGATTAATAAATGTTATTGTTAGTTTTTAAGTATTTTCTTTAATCCAGGCTTCGAAACCTCCACCTTCAAATCCTCCGATTCCATGTTCTGATTGATCTAAACCTTTGATTTCAACCTCTTCAGAGACCCGCAAACCAATGGTAGCTTTTAGAATGCCAAAACCAATCAGGGCGGCAACCGTTGCCCATACACCATAAGCCAGTACGCCAATGGCTTGAATACCGAGTTGACTGGCACCACCGCCATTCAATAGACCAATACCAGCATCTCCATCGACACCCCAAAGACCTATTACTAGGGTACCCCATGCACCAACGACTCCATGAGCAGAAGCAGCACCTACAGCATCGTCTATTTTGAGAACTTTATCGATAAACTCAATGGAAAATACCACGATGATCCCACCAATGAGTCCAGCAAGAAATCCTCCACCAAATGTCATATTTCCACATCCTGCTGTTATGGCTACCAATCCTGCGATAGCTCCGTTGAGGGTCATGCCCAAGTTGGGCTTTCCGTCTTTGATCCAAGTAATGGCCATTGCTCCAACAGCACCAGCTGCAGCAGCAATATTGGTGATCATTACCACTGCCGAAGCAGCAACTGAATCGTCACCTCCCCATGCCAATTGGGACCCGCCATTAAATCCAAACCATCCCAACCATAAGATGAATACCCCTAGGGCACCTAACAAAAGGTTGTGTCCGGGAATAACATTGGATTTTCCATTTACATATTTACCCAATCGCGGGCCAACCATCCAAGCACCGACAAGGGCTGCCCATCCTCCTACCGAATGAACAATAGAAGATCCGGCGAAATCGATAAAGCCTAAGTTGGCCAACCAACCGTCACCATTCCATTGCCATCCACCTGAAATAGGATAGATCAAAGCGGTTAAGAAAATGGTAAAAAATACGTAAGTGGTGTATTTGGTTCTCCCTGCAATAGCTCCGGATACAATGGTAGCTGCGGTAGCACAAAATACTGTCTGGAAGAAAACATCATGTGGGCCATCTCCAGGGTTGAAGAAAATGTCCGAAGTAGCAATCCAACCATTAGATGCTCCGTACATTAGTCCGTACCCAATAAACCAGTAGGACAAGGTACCTACAGAAATGTCCAAGATGTTTTTCATGGAAATATTTACAGCATTCTTTGAACGTGTAAATCCAGATTCTACCAAAGTGAATCCTGCTTGCATAAAGAAAACAAGAATTCCCGATAGAAGAATCCACAGCATAGTAAAGTCATCATTAACTTCAACTGCTGTTGTCGTGTTAATTAGTGAAAGATTTAACATAGTATATTGTTTAATGTTGCCCCAAAAATATTTCAACAAAAAAACAACCCCTCATGTTTAAGGGGTATAAAATTAATTTTTATGACTTTGAGAAAAACTACCCCCAAAAACATAGGGGTATAATAAAATTTAAATCTATTTTTGAGAAATGCTCAAAAAATTAATGGAAAAGCTTTTCAAACAAAATTCCGAGATAAACCATCAATATTCCGGTAACCCAACTCACCATACTATAAGTCAATAAATGGGTGAAATCTCCCGCGCGAAGAAAAGAAAGATTTTCATTGGCAAAGGACGAAAAAGTAGTGAAACCACCACAAAAACCAATGCTTGCAAACAAAACCAAGGGTGTCTGTTGATCCGAATGGTTCCTTAAAATATAGCCTGTGATAACACCTATGATAAAACAACCCAATAGGTTAGCGTATAAAGTCATCCAAGGAAAACCTTTTCCCGAATAGGGAAGCCAGCGCCCGACGAGATACCTCATCATGCTTCCAAGTCCTCCCCCAACAAAAACCAATAGGATCTGTTTCATGACCGCGCTACTGTGTAAAAAATTTAATGAGAAATAGCGCAAAGATGATGAGTAGGAAAACTAAAAATATCTTTAGGCTTCCTCTATAATGCAAATTGTGGCTTTTAGCATCCCCTCGGTATGAAAAGATCATCAAGGCGACAAAGGCGATGATAAAAAATACGGCAAACAAAACTTGTCCTTTGCTGAACATGGCTATTTTTGGCCTAATTTAGAAAAAAACATTGACCTTCCTTAATTTAAACAAACGTAAGTATGATCAATAAAGAATTAAAAGCTGTAGGAGAATTCCATAGGGCTTTTGGTATCGAATCTGCAGATTCTCCAACCGTAAATATTTCAAAAGAAACCGTTATGCTGAGATATAACCTTATGAAAGAGGAAAACGAGGAATATTTAGAAGCCGCCCAAAACAAGGATCTAGTAGAGGTGGCCGATGCTTTGGGAGACATGCTCTATATCTTGTGTGGAACCATTCTATCGCACGGCATACAGCATAAAATTTCAGAGGTTTTTGACGAAATTCAGCGAAGTAATATGAGTAAACTAGGGGCTGATGGCCAGCCCATTTACCGAGAGGACGGTAAGGTGCTGAAAGGGCCCAACTATTTCAAGCCCAACATTGCAAATCTTTTGAATAAAGATTAGTCCACGGCAAATCTCCAACCGTAGGGATCTTCAGAAAGGTTGTATTGAATGGACATGATTTTTTCCTTGAGTCGGGTGGCTATGGGATTTTCCAACTCTGGCAATTTGTAATTCGCCCCTTGGTAACCAAAACTTTTAATTGGGTTGATCACCACGGCCGTTCCACTACCAAACATTTCTTTGAGTCTATTTTCTTTTGATGCCTGAACAATCTCGGCAATCCTGATGGGACGGATTTCAACGTCAATTCCAGAATCTCTCGCAATTTGTATGACGCTCTTTCGGGTAACGCCATCGAGAATCCGGTCATTGGTAGGAGCAGTAATCAATTGGTCATCTACTCTGAAAAAAATATTCATGGTACCTGCCTCTTCCAAATACTCGTGGGTATTGGCATCGGTCCAAACAATCTGTTGGTAGCCCTCTTTTTGAGCCAAAGCTGTAGGATAGAATTGTGCAGCATAGTTACCAGCTGCTTTGGTAAAACCGATACCGCCGTTGGCAGCCCTACTGAATTCCTCTGCAATCAATACATTGACCTCCCCACCATAGTAGGCTTTAACAGGACAACAGATAATAATAAAAGTGTATTCTTTAGAGGGAGAAGCTTGGACACAAGCCTGACTAGAAAAAACAAAAGGACGAATGTATAGTGAATTGCCAATCCCAGGTTTGATCCAATCTCTGTCCAAATCCAGCAATGTTTTTAAACCTTCAAAAAAATAATCTTCAGGGAAAACAGGAATCTGAAGCCTTTCAGAGGAACGATTGATCCGTTTGAAATTTTGATCTGGTCTGAATAACCAAATTTTCCCTTGATCATCTTTATAAGCTTTCATTCCTTCGAAAACCGCTTGACCGTAGTGCAATACGCTCATAGAAGGTTCAAATGACATGGGTTGGTAGGGGATCACCTCGGGAGTTTGCCATTGTCCGTTATTAAACCGACAGACAAACATATGGTCAGTGAAAACAGAACCAAAGTTCAAGTTTTCAAAATCCACCGATCCTAATTTGGACGCCGAAGTCCTGACTATTTTCATGATTGTTTGAAAATTATCCCCAAAATTAATTTATTTAGTTCTAACTTTTTCCAAAGAGATTGGTTTTTTAAATGACAACCCACTATTTTGTCAAGTGAAATGATAAAGATCTATAAATATAGTTAGCATATTAAAGAGCCTTTCCAACATCAATAGATTCATCTGGATATGAAAAAAAGCATCATTCAAACCGAGGATGGTTCCCCCTCTATCTTTGTCGAGGAGTTAAAGGAGACCTATCATTCAAGAAATGGAGCGGTAACGGAATCTGATTATGTGTATATCAAAAAAGGGATGCAGTATTGGATAGAAAATAACCCCGACAAAAGCTTAAAGGTTTTTGAGCTGGGCCTAGGCACAGGACTCAACGCCTATTTGAGTTATGTGTTTTCCTTGGAAAACCAATTGAATTGCACTTATTTCTCGGTAGAGAAGTTTCCCTTATCGGACGATGAAATCAAAGCACTACAGATGGAAGCCAGCCTTCCCTCCCCCCAAAATCAGCATTTTTTTCATCGATTGCATCATTTGGAGTG
>JAQCBK010000091.1 GCA_027621505.1 Bacteroidota bacterium | reverse complement strand
CTATAACTGAATTAAAAAAAAATTAAATCAATTTTATATATTGAAGTAAGATTCATTGAATCAAATGGAGTATAGTCAAATGATATTTAGAGGACTTTTTATTACAAAATTATCATACTCTCTTACTTGTTTCATTTTCTTTATTTATTTTAATCATTCGAATGCTCAAAATAAAATCTTAGAGGAAATTAATTCTCCTGTCATTTTTAAAGGTGACGAGAGAACGGCATATAGAGATCCAGCGGTATTGTTCCATAATGATCGCTTTTACTTATTCTTCACATTGGTTAAAAACGAAAGTGGTAAAATATTTTCCTATACTGCATGCAGTGACTCTAGTGACTTAAGAAAATGGAGTCAAGTAAAGATTTTGACTCCAAGGGATCAAAACTTAAATTATTGTAGTCCAGGAAATGTAATTAGATATGATGAGAAATGGGTTTTATGTCTTCAAACCTATCCTCGTCAAGGATATAACTCAGGCGATAAAGTGCGTTATGGTGATGCTAATTCTCGAATCTTTATCATGAAGAGTAATGATCTCGAGAACTGGTCTAATCCTGAACTTCTAAAAGTTAAAGGACCAACAATCAGCGAAGATAAAATGGGTAGAATGATTGATCCATATTTAATAGAAGACAAAGATGAAGAAGGAAAATGGTGGTGTTTCTACAAGCAAAATGGAGTTAGTATGTCATATACTTATGATTTTATAAATTGGAACTACTTTGGGAATAATGAATCTGGAGAAAACGTATGCGTTTTAAAAGACGAAAATGAATATACAATGTTCCATTCACCATCCAATGGTATAGGAATCAAACGGTCATATAATCTTAAAGACTGGAATTCATTTGGAAGTCTAATTACGCTTGGGCAAAAAGACTGGGACTGGGCAAAAGGAAGGCTTACTGCAGGGGCAGTAGTTGACCTCAGAAACATAAAAGGAATAGGAAAATATGTTATGTTTTTCCACGGTTCCGGACCAAATAAAGAAACTGAAGGAGATTTTGATAAAAACTCATCAATAGGGATTGCTTGGAGTAGCGATCTGGTTAACTGGGAATGGCCAAATAAATAATTACTTCAATACTCAGTTTAATCAAAATTTTAAACCAAAATCATATATTAATTAATCAAACCGCACTTCATTATCCCCTTGAATTCCTGTCTTTTTTTGGTTTTAGTTGTTGTTTAAATGGTTTCCCCATAGTTGTTAATCCATACTATAAAGACACAACATTTACCCAAATAAAACAAGGTAGATTTACCCAAGTAATACCCAAATGAAAAAGGAATAGTTGGAAAAACCTTTTGCCACCTATTACCGTAAGACCTTATATATATTGGAATTGAGAAAGTACTATTTTCTACCACTGATTGATAGTATTAGGGATAAAGGGGTTGTAACCAATGATTTTTACGTTGACGGGCATGGTGTTGTCGGACAAGTTTACAATACCCAATGGATAGGTGGTTTCAAAAGAGGCATTTCGGAAGCGAGGCAATTCATGATGATCGACAGACCGACCTTCATAGTGCTGATAATCGGCAGGGTCGATAGGTCCCAAAAGGGCTTTTGTCATGGAAGATCCATTTTTTTTCTTGGTGTAAATAGAAAAGAAAGGAGCGTCATTTCCGGTGGTGACTGTACTGTAATTTTTGGCAGGGACATTCATGATTTCCCAGTCTCTCAATTCTCCAGCCCCCCTAGTGCCACAGTACCAGTGCCTATGCCGCCCATGGGCAATGCTATGCGATGTAGATGTTCCCGATCATATTGCTTTAAGATTTTTATTTGATCACTCAAATATCTTTCTTGGGAAAGGGCAAAACATGGAAATCCGAGGATTGCCATCAGCAAAAAGAATAATGGACTGTTTTTCATGATCGAATGGGTATTTGTTATTATTTTGAAGCGTAATCAAAGGAATCAATTATAATTTAATGCGAATGTTTTTTTGGTTTCCATAGCCTAGCAACCTCAAACTGTCCTTATAAAATTCGAGTATTCCATAAGAGCTGATCTGGGTGTCTACCATTCCAAATACGGTGATGTAGTGTATGCCATTTTTTAATACATGGCCTCCTGAGTGGTTGTGGCCATTGATGAAAGCGACTACATGGGAGCTATTTTCTATGATATTAATGATTTCTTGACCGTTCCACAAATTGTGGGGATCATCTTTTGGCCTAAGGGGCATGTGAGAAAAAAGAACAACCATTTGGTTCAGCGAACGGGCATCTTCTAATTCTTGTTTTAGCCAGTTTTGTTGAGCTGAGCCAATGGCACTATTCCAACGGTGACTGTTTGACTGACCTTTGGTTTTTTCGAAATATAAATCGATTTCCCCAATGTCGTGATCGTGCAGTACATTAGCGTAGTAAGAAAAGTCGGTGGCATCCAATAAAATAAATCTCCAACCATTTTTGGAGTAGGAGTAATAGTAATTGGGCATTGACAAACGTTTGAGAATGTCTTTAAAATGGGTTGTGTCTATTGAAAATTCGTGATTTCCTAGTAGATGGTAGTTTTTGATGCCGGGTTTGAGTTTCTCAGATATTGGCAAAACCGCATCATAACTTTCCCATTCGACATCAATGATATCGCCAAGATTTTGCACGAAATCAATGTTGTGGTGATTAAAAGTATCGATGGCTTCCTCTAGTTTCCAAAGGGTTTCTTTATAGTGTCGCTTGCCAGAGGTGGATTTGTTGGCATATTGAGGATCAGCAATCAGTCCCACTTTTAAATAGGGTTGTTTTTTTGAACACGACCCCAGAAGAATCAATGTAGAGATTAGTAAAAAAAGGTTGTTTTTCATTTCATTCTTCCAATACTTTTAGTTTTTGACCTACATAATATACGAAATCAATCCGATCCGATATGATATCTCTTGGAGAAAGATAGCCCCATGTTCCCTTCATAGTTTGGACGGGATTTGGATGGGCTTCCCGAAAAGCATCGGTATAGCCAAACTCTTGCTTCAAGAGTACATCAGGGGATTCTTGATGGATGACTCTGTAAACATTAATCGGATGGATGTTTTCTTTTTTCAACCCATCGGTTTGGGAGCCGTGAAGACCTCTGTGCCAAATGTTCCAAGTCATTACTTTGATAGATTTACTTTTTGGAGGGGAACAAGCTATAACTGTTTAATGTGCTGATCAGTCCAATAAATAGGGGATGGTTACGCATTGATTCAGTTACTATTGGTAATACCATCACCAATATACGGATTGTGCTTTTCCTTTAAAAAACAAATGAAATAATGTTCTGTTAAGCTATTTTACTCCTTTTTTTGGGTGGCTTTACCCCTTCTTTGATGCCCAACTTTATCAGGTTTTTTTAAGCTCAACCACGACCAGTCCATCACAGTTTTTAGAGGTGTATTTGCTCATCTCCTTTTTATCTCTAATTACTGACACGGATTTGACGGTCTCAGGTTTCAAGCCTTTGAACTCAGCCGATGTGACCTCCTTCCCCTCCAGTAAATAAATTACTTTGGTTTCCTGCAATATCTTTTGATCTTTCGATTTTTTAATTGAATCCGTAGAAGGAGTTTTGTCTGATTTTTTTTCAAGATCAAAACGATCTTGTGCAAATCCGTAAAAGGCAAATAGCGCGAATGTGATTAAGAGTGTTTTTTTCATCTTTTAATTTTATTGGTTGCTGTTATTAATTTTGGATTTGCTGCCCCCTGCCAAATACAATGATGCCTCAAAGGACAGATCACAGCGTATCCACATGATTTTTAATCCCAAATAACCACAAAAACGAAAACCGTTATGACAGTAGAGGATTTGGGTTTTACTAAAGTAGTCTTTTTTTTACTTAATTGCCATTCCGAAAGGA
>JAQCBK010000002.1 GCA_027621505.1 Bacteroidota bacterium | reverse complement strand
AAAAAGAATATTAGCATTATCGGTTCTGGATTTTCCTCTTTGTCAGCAGCCTGTTATCTTGCCCAATCTGGACATAAGGTTCAAGTTTTTGAGAAAAACAGTACCCCCGGAGGGCGCGCCCGTCAGTTAAAAAAAGAGGGCTTTGTTTTTGATATCGGGCCGTCCTGGTATTGGATGCCCGATGTTTTTGAGAAATTTTTTGGTGATTTTGGAAAATCTGCGAGTGATTACTATAAATTAGAACGGCTAGACCCTGGATATCAGGTTTACTTTGGAAAAAATGATTCCATCTGTATTGGTGATTCTTTAGAAAAAATTTACGCTTCATTTGAAGCAGTCGAACCTGGAAGCGCCGCCAAGCTTAAAAAATTCATCGACAAAGCTGCCGATAATTATAAAATTGCCATTGATAAACTGGTTTATCGTCCAGGGGTTTCCCCCTTGGAACTGGTGACCCCCGAAACCATCAATAAAATAGGGTACTTTTTTTCTAACATCAAAAGAGAGGTTACAAGGGACTTCAAAAATCCAAAACTGACACAGATTCTCCAGTTTCCCGTTTTGTTTTTGGGGGCCAAACCTGCCGACACCCCTGCTTTTTACAATTTTATGAATTTTGCGGATTTCGGTTTGGGCACTTGGCATCCCAAAGATGGTATGTACAGCATCGTAAAAGGAATGGTACGGTTGGCAGAAAGCTTGGGGGTTCAAATCAACGTCAACGCTTCCGTTGACGAGATCATCGTTCAAGACAAAAAAGCTGTTGGAATCAAAACTAATGGAGAAAGTATATTTTCCGATGTCGTTTTAAGTGGGGCTGACTACCACCACACCGAAACCTTGATTCCAAAACCACTAAGGGCCTACAGTGAAGCCTTTTGGGACAAAAAAACATTTGCCCCCTCCTCCCTGCTCTTTTATGTGGGATTAAACAAAAAGGTGAAAAATGTCTCCCACCACACCTTGTTTTTCGATGTGGACTTTGATGCCCATGCCGAAACCATTTACGACACTGCACAGTGGCCTGAGGAACCCCTGTTTTATGCCAACTTCCCTTCCACTACAGACCCTGATATGGCTCCTAAAGGAAAAGAAGCCTGTTTTATTTTGATCCCAATTGCCCCTGGACTGGAGGATACTGATGCATTGCGGAATCATTATTTTGATATCGTTATAGCACGTTTGGAAAACTTGACCGGTCAACAACTAAAAGATGAAATCCTATTTAGAGATTCTTTTTGTGTGAATGATTTTATTTCGGTTTATAACTCCTATAAAGGGAACGCTTACGGAATGGCAAACACCCTCATGCAAACGGCCTTTCTCAGGCCTAAGCTCAAAAGTAAAAAAGTAAAAAACTTATATTTTACAGGTCAATTAACCGTACCTGGACCTGGTGTGCCTCCCGCTTTGATTTCAGGAAAGTTAGTTGCTGGCTTGATTGAAAAAGCTTAGAACCACCAATAGATAAATACAAATTCATCGTCTTTGGTTTGGATCACAGAATCAAGTTTTTTTATGTTACGCTCCAGTGTGGCATCGTAATCTACAAGCTGCTCCGAAATTTGCTGCCACAGTCCCAAACGTTTGAATAGGTTATATTTCAAAAATTTCTCTCTCTGGAAGTATTTTCGATTTTTGACCCAAAAGTCGGTATCATATAAATCTATTTTATCCAAATCAAAAATCCACTTATTGGCCACTTGAGACTCGAATTGATCAACATACACTTTTTCCTCACGATCTGTATTCAACATCAAATACTTTAAATCAGTACCATCGTAAGTGTTGTTAACCAAGCGCCCCACATCAGAACCTAAAAACCTAAAAGTTCCGTCCAGTTTAATGGCTTCATAAACTACACGTGGCGGATTGAACGGATTGTAATTATTATAAAAAGAGAGTGGTGAATAGGGTTGCCCATCGGTCTCATCTATGAATAAGAAAACACTATCTCTGTTTTCTTCCCATTGATCATAAAGTTTGGTGTACAGTGCTCTGATCCAAGTATTCTCCTCTATATAAATTTGGGTGTACTGCTGTATGTCCTTCATCTCGTCTCTCAAACCAATAAGGTTATCAATATTGGATTCTCTGTCCCCAAAATCCTCTCCTTGACTTTCCACTCCAAAAGAAACCAATACCCCAAAAAATACGATCAAAAACTCAACGAAGCCTTTTTTGACTCGATCGAAGAAATCCTGAATAGAAAAACGGTCACCCAGCGTAATTATCCGCAGGAACCAATTGAGCTTCTCTTTCTTGATCCCCCTTTCTTCTTTGCTACCATTTGACTCACTCATCGTAAAATATTTTTTTAAATATATTGAATAAAAAATTGAATACTAAATTTATCAGCCTTTGTCAATGAAATTCAATTTGGAATCAAATATTTGATCAATAATATCGAATAATTTTACTTCAAAACGATCCAGATTTTCCGGATTCAATGACTGATTGGGATTGTTTTTTGTGGTGAAAGGCATAAAGTACTCTGGGAGGTTTCTGAGCGAAATAATCCCTGCATTTGCACCCGGATACTGAGAGATCAATGGTTTCTGAACATAGGAATAGAGCAGAATCTGAAATAAATAGGCAAAATCTGTGTCCTCATGGAACACTTCCCAGTGGGGCAGTTTCAATTGCTTGGGCTGCACCATTCCTGTTTTGTAGTCAATGATTCTGAGTTGGCCATTGTAGAGATCAATACGATCTACCACACCAACAAGCTTCACTGGAAAGTCGATGTTGGGAGGGTGGATGATCTGTTCAAATTGGTGCTCCAAGAACAATATTTTGATCTGATTTCCCTGCTTGACTGCTTGTTCCTCCAATGTCAGAAAATCCATGATCGATTTTTTTAGCACTTCAAAAATGATGTGATTTCTCCCGATTATTTTTGGGGTCCCGTGGTAAATCTTTCGGTAATGTTCCTCCAAAACCATTGCAACCTGTTTTTTCATTTGATCGAAATCCGTCAACGTCAGATTTTGGTTTTGATAGGGAAGGTAGAGTTGCTCTAGAACTCCATGAACCAAATTTCCTTTGTCCATTGGATTGATGATGGATTCCATCCTATTGTTTTGTTGGATTCCCAATACCCTTTGGTAGTAGAATGTTAGCGGGTTTCTTAGGTAGAGCGAAAGAGAAGAGGGAGAAAAACCTTTCTCAGCAATGGCATTGAGACGCTCCATGATTTCCTCTGTTTTTTTAATTTCAGAAATGGGAGTCTGAGGAGGATTATAGTTCAATCCCACCAGCTTTTCCATTACGGGTTGAGGGTGTTGCTTCAAATATTTTAGCTGATACAAAAAGCGACTCATTTCTCCTGAGTTCAATCCATCGCTTTGGGTATTGTAAAGTAAATATACCCTTTTGGCCCTTTGCAGCAAGCGGTAAAAATGGTAGGTGTAGATGGCATCATTTTCCAAAAAGGTAGGCAACTTAAATTTTTTCTTTAAATCAAAAGGGAGGAAGGAGTTGTTGTTTTTCCCTGCTGGTAAAATCCCCTCATTGAGATTGGTGATGATCACATTATCAAAATCCAATAGACGGGTTTCGAGTAAGCCCATGAACTGTATGCCCTCTAATGGCTCTCCAAGGAAATCAATTTTTTCTTCTTTAATAAGTGCTCTGAACACCAAGATCAGAAGGGAAAGCTGATCGATAAAAGGTTGTTTTTGATTCAATCCCTGAATACGGTTAAAAAGGGATTTAAATTTTTGGAAATAATTTAAATGCAAAACCGCCCCTTTGTCTTTTGAATTTTCCAAAAACAAAATGAAATGGTTACAAATTTGAGTAAGCCGCTTTAGAAAAATGTCTATGTCCCCTACTGGAGCAAAAAAACAAGCATCAATACTTGCAAGGTCTTTCGTATGATACAACTTTTCTTGCGGAATGAAATTTAGATTTTTTGAGACCATATCATTTAAATTTTCCTCCAAATCCAATTGATGAAATTGGAACAACTCACGGCAGAAAGATGTGAAAAGCAGTTTTTTTAGATGCTTAAAAAAGAAAGCTCCCTTTCTTACTTGGTGGTGTAAATGAAAAAAAACTTCAAAAAAATTGGTTGCGGTTGTATCTTTTAGGGGATATCCCATGGTTACATTCCAAGTCACTTCGGGGTCTTCAATGGAGGAGATGGCAGGAACCAGTAGGGACTCCTCACCCAAAACAACAGTTGTTTTCTCATTTGGGTATTTTTGGTGTAAATCGATAGCCAGTTGGCTGGCATATTTAGCTTGGGCAATGTTTTTGGTCACTCCAATGATCTCAATGAGCTTGGGCTTAGAAAAATGTTCCTCAAATGATACTTTTTGGGAACGCAAAGATTTCCAATCCTTGTGATAGTGTCGAATAAACTTCCCCGCTGCATGAAAGGGGTCTTTGTAGAATTGACTGTCGATATCCCAGTAAACGGATCCCTTATTCCTCGACAAAAACTCCTGAATAATTTGAGATTCTGCTGTATTTAGCGCATTGAATCCTACAAAGAAATGTTGTTTTGAGGTTTGGTTCATGTAAAACTCCAAATTGGCAACCGCCTCCCTAAACATATAACCCAGTGTGGCTTGTTGTTTTTCCATCAAGCGTTGGTTCAAGCCCTTGTAAAGTTTGGGCATGATGCGCCAAAACTGCAAGTGGTTTAGGACGATTTGGGTCTGATTTTCATCTTTGGTCCACTGAGTCATCTCCTGTAATGAAAACTGAAAATCAAAAAAACTTTTGGTCGCTACCAAATGAGCGTCCATCTCATTAAAATCAGAGAGAATGACGTTGGCCCAACCCAAAAATTGATCAAATGAATCCGATTGTTTCTCCTTATTAACGGAACGATAAACATCATAAAATTCAAAGATCAGATCCACTTGAGGGACTTTTTTTAATCCAGATAATTCCTCTATAAAATCTTCAATACTTTGAATTTCTGGAGCAAAAGTGGGTTTTTGAATTTGACGGGCCAAAGCATTTTTTAAAAATAGGGTTGCCCTGCGACTGGGTACAATTATTTTGATGAACTCTAGAGGGGTTTTCGTATTAAAAATTTGTTCGGCTATTTCGTCCAAAAAAGTTCTCATAGGCTGATCTTGGTCTGATGGACGCTCATGCGACTTTTTTTACAATGGTTTCTTGGCCGATATAAACCAAATAACATTTTGATTTCTCTTGAGTCATTTCTTCAATTAGCTCGGCATATTGTTTGATTTGTTTGTGGTCACGTTCACGTTCCTTTCCCGTTTTATAATCAATAATAACCCACCCCTCTTCATTTTTTACAATCCGATCCGGACGGACAAAAGACTGCCCGGGAATTAAAATATCTTTTTCGTTCAAAACTTTTGATTCCGCTGCGAAGAAAGGAGACAAGAGCGGGTGCTCCACAATATTTTTCATCAACTGTTGATAATGTTGGTATTCCTCTTCGGCGATGGTCCCATTGTTCAGTGCCTCATTGATTACATTGGGGACGTCATTGGAATGATAAACGTCTGCCATCAAAGCATGAACCAACCTGCCCTCGTGACGGGCAGCAATGGAGGCCTCATCGTTTTTGGGGCTGATCTGAACCCATAGTCTTTGTTGCCAATGAGGACAGATGACGAAATTCGGTTCAATGGTTTTAATACTTGACCGAGGACGAGTAATTTGAATATTTTCCGATCCAGCCCACAAAAAAGGACTTTCAATTTGAGGTTCTTGGTTTTTATTCCAAACAAAATGGTTCAGCAAGGTCGCATAGCTTTTGTCCACCTGGCTCTTTTTGGCTTCGAGGGTACAAATGACATACATTTGAGAAATGGCACGGGTCATGGCTACATAAAGTGTGTTTAGGGAATCGCCTTGGGCTGCCAGCACCTCTCGGTGATAAAAATCAGAGCCCTCATCCCCCAGATAATTTAACTTGCTGGAGAAATGTACCCTTCCCCATTCAAAGGAAGTGTCAAATTGATTTTTAATGGGATACCAAACTTTTCGAATACGAGAAGAAACCAAATCCTCTGATGCAAAAGGAAAAACTACCACAGGAAATTCAAGCCCCTTGGCCTTGTGGATGGTCATGATTTTTACTGCATTGGTCCCCTCAGGGATAATAATTTTTTGATGATTTCCCTTAACTTCCCAATGGTGTAGATAACTTAAAAAACTTCCGTCTTCTCTGATGCTAAATTCATAAACATCATCCAAAAGGGCATTTAAATGGGCTTCCATTTTTTGATTCAATCCAAAGGCATGAATGGCATACTCGATAGCATTATAAATGGATTTTTTTGAAAAAAGTTCAAAGTCAAAGGAAACCTTAAATCGCTGGTTTAGTTCTTTTTGGAACAGCGGAAATGGAAGAAAGACCATATCACTCAATAGGGAATGAAAATCAGCTGAAGGTTGATTTTGAATCCATAAAAATTCGATGATGTTTTTTCTTTGCTCTTGATCATCAGGATTTGTGGCCAGATGGATCAGATGAACAAGAAAACTCACTTTGGTGGAACTTGCCAGCGATAGCGACTCGGAGGATATAAAAGGAATATTTTCCGATTGAAGGGCTGCTGCCACAAAAACAGCATGTTCTTTTTTTCTGACCAATACGGCCATATCCTCCCACAAAAACCCATTCGATCTCGCTTTTTCAAGTGCATGGATCGTTTGCTGTTGATACTCAGGAAAGGTACTTTCTTTATGATTGCCTTTTTCAATGAATTGAATGGTCACCTGTCCTCCATTTTTGTCATTGAATTGCTGTTGGGTCTGTTGCTCAAAAATTGCTTTTTGCTCGGGATCGTCTAAAACAGAGGCTACCCATGCAAAAAACTGATTGTTGAAATCGATAATGGCCTTACGGCTGCGATGATTTTTGGACAGAAGCTTGATATCGGGCAACCATTGAAAAGGGCTTTCTTTATTTAAAAGACGTAAAAACTGTTCATTGTCCCCCCCTCTCCAGCGATAAATGGCTTGTTTGGGATCACCCACCAAAAGCAGAGAACCTGATTGATGATCCTCGTCCAGACTTTGAAGGCCATTGGAGATGAGAGGAATCAGGTTTTTCCATTGTAACCTTGAAGTATCCTGAAATTCATCAATAAAATAATAACGGTATTTTTCGCCCAGTCGCTCATAGAGGTAAGGAGCATCAAGTCCAGATATTTCTTTATCTATCATCTCGTTGAACCTACTGAGCAGGAGGCGATTTTCTGGAAGCTGTAGTTCCGATAGGCCCTTCTCCATCCAACCGATCAAAGACAAAGGCGTCCATTGACTGATGATGCTCTTCAGCAAAAGCAGTCGGCCTACTTTTCGTTTGATTTGTAAAAAATCCTCCAGCAATTGGGGAATTAAACCATCAATCTTGTTTTTTTTATCGTCCTCCAGAGATTGGGTGTAGATGCGTTCCCCTGCTTTTAAATTGTCTTCGAGTTGGTTCCCATAAAGTCCGTCAATCGTTCCGTTGGCCACTTTCTCAAAATGAGTATAAAGGGTCTTGCGAGAAAAGTCTTCAGCACTTATCCCTTGATCTCTGATGCGTTCTAATGTTTCTCGACCCATGGCCTGAAGTTCATTTACCAGCTTGGACTGTAATACAATAAAATCCTTTTTTTGTGATTCAAAAACTCGGGGGTCAATATTTTTAAGTTGAGACAGGGGCAAACGATCGTTCTCGTTGAGCAATAATTTTGAAAATTCAAACAGGTCTTGGCCAATGTTCCAGCTCTTGAGCTCCTCCGTTTTACTCAAACTAAATGCGACCAATATTTTGGTTAAGCTGGGATCGATTCCAGCTTGATCCAAAAGATTTTCTGTCATTTCCTCCAACAGCAAATCACCATCTAAGGTAACCTCAAAACTGGCAGGGATTCTTAGGTCTTTGGCGAAACTCTTAATAATTTTATGGGTAAAACTATCCAATGTAATGACTTCAAAAGCAGCATATTCATGAAGGATTTTATTCAACATTCTCTCCGCCTTGATTTGAAGTGTGGAGATATCAATCTCCAGGTCACTGGTCAGACTTGAGCAAATGTGTTTGATTTTTTCATCATCGATTTTATGGGCCAAAAGATAAAGGCTATTCAAAATCCTAAACTTCATCTCGTTTACCGCCTTGTTGGTAAAGGTCAAGGCCAACATATTTTTGTAGCCGTCGTCTCGGTTGGTGGATAGTAATTTTTGCAGGTAGGCATAAACCAAAGAGTAAGTCTTCCCAGAGCCAGCCGCAGCATTTATGATTTGAAAAGCACTCGATTTCATGACCTTATATAATCATTAAATTTAGTTTTTTTCGTTGTCATCCCTTACGGAAACCATAAAAGAAATTCTACTTTTGTTGAAAACAAAAAAACATTATGGCTTTTGAATTACCACAATTACCGTATGCAAACGATGCGTTAGAACCGCATATCGATGCAAAAACCATGGAGATCCACCATGGAAAACACCACAATGGTTACACGACCAACCTCAATGCAGCTTTGGAAGGATCAGCTATGGCATCCGACAGTATTGAAAGCATTTTGGAAAAGATGGACATGAACAATGCAGCCCTACGAAACAATGGGGGAGGTTACTACAATCACTGCTTGTTTTGGGAAGTAATGAGCCCCAATGGAGGAGGAACTCCTTCAGGAGACTTGGCCGAGGCCATCGATGCCGCTTATGGAACATTTGACGATTTTAAAACGGCTTTTTCGAAAGCAGCTGCTACCCGGTTTGGCTCAGGATGGGCATGGCTTTGTGTTCACAAAGGAGGTGAAGTAGAAGTTTGTTCCTCTGCTAACCAGGACAATCCGTTGATGCCAGGTATCGGATGTGGAGGAACTCCTATCCTTGGACTTGATGTGTGGGAGCATGCCTACTATTTAAATTACCAAAACAGAAGACCAGATTACATCAGTGCGTTTTTTAATGTAATCAACTGGGAAAAAGTGAGTGAATTGTATGGGCAAAACAAGTAAGAGATTTAACGGGGTGAACTTAGTAAAAATAAAAAGGGAGGATAAATCCTCCCTTTTTGCCCCAAATCTTACCATGAACTTAACCTACTTATGTTCTGGTGATGTAAAAGTAGATGAATGGGTCAGGCATCGAACAATAAAACGTTTAAATACACTTTTTTCTGATAAAGGTAATTTGCTCGAAAGCCATCTATATAGATAAATAATTTTTGATTTAATTAAAAAAAATTATATGTCTCATTAGTAAGCTCTTACGGATTTTCCTTCATAAAAATTCATAAATGCTCGATTAACGACTCTATTCCCACCTGGGGTAGGATAATTTCCAGAGAAATACCAATCCCCCAAATTTTTGGGGCAAGCTTCATGCAAATCTTCTATGGTTTGGAAAATGACCTCAACGGCTGCATTGATATTCTCCCCTTTCAGAATCTGAGCAATTTTGGCGGATACCTGCTCATCAGTAAAAGGTTCGTACAAGGCTTTAACACAATTCTCTACTTCTTCAATGGGGAGTTCCTGATTTTGTTTGCAATTCCTGTATACAGTTTCCAAGGTGGCGTCCAAGGTTTTTTGATCTTCATGGAGTGCTATGGCTGCTTTGAAAGCAATAAAATTATCAATTCTGGCCATATCAATGCCATAACAGTCAGGATATCGAATCTGAGGAGCACTGGAAACAATGATGATTTTTTTTGGGTTCAATCGATCCAGCATTCTCAAGATACTTTTTTGCAAAGTTGTTCCCCGGACGATACTATCGTCAATAATAACCAAGTGGTCTGTAGGTTTGATCACACCATAGGTTACATCATAGACATGGGCAACCAAATCGTCTCTGCTAACATCCTCAGTAATAAACGTTCTGAGTTTAGCATCCTTAATGGCGATTTTTTCAATTCTAGGCCGAAGGGAGAACAGCTTTTCCAATTCTTCATTACTGTGCTTTTTTTCACTGAGAATGGTGTTCTTTAGGGATTGAACGATATTGTCCTGCACGGCTCCCAACAATCCGTAAAAAGAAGTTTCTGCTGTATTAGGAATAAAAGAAAAAACCGTGTTCTCCAAATCGTTTTGGATGGCCTTTTGGATTTGAGGAAAAAGCAGGCTCCCCAATTTTTTTCTTTCTTTATAAATTTCAGCATCTCCACCTCTTGAAAAATAAATCCTCTCAAAAGAGCAAGACTTTCGTTCGACAGGCTGTTGTATTTCACTGAGCTTAACCGCCCCTGATTTTTTTGTCAACAAAGCATATCCAGGAGGCAATTCTTGTATGTCATCAAAGGGAACGTTGAAAACCGTTTGAATGGCAGGTCGTTCCGAAGCCACCACCAATATTTCCTCGTCATCATAGTAATAGGCAGGTCTTATTCCAGCTGGGTCACGGAACACAAAAGACTCACCATGGCCTAGTAATCCAGCTATGGTGTACCCTCCATCCCATTTTTTTGAGGCTTTACGCAAAACCTTTTTCATACTCAATCGCTCGGCAATTTGGGGGGAGGCATCGGCTTTATTGAAACCCTCTTTTTTTAATTTTTTATAAATTTTTGCTACAGCATCATCGAGGAAGTGACCTATCTTTTCCATTACCGTAATGGTATCGGCTTTTTCTTTTGGATGTTGTCCCAGTTCAACCAAGGTGTCAAAAAGCTCATTTACGTTGGTAAGGTTAAAGTTTCCCGCTACAATCAAATTACGATGCATCCAATTGTTTTGTCTCAAAAAAGGATGAACACTTTCGATACTGTTCTTACCAAATGTTCCGTAGCGCAAATGTCCGAGCATCAACTCTCCTGCATAGGGAACCTCTTCCTTAAATTGATCTACATTATTTAACAAGTCAGGATCTTTTTCTGAAGCCTGTTGCACACTTTTGTTAACCTTTTTGAAAATTTCCTGAATGGGCTGTTGTCCGTTGGAGCGGGCCCTTGCAATGTATCGCTGACCCGGTTTCATGTTCAATTTAACACAAGCCAAACCTGCACCATCTTGACCACGATTGTGCTGTTTTTCCATCATCAGATACATCTTATTAATGGCAAACATTGCGGTTCCATATTTTTCTTTAAAATACTGGAGATCCTTTTTCAAGTGGATCATTGCAATTCCACATTCATGTTTGATGGCGTCACTCATTGTGATATTTTTTATTCAATCTCGATCTCAAATGTAGTTAATTCTTTGAAAGCTCTTAAACGAGCCATCATCATGGACGGGGTATAATTGACAAGTTTTTCCGTACCGAACTTTTCCACGGTAAAAGAGGCCATGGCAGAGCCGTAAATGATGGCCAATTTCATGTTGTTAAAGGAAATGTTCCCAGTTTCAGTAAGGTATCCTGTAAATCCTCCTGCAAAACTGTCTCCAGCACCCGTAGGATCAAAAACTTCCTCCAAAGGGAGGGCAGGTGCACAAAAAATTTCTTTATCATGAAAAAGCAATGCCCCGTGTTCACCCTTTTTGATGATCACATATTTTGGCCCCATCTTTTGAATTTCACCCGCTGCTTTGACCAAAGAATACTCACCGGTCAATTGACGCGCTTCCTCATCATTTATTGATATGACATCCACCTTTGTGATCACTTTATCCAGTGCAGGCCTAAAGTGCTCCATCCAAAAATTCATGGTATCCAATACAATTAACTTTGGCTTAGACTCCAACTGATCTAGGGCTTTTAGCTGAACATCGGGAGACAAATTTCCCAACATGACAATGTCTGGCGTTTTGAGGTGGTCTGGTATTTTGGGGTTAAAGTTTTCCAGCACATTCAATTGGGTATCCAGTGTGGTTCTGGTGTTGAGATCATTGTGGTACTTTCCGCTCCAGAAGAAGGTGGCGCCTCCTTTTACGATTTCAACGCCCGACAAATCCACTCCCCTGTCTCTCAATAGGGACAGATGTTCCTCTTCGAAATCTTCTCCTACTACCGATACGATTGCACAATCTAGGGAGAACCGTGAAGCAGAAAGGCCAATGTAAGTGGCGGCTCCACCCAAAATTTTATCCACTTTTCCAAAGGGGGTTTCAATGGCGTCGTAAGCCATGGTCCCCACAACAAGCAGTTTATGGTTCATAAGACAAAAATAATAAACTTCAAATGGCTCAAATGCAATTTGATAAAAGATTTATGATCGTATTTTTTATCAATCAAGAAGGGTTTTTTTATGGTGATCTTGTTCAAAAACTCGATCGATTTTTAAATCTTGTTGTTTGGCGGCGCCAACAGCCAAATGGTCACACCTCTCGTTTTGGAGGTGATTGTTGTGCCCCTTGATCCATATGAAATTAACCTTGTGTTTTCGATGGACCTTAAGATAGCGTTGCCATAAATCTGGATTCTTTTTGTCTTTAAAGCCCTTTTTCTCCCACTGGAATACCCATTTTTTTTCAACGGCATCGACTACATATTTCGAGTCACAATAAATCGTAACCTCCATCGGGTGCCTTTTTAAGGTCTCCAACCCAACAATAACTGCCAATAATTCCATTCTGTTGTTTGTCGTCAAACGAAATCCCTCAGAAAATTCTTTCATGTGATCCATTCCCTCCCATTCCATAATAATTCCATAGCCTCCTGGCCCCGGATTTCCCAAAGAGGAACCATCAGTATATATATTGATCCTTTCCGACATTTATGAATTCAAAAGATTTTGTATGACTTTCGGATAATATTGGTATTCCAATTCATGGACTTTTTTGGCAATTTCCTCTGGACTATCTCGCTCGTCAACGGGAACTTTGGATTGAAAAATTATTGATCCTTCGTCATAGTGTTCGTTGACAAAGTGAATGGTGATTCCAGTCTCTTTGTCTCCTGCAGTTTTGACAGACTGATGAACATGTGCTCCATACATTCCTTTTCCTCCATGTTTGGGTAACAGGGAAGGATGGATATTGATGATCTTCCCACTGAACGTATGGACAAATTCGGGGGGAATTTTTAATAAAAACCCAGCCAAAACAATTAAATCAGGCATCGATGATTTGAGTTGAGCCAGTAATTGTCCGTTGGTCAATTCGGTCTTATTGAATACAATGGCAGGAACATTCAAGGATTGTACCCTTTGAATGACCCCTGCATTGGGGTTGTTGGTAAAAACCATAGAGGCCTTAATCAATGGGTCAGACATGAAAAAGCGAATGATATTTTCCACATTGGTTCCTGAACCAGAAGCAAACAGCACAATTTTTTTTACCGAATTTTTCCCCATAAATTTCACTAGATATAAAGAATAACGGGTTATTTGGATTGATTTATAATCAACCCCTTCACAAAGAAAAGTTATATTTTATAAGTGCGATAGTGTTTTGACTTAAAGTTTTATATTTTTGTCCACAGTAATTTATAAACAAAATTGATTATGTCTGATATTTCATCAAGAGTAAAAGCAATTATCGTTGACAAATTAGGTGTAGACGAGAACGAAGTTGTTACCGATGCCAATTTCACTAACGATTTAGGTGCCGATTCTTTGGACACCGTGGAACTTATCATGGAGTTCGAGAAAGAATTTGACATTCAGATTCCAGATGACCAAGCTGAAAACATTTCAACAGTAGGTCAAGCCATTCAATTTATTGAGCAAGCGAAGTAAAATCAGGCTTAAATGAAACCAAGACGCGTAGTAATTACCGGATTGGGGGCCTTAACTCCTATAGGAAACACCCTCCCTACTTATTGGGAGGGTTTATTGTCTGGCACCAGTGGTGCCGCCCCAATCACCCATTTTGATGCCTCCAAGTTCAAAACCCAGTTTGCTTGTGAAGTCAAAGATTTTGACCCCTTGGACTTCATGGATCGTAAAGAAGTTAGAAAATGTGATCGTTTCACCCAGTATGCTCTGGTTACTTCAGAAGAAGCTGTAAAAGATTCAGGGTTGGATTTTGAAAAAGAGGATCTCGACCGAATTGGTGTCATTTGGGGAGCAGGCATAGGAGGGCTGGAAACCTTTCAGAACGAAGTACTCAATTTTGCAAGTGGAGACGGATCCCCTCGTTTCAATCCCTTTTTTATTCCCAAAATGATCTCCGACATCGCACCGGGCATCATTTCCATGAAATACGGCTTGAGGGGGCCAAATTTTGCTACCGTTTCAGCATGTGCCTCTTCTTCAAACGCCATGATTGATTCGTTGAATTATATCAGAATGGGCTATGCCGATATCATTGTATCCGGCGGTTCTGAAGCTGCGGTTACCATCGCTGGAATAGGAGGATTTAATGCTATGCATGCATTATCCACCAGAAACGATGATCCCAAAACCGCTTCTCGACCTTTCGACAAAGACAGGGATGGATTTGTCTTGGGAGAAGGAGCAGGTGCCTTGATTCTCGAAGAATATGACCACGCAAAGGCCAGAGGCGCCAAAATCTATGCAGAACTGGCAGGAGGGGGACTCTCCGCTGATGCCCATCATATGACCGCCCCCCACCCCGAAGGTTTGGGAGCGAAGAAAGTAATGGTCAATTGTCTAAATGATGCTGGACTAAAACCAGAAGATGTTGATGCCATCAACATGCATGGAACCTCAACCCCCTTAGGAGATATCGCCGAAACCAATGCTGTGAAAAGCGTTTTTGGTGAACACGCCTACCACATCAATATCAATTCAACCAAATCCATGACAGGACATTTGTTGGGTGCCGCTGGAGCGATTGAGGCCATCGCCTCCATCATGGCAATTCATCACGGCAAAGTCCCTCCAACCATTAACCACCACACTGCCGATGAAAAACTGGATCCTAAAATTAACTTTACTTTTGGCCAAGCCCAAGAAAGAGCCGTTGATGTAGCCTTGTCCAATACCTTTGGTTTTGGAGGCCATAACGCCTGCGTTATTTTCAAAAAAATTACTTAAGCCAAAATGTGAACTTTTTAAGCCACTTCCTGAAGCCTAGGGCAAAAAAAGATAAGGTGTTTTTTAAAAAATTAAAGAAAATTACCTCGCTTAGAGTTTTCAATAAAAACATTTACCAAACTGCATTTACCCATCGATCACTGAATTTAAAAGATGGCGAGGGCCATTTGATTAATTTCGAAAGACTTGAGTTTCTGGGGGACGCCATGCTCAGCATAGTCGTTTCTTCTTATTTATATGAAAAATTTCCCTATGCAAGAGAAGGGACATTGACCAAGTACCGAGCCAAAATTGTAAGCCGTGAAAACCTCAATCAAATTGGAGAGAAAATGGGGCTTTTAGAATTCCTAGAACTTGAAAACAAAGTAAATTTTGGGAAAAACATCCACGGTAATCTATTGGAAGCATTGATTGGAGCCGTTCTTATCGACAGAGGATATAAAATTTGTAGTTATTTTATATTGAACAAGATTTTAAAGGCGTTTGTCGATGTGGATCAAATTCAACATAGCATTCTCAGCTACAAAGGTTCACTGGTGGAATGGGGACAAAAAACCAAGAAGAATATCCGTTTTAAAACAGATGTAGACCAAGGACTTGACCCCGATTTTAACTACACCACACAAATCTACCTGGACGAAAAACAGCTGGTAAAGGCCAGAGGCATTTCGAAGAAAAAATCGGAGGAAAAGGCGGCCCGTAGGGCTTTCCACATCATGAATATCAAAAACAAGTTGTAGTGACTAAAATTAAGCATTACCTGCTTGACGAAATTCCCGCAGAGGACTATTCGCTGATTGCAATCCACAGCAGTTGTGAAAGTTACCTGATGGCCTACCTACTCAATCTTCATTGCGGTTGTGGCTTTATTCGATCAAATGAAAGTGAAGCGGTGAAAATTGGAAATCATCCATTTGACCGTTATGAGTGGATCGACAAGGCCAATGGTATAGAAGTGTGGCTGTTTTCCAATCGCTGTTTGGTCTTACAAAATGATAACAAAATGGAAAGCAGCTTATTCGAGATACCTGAAACAAAAGAATTATCTTTGGTTAAGGATTTAAAAGATACAGACTATATCGTGAGAATTGATTCGGGGGTTGAAACTCAGATTTTATTGGAAAAAATGGGATCTATTCAACAAATTAACTACCGTTTTCTTGCGGATACAAGTCAATCAAATCTTGACTTTGGTCTAAATTTAGATGGATGAGTAAAAGAAAAAAAACCAAAATTGTAGCTACCCTTGGTCCGGCAACAGAAAAAGTTGAGGTGATGGAGGAGATGATACTTTGTGGCGTGGATGTATTCCGAATCAATTTTTCACATGCTGAGCATGGGGAGGTTGAAAAAAGAATCAAAATGATTCGTCAACTTAATAAAAAACTCAATGCCAACACCTCCATACTTGCCGACCTGCAAGGTCCAAAACTGAGGGTTGGAAAAGTTGAGGAGGAGACCGTTGTCGAACCGGGCGATCACATATTTTTTCTCAATGGCCCCCCCTTTGTTGGCAACAAGGAAAAGGTGCACATGAATTACGACAATTTTTCCAAAGATGTTGAACCGGGGGAGCGAATTTTGCTGGACGACGGCAAGCTCATTTTTGAGGTAATTTCCACAGACAAAAAAGCCAAAGTCGAAGCGAAGGTCATTCAAGGGGGAAAGTTAAAATCTAAAAAAGGGGTGAACTTACCCAATACTAATATTTCTCTTCCTGCTCTTACTGAAAAAGATATTCTTGATGCAAAGTTTGCCATCAAACAAGATGTGGATTGGATCGCACTGTCTTTTGTTAGAAATAGTGAAGATATTATAGACCTAAGGAATTTGATTGAAAAAAATTCCGATCACAAAATACCGATCATTGCAAAAATCGAAAAACCAGAAGGAATAGAAAATATTGATAAAATTATTTCCTATTGTGATGGTTTGATGGTTGCCCGAGGAGACTTAGGAGTTGAAATCCCTCCTGCCGAGGTACCACTGGTTCAGAAAGAAATGGTCAAACTTGCAAAAAAGGCAAGGATCCCTGTTATCATCGCTACCCAAATGATGGAAAGCATGATTGATAGCCTTACATCCACAAGAGCTGAGGTAAACGATGTTGCCAATTCGGTAATGGATGGTGCTGACGCTGTGATGTTATCGGGCGAGACCTCCGTTGGAAAATATCCCATTCAGGTCATACAAACCATGAGTTCGATCATTCGAAGTGTAGAAGATTCGGAACTCATTTCGATCCCCCAAAAACCACCCAACATCAAAACCAAGCGGTTCATTACAAAATCGGTATGTTACCACGCCGTTCAGATTGCCAATGATGTACAGGCCAAAGCCGTTTGTACCTTGACCAACAGTGGATATACTGCTTTCCAAGTTTCAGCTTGGCGACCCAACTCCCATATTTTGGTATTTACCTCCAACAAAAGAATTCTCACTCAACTCAACTTGATCTGGGGGGTTACAGCATTTTATTATGACAGTTTTGAAAGCACGGATAAAACCGTTGAAGAAATCAATGAAATCGCCAAAAGATCGGGCTTTGTAAACACGGGTGACCTATTGGTGAACCTGACCGCAATGCCCATCGTCAAAAAAGGAATGGTAAACACCTTGAGGGTATCCACAATCTAAAAAACCCTTATTAAAGGTTTTCAAAGCTCATTTCAAGCATCGGTATCTTATATAACCCATGAAAACTGAAATAGAAAGAAAATTTTTGGTCAAAAACGAAGCTTTCAAGGACGAAGCCATCCAAAGTCATCGCATCATTCAGGGCTATCTCAACAAGGACCCCGAACGAACCGTAAGGGTGAGAATCATCAATAATCAGGGTTGGTTAACGATCAAAGGAAAAAGCAATAGCGAAGGAACCCGTCGGTTGGAATGGGAAAAAGCCATTCCGCTAGAGGACGCCCAACAGTTGATGGCGTTGACCTTAAACCAACCCATCGAAAAAATTAGACATATCGTCCCTTTTGAAAATTTCACTTTTGAAGTAGATGAATTTTTGACCCATGACAAAAATTTAATTTTGGCTGAGATTGAGCTCCCCTCTGAGGACACTTCATTTCCACGTCCAGATTGGCTGGGAGAGGAAGTAACAGGGAATCCCTCTTATTACAATGCCATGATGTGATCTCATTCTTGAAATCGGAGCATCAAATGATGATAAGAATATCGTATATTTCAGAAAAAATTAAGGCATGTATTCGCTATTAAAAAATATTCACTCCTATTGGGCCTATTTGGTTTTACTGGTTTTAATTCTCGGTATCCTTAATGCTATTGGTGGAAAAATTAAGGGAAGAGATTTTGAGTCTAAAGATTTAAGATTGTCCCTTTTTGGTTTGATCTTCTCCCATATTCAACTTTTGATTGGATTGATTTTATATTTCGTTTCCCCTTGGTTCGACCAGTGGTCTGACATGGGTGTGGGAGGCGTTATGAAAGACGCTCAAGCACGTTTGTATTTGGTAGAACACCCTATCACCAATATATTAGCCATTGTTCTAATAACCATGGGGTGGTCGCTTCACAAACGTCAGAGTGATCCTGGGAAGAAGTTTCTCAGAATTGCTTTATTTTATGGATTTGGACTCCTATTACTGCTGAGCAGAATCCCTTGGGACACTTGGTTATGATAGGGAATACCCCATGAAAATACCTTCCAAAAAGCCTACCCTTTCCCATTTGATCCTAAAAAACAAGCTTAAAGTAGCCGTCTTGGGAGGGGGAAGTTGGGGCACTGCACTCATCAAGATTCTAACCGAAAACAAGAGAAAGGTGGGCTGGTTTGTCAGAAACCCACTGCATGTGGAATTTATCAACAAACACCACCACAATCCCAACTATCTCCGCTCTACACATTTGAATGTCAAGCGACTTAGGATCAGTTCGGACATAAATGAAATCGTTTCCACAGCAGAGCTGTTGATCATTGCCATCCCTTCTGCATTTTTACACCAAGAATTTGAAAAATTAAACCAACCCATTGATAACAAACTCATTTTTTCGGCTGTCAAGGGGGTGGTACCAGAAAGTATGATGATCGTTGGGGAATATTTTAACCACCAATTTAAGGTACCTTTAGAGCGCATTGGTGTGATTTCTGGTCCTTCTCATGCGGAAGAAGTGGCGATGGAACGGCTGTCCTATTTGACCATCGCTTGTATGGAAAGTAAATGGGCCAAAGCCACAGCCGCCATGCTTAAAACGGAATACATCCGCATCAAGACCTCCAACGACATTATCGGTACGGAATACGCCAGCATGCTCAAAAACATCTATGCCGTTGCTGCCGGTATTGCTCACGGACTGGGTTATGGTGATAATTTTCAAAGCGTACTGATGAGCAATGCCATTCGAGAAATGAAACGCTTTATCAAAGATGTCTACAAAATGAAACGCAACATCAACAATTCCGCCTATCTCGGTGATCTTCTGGTTACAGGCTATTCTGTTTTTAGTCGGAATCGAACTTTTGGTAATATGATTGGAAAGGGCTATACCGTGAGAGCGGCTCAAATGGAAATGAGTATGGTGGCTGAGGGATTTTATGCCACCAAGTCAGCCAAAATGATCAACCTAAAATACAAAACCAGAGTCCCCATTCTTGACGCCGTTCACCAAATCCTTTACCAAAACAAAAACCCAGAGAGGGTTTTTAAAAAATTGACCAAACAATTAGACTAGTGCTCAGACTGAAACTGAGACAAAAAACGGACGTCATTTTCAAAAAATAAGCGAATGTCACCAATTTGATATAATAACATGGCAATTCTCTCAATCCCCATCCCAAAGGCATAGCCTGAATACTCCTCGGGATCGATATTACAGTTTTTTAAAACATTAGGATCCACCATTCCACAACCCATGATTTCCAGCCAACCTGTTCCTTTGGTGATGCGATAATCGGTCTCTGTTTCCAATCCCCAATATATATCAACCTCAGCACTGGGCTCTGTAAAAGGAAAATAAGAGGGTCGCAATCGGATCTTTGACTTTCCAAAAAGGGCTTTGGTAAAATAGAGTAAGATTTGTTTAAGGTCTACAAAAGACACATTTTTGTCAATGTACAAACCCTCTACTTGATGGAAGATGCAGTGTGCCCTTGCTGAGATGGCTTCATTTCTGAATACCCTCCCGGGCGAAATGGTTCGTATTGGAGGCTGATTTTTTTCCATGTATCGAACTTGAACCGATGAAGTATGGGTACGGAGTAAAATATCGGGATCGGTTTGTATGAAAAAAGTATCCTGCATGTCACGTGCGGGATGATACTCTGGGAGATTGAGTGCTGTAAAATTGTGCCAATCGTCTTCGATCTCTGGGCCTTCAGAAATATTAAACCCAACTTGAGAAAAGATCTCCACAATTCTGTTTTTGACCAGCGAAAGGGGATGTCTTGAACCCAATGCTAAGGGATAAGCCGGTCTCGATAAATCACCGTAGTTTCCTTTTGAAGGGTTGTCAACAGCATTAAGTTGAAGCGATTTGACTTTTTCGGTGACTGCATTTTTAAGCTTATTCAAGGCTTGTCCGTATTCTTTTTTGTCTTGTGGAGACACTTCTTTAAACGCAGCAAAAAAATCGTTCATCATCCCCTTTTTTCCGAGATACTGAAGTCTAAAAGCTTCTATTTCTTCTTTGGACTTCGCCTCAAAAGCATTCACTAAGGCAAGATTTTCGTTTATCTTATCAATCATGTGTCAAAAGTAAAAATTTATTGAATTAACTCGCGGCTTAAAAAATATGTTACCAAGGCTTCTTTCATCAATAGGGATTGCTCCCCTGGCTTAAGTGGTGGCAATGCTTCTATCAATTCAAAATGAGGCCATCCCTCCTCGTCAAAATAATCGAAGCGGTAGTAACCAAAAGGTTCAAGAACAGTACATATGCCGATGTGAATCAGGTTGACATTGTCGTCTTTTTTCATTTTACGATGCACCTGCCCCAGTTCCTGCAAACCTACCAAATACAATACCCCTTCAACGTCCAATGCTTCTCCGTCGGAGAATCGATCACTCAGTAGGCTGATTAGATGATCCCAACGTTCTTTTAACTTTTGATCTCTGCTTTGACTTTTTTGCACCCCCAAAGATACTGGCTTTAAAATAAATTATGGTGCATGCTTCCCAAAAAAGGGAGCTCCCAAATCACAGCCATTGGGTCGTTCAAGTTACTTAATTTATTTACTATATTTGTAGATGTTTATCCGTTTAAAAACAATCTTTCAAAGCCCCTCTTCGCCACTCCCTTTTCAATGAATCCTAGCAAACGATTCACAAAAAAAAAGTAATTTCGTGAGCATGAATGCATTGGATATTGTGCTGGCTATTGCCTTGGGTTTCGGCTTTTTAAAAGGTTTTTCCAAAGGTTTAATTATCGAAGTCGCCAGCTTGGGGGCTTTGTTTCTGGGTTTGATTGGTGCCCTGCGTTTTTCGGATTTTGTTGCCGATTTGGTCAAAGGATTTGTCGATTGGAATCCTTTAGCAGTCCAAACCGTATCCTATCTGTTGGTATTCATTGTGATTGTCTATGCCATTTCACTGCTCGCAAAGGGGCTGACCAAGGTCATCCGACAAGCTTCATTGGGTTTGTTCAATAAATTTTTAGGTGCTTTTTTTGGGGTTATAAAATGGGCGGTATTGATGAGTGTTGCGCTTTTCTTTTTCGATCAACTCGATGCATGGGTTCCCATAGTCGATGCCGAAACCATGGAAAATTCCCTCCTCTACGAACCCATTACAGCAATCGGTGAATACCTTTTTAGCTGGGGAAGCGAATGGTCAGAAGACCTCCCAAAAGACCTTATTTAATTGTTTTTTAAACTTCTAATGGTCCCCTCTTTTATCCAGCCCTCTGAACCGTTGGCAATTCTGATTTTTTGCCATTCTTGGAGTTGATCCAATAACTCTACTTTGGTGCCCTCATGCAACAAAAACAATGCTTCTGACCGGGAATTGGGCTCAGCTGAGACTTCAATTTTTTTGTTGAAAAGGATGCCATAGTTAAGCTCGTTATTTCTGGAAAACTTGACCACAGCAATAGACAAAGTACCCAAAAACAGCAATGCCACAGTAAGGGCAGCAACAAAAAAGGATCTCTTTAAGAGTGGAATTCTATTTTTCAAATAGAGGGCCCAAAACAATGCCAGCATCCAAGCCAAAAAAACAGCAAAATACGCCCAGCCTTCTTGAGAAAAAAGACCCATGGCCTTTTCCTCCCATTGGGTGATTTGAGATTTGGGCAAAACTTCAATCGCATCGATAGCCATATTCTGTGCAAAAGCCCCATTGATGATGATGTCCTCATCGGTTGGGTTCAGTTGCTTTGCCTTTTCAAAATAAAAAATACTTTCCGCTACCTGATTGAGACGGTAGTAGGCATTGGCCAAATTAAAATAGAGTGCTGCGCTGTGTTGACCGCTTTCCAATATCTCCTTGTAAAGCATCACCGCCTGTTCAAACTGACCGGCATTGTAGGCGGTATTTGCATTTTCAAAAACCGTTTTATTTTCCTGTCCCAAAACCGATGTTTGAAACAGTAGGACCACGACCGAAAACAACACCAACTTTCTCATATTTTTTTATCGATATTAGATATTACAGCAAGTGCTTGATCAAAATCTTGTTGCATCTTGGCATCCGTGGCTGGAGAGTAACGGGCTACCTCACAGTTTTCCAAAAGGTAAAGGAATGATTTTATTTCCTCTTGTGTAAGGTTTCTTTTGACCAGAATCTCGGCGATTCGGGATTTACTGAAGTCGTCGGTTTTTATCCTGAGCTTTGATTTGAGGTAATTGTACAAGGCCCTTTCCAATGCATCATAGAAAAGCGCTTTATTTTTTAAATTCTTTTTGGCTTCTCCCAAATATTTTTTGGACAATCGATTGGCCAAACGCAGTCGGGAGCCTTCAACATCGTTGGAAATACGCTGATTGCGCTTTAAGAATAGTACAAAGCCAAGCAATAAAAAGAACGGAGCCGTGATTAGGCCATAAAACAGTTTGCTGTTCCAAAATGCTTTTTTAACAATGGGTTCAAGATTGGGATTGAGTTTGATGAATCGGAAGGACTCATCGGTATTGGACAAGAGTTGCTTGGCCGCAAGAGGGGTTGAATTATCATCAGAATTATTGGCCAAAGGCCCACCGTACACATCGACTATTTGTTCACGGGACCGAAGGGTAAAATACTGCTCTTTCTTCGGGTCAAAATAGGAAAAGGCCACTGGCGATATGGGGTATTTCCCCTGAAAACGGGGGACGATGGTATAATTGTCCTCAATGCTTCCCTGCATTCCCGATAGGGTCGTTACGACATTTTCGGTATGCTCGGGCTCAAAAATTTCCAAGGTATTGGGCAGTACCAATTGTGGTAAATTAAAAAGTTTGAGGTTCCCCTTGCCGCTTACCTTGAGTTTGATCTCGAAGGACTCGGTAGCTTTAAGGGCATTTTTATTGATCAGCGCATCAAAATCAAACTGTCCCACTGCCCCAAAGAAATTGGCGGGTTTTCCCTTTTCGGGTAAGGCTTTGACATTGATGGTTCTTCTTCCTGCGGTGACCGTTCTGGAGGATTGTTGTAGGATTCTATTGCCAAAAAAATCTCTGCGGTTGGAGGGTAAATCGATGATCAAGTTGAGGCTTAGCGGTTCGATGGACAGCTTTCCTGTTTTCTGAGGATACAATACGCTTTTTTTCCAAACCACCATCTTATAGGGCTCTCCCTTATAGGTTCCGTCCTCAACCTTAAGCTGAGGAATGTCGATGTTATGGCTCCAAAAATCGGCAAACTTAGGATTCTCCACTGCCCGTGCGTCCGAAATCCTCAATGGATTCCTGAAATACAATTTATAGACGATGGTAATGGCCTCGTTGACATAAGGTCGAGGGTTGGAGATTTCGGCAACCAGATGAAGGTTGTCATCGATCAAATACTCAGGGCTATTGGGATCCCTGGGAATGTCAACGGCTTCTGTTACAGTAATTTTTTGTGGTGTGGTTTTATAAATCTCCCCATCGATTTTGATGGTGGCCTGATCTATCGATAAAGCTCCTTTTTGGGTAGGGGTCAAAAAATAGGTGTAGGTTTTGGAAAAACTACGCTTTCCATTGACCCACGAATTACTGATGGACTGATTGGGTCCTCCTACCACGCGAAATCCAGAAAAACTGGGGGGAGTAAAATTATCTCCATTTTCATTCATCACAAAATCCACACGCAAACGCTCGTTCAGCCCCAGTGTTCTTTTGCTGAGCTTGGCCTCAAAACTCACCCCTTGGGCCATCGACAGTGTGAGGCTCAGCACAAAAAAAATAAAGGGAAGAATTCTGTTTTTCATCAATAATACTTACCAATCTTTTTGACCTCTGACCGGGGTTCCCTGAACCTTTTCGGCATTGACCTTGTCTTGAACCTTCTTTTCCTGATTGCTCATGGCTTCCAGTAAACTTTGAACCTGCTCTGGAGAAAGCTCTGTTTGTCGGGGTTGTGAAGGCTGTTCTTTTTCTTGATCTCCTTCTTGAGGTTGATTCTCTTTTTCTTGATCGCCTTCATCTTTTTTATCTTCCTCGTCCTCTCCCTCGTCTCCCTCTTGATTCTCGTCCTCTTTGCCAGAATCTTTGTCTTGATCTCCCTCTTTGTTGTCGTCTTGGTTGTCCTGATCTTTTTGATCCTCTTGATCCTGCTGATCGTTTTGATCGTTTTGATCTTGATTTTGTTGTTGCTCCTGCTCTTTTTCTAAGAGCTCTTTGGCAAGGGCATAATTGTACCGGGTTTCTTCATCCTCTGGATTATTTCTTAAAGCATCCTTGTAGGTTTCCACAGCTTTGGCGTAATCCTTTTGCTTCATAAAGACATTCCCCAAATTGTGGAGGGCATGATGCCTGCTGGATTTGTTTTCCGCAATTTTTTGGGTTTGAAAAAAGCGTTGCTTGGCCTCTTCATAATCTTGTTCTTTGAAATGTGTGTTTCCCAAATTGTAGAGGGCCTCTGGCTTTTCGGGGGCTTTGGAGAGTGCTTTTCTGTAGGACATTTCAGCCTCGACAAAAAGCTCAGCCGATGCCTGTTCGTTTCCATCAAAAATATGATTGGTAACCTCGGCTTCCTGAGCAACCATTGGCAAAGCCATCAACAGAAAAAACAGACAATAAAAAGTTGGCTTGACCCTCATTTTTCGTTGAATAAATTTAGACGTTCTATCCATTTGGTTTTGGTTTCGAAAAGAAACATCTCCAACAAAATTAACAGGAATCCTGCAAAAAGAAAAGCCTGAAACTGATCTTTATAACTGACAAATTTTTTGGCTTCAAATTCTTTTTTGTCCATATTCTTAAGGGTTTCAGCTACAAAATCTAACACCACTTGGGTATCATTTCCGTCGATATATTCACCATCCGCTGCCTCGGCAATTTCTTGTAAGATGAGGGCATTTCTTTTGGTGATGACTGTGACTCCTTCCATATCTTTTTTGTAGGATTCTATCACTCCTTTCCTTTTGATGGGAATGGGAGCTCCCTCATCTGTCCCAACGCCAAATGTAAAAATTCGAATGCCCATGTCCGATGCCCTTTGGGCAGCAGCACTTCCCTCCTCGGAGTGATCTTCACCATCCGAAATCAAAAACACCACACGGTTGGTTTGATCCTCATCATCAAAATAGGTTCCCGATAAATCCAAGGCAGCATCCAGTGCAGTCCCTTGAGAGGATAGCATATTGGTATTGAGGGCTTGCAGAAACATTTTGGCAGCACCGTAGTCGGTGGTGATGGGCAATTGGGGAATGGCTTGTGCAGCATAAGCGATAATGCCAATACGGTCACTCGCCAATTGATTGATGATGGCCGAGACCAAACGCTTGGACTTTTCCAATCGATTGGGAGCGATGTCCTCTGCCAGCATGCTTTTGGATACGTCAATGGCAAAAACAATGTCCACGCCCTCTCGTTTTACTGTTTCCAATTGGGTTCCAATTTTTGGATTGACCAAGCCCAAAATCAATAAGGCAAATCCAAGACTTAAAAGGATCAGTTTAAAAGCCGGTTTAAACCTTGACCGGTTGGGACTTAGTTTTTCCATCAAGCCCACCTGGGCAAATTGTTTTTGAGTAAGTCGCTTCCACCTTGCTACCAAAAGGTATGCCCCCCAAAAGAGGGGGACGATTCCCAACAGATAAAAATAAAATGGTGCGTCTAACTGATACATATCAAATAAAACTTCTAAAAAGGGTGTTTCTCAACAGCCATTCTATAAACAGCAAAGTCAATGCCAACAGAATCAATGGCCTGAATTTTTCCTGGTAATTGTAATACTTAAACTCCTCAATCTCGGTCTTTTCCAGCTTATTGATTTCATCATAAATCTCCTCCAACTTTTTGTTATCGGTGGCTCGGAAATACAATCCCCCGGTATTTTTGGCAATGGTTTGGAGTAATTCCTCATCAATTTCCACCTTGGTCATCCCATACTGAAATTTACCATTGGGCAACAGCCCCACGGGTGCCCTTGCGGTGCCGTTACTCCCCAAGCCAATGGTATAGGTTTTGATTTCGTATTCCACGGCCAACTCACTCGCAATTTTTGGGTCGATAAAACCAGAGTTGTTCACTCCATCGGTGAGCAATATGATGACCTTGCTTTTGGCACGGCTGTCTTTTAAACGATTGACAGCAGTGGCCAATCCCATGCCGATAGCAGTTCCGTCTTCGATCAATCCCTCAAATTGGATTCCTCCCAATGCATTTTTAACGATGGCACGATCACTGGTAATGGGCGTCTTGGTGTAACTCTCTCCAGCATAGATGACCAAGCCGATCCGATCACTCACCCGATCGTCAATAAAAGAAGCTGCTACACGTTTCAACGCGCTCAAGCGGTTGGGTTTGAGATCTTCTGCCAACATACTAGACGAGATATCAATGGCCATGATGATGTCAATTCCCTTGTTGGTTTTGGTACGGGTAGAAACGTCCATGGTTTGAGGCCGAGCCAAAGCCAAGATGACCAGGGCCAAGGATAGCATTCGCATCACAAACAACAAGGGTTGCAATCGGCTCAGAAAACCAGAATTGGCCTGAAAACCTTTAAGGGAAGAGATTTTCAATACCGGCTGGGTTTTTCTTCTGGTCATCACATACCAACCCACCAAAATGGGAAGGCTGATGAACAACCACAAATAATCCGGATTTGCAAAATAAATGCCCTCAAACATGGTCTACAATTCTTTTATCAGTTCAAAGCTATCGATCACCCTTTTTTCAATTTCCCCCCCATATCGATCCTCTTTTTCGTAGAGTAAGGTAAGATGGATGCCTCCCTGTTCAAAATCAAATACATGCGCTATGTAATTGCAACGCACCCTTTTGTCTTTTCCTTTTTTGGGATAATCGAGCGTTCCGAAAATCTTAAGGGCAGGCAAGCCCGAAAGGGTGGTAATTTCCTCCTCCTTGATCAAGATATTGACGGCCCCTCGGGACTGAAAATCGTTAATGATCTCATTAACGAGTTCTTGAATTTTTTGTTTTTGTTGTGCTTCCTGTTCCTCTTTGGAGGGGGCCTTTTCTCCTTCTTGCTTCGGAGGCTTTTGGGTAAAAACCAAATCAATATAAAACGGTGCATCGTAGTTACCAGAGGAAAAGCGCAAGGCACCTCCTTTTTCAGATTTCACCCTTCTTAAGACTTCTGGAGTACTGATTTTAACCGGTGGTGTTCCGTATTGACTGTTCACCCAAGTTCCATTTTTTAGTTTGATGGAGGGGTAACCCAATAAAGTGTCTTGAACGGGATAATAGCCGTAGCGTAAAATGGCAATGCTTATACTGAGAAGGGTCAAGATCCCTAGAGATGCCAAGCTCCATTGTAATTGTTTTTTTCTTCTCTTTTTGGCAAGCAATTGGCGGTACTCCTCCCGCTCTTTGATCTCCTCGGGGGTGGGTTCTGGCAGGGCTTCTTTGGTTTCAATGACCACCTCTTCAACCAATACCCTATCTTGGGAAGTCGTCCCCAACTCGGGAATAGATCGGGCAAACTTTACCAAGTCGGCCGTTTGTAAAACTGATTTGAGATTCTTTATGGTTTCCCGCCCCAATTCCAACTTACCCGTTTGTTTGAGGGCCTCTAATTTCAATAACAGTTCATCGGTGGTACTTTCCAAAGCTGATATTTTCGCCTCTTCTTCCAAATAACGCCGCACCACATCGGTCAATCGAGAATAGTATTGTTTGAACTCCTCTTGGACTGTTGGGGTAATGGTTTCCAAAGCCTTTAATTCCTCGATGGCACGCTCAAAAGGGGGGAGTTTTTTTTGGCGTTCTTCCATTCTTTTTTTGGCAAAGAAAAAAGCATAAATCAGCCCTACGACCAACAGCACGGCCAATGTGCCGAAGATTAAACTTCTTTTGAGGTTATCGAAGTTTTGCACTACTTCAGCAACAGGCTTGATATCAAAGAGTTTTTGTTTGAGGGTATCTACTGGGACGGTAGCTACTTGAATCAAAAGGGAATCTGAAATTTTGGAAAAGCCATTGACCATTACTTTTTGGGGAGGCAACCAGTAGGCTCCAGAGTCGAACTGGATCAGGGCATACTTTTTGGTAAACAAATAATGGCTTTGGGCTCTGAGGGTATCGATAGGACTTTCCTCCAAAATCTCAAAAGGGGCAAAAAACGGTTGTTCGGAAAAAGTGACTTGTGCAGTTGAATCGGCCTTGAGTTGAAGGGTATATTCTATTTTCTCACCGATCCGCATTTTGGTGGTGTCCACCGCCACCCTCAAGTCGAAATCCAATTGGGCAAAGAGGAGGGGGGTGGAGAAAAGACAAGCCCATAGCAACAAAATCTTTTTGTTCATTCAGCCACGGGATTTAAAATAGTTCAACAATTTTTTCACATAACTTTCGTCCAAACGACTGTGCAATGTTCCAGCACCATTTTTATGAAACAGGTTTTCGAACTCACTTACGGATTTACGGTAGTGTTCCGCATAGGATTTACGAACCCCTGCGGATTGGGTATTGATCCAAGCCATTTGACCTGTTTCGTTGTCCAACATGGGAACCAATCCGATATTGGGCATTTCTTCCTCATATCGGTCGTAGATTCTGATGCCAGTCAGGTCGTGTTTTTTGGCAACAATACGGAGTGTTTTTTCATAACCACTGTCCAAAAAATCGGACATCATAAAGACAATGGCCTTCTTTTTCATTACGCCTGACAAAAATTCCAAAGCATTACTTATGCTGGTTTTGTTGCTCTGGGGTTGGTATTCCAATAGCTCACGGATGATCCGCAGCACATGTGATCGTCCTTTTTTGGGAGGAATAAACAATTCTACTTGATCGGAGAAAAGGATCAAGCCTACTTTGTCGTTGTTTTGCATGGCAGAAAAGGAGAGGGTCGCCGCAATTTCGGTCAATTCCTCTCTTTTGAACTGCCCCTGTGTACCAAAGGACTCAGAGCCACTGATGTCAATCATCAACATCAGGGTGAGCTCTCTTTCTTCTTCGAACACTTTTACAAAAGGTTCATTGTATCGGGCCGTCACATTCCAGTCAATACTTCTCACATCATCTCCATATTGGTATTGTCTTACCTCACTAAAAGTCATTCCCCTTCCCTTGAAGGTACTGTGGTATTCCCCTCCAAAGATGTTATCGCTCAAGCGACGGGTTTTGATTTCAATCTTACGGACTTTTTTTAGGAGTTCCTTGGTATCCATGAATGCTTGACTTTAGGGGAAAAAATAAGGATGTTCCTATGGAACCTCTACCTCATTGATGATTTGACTGATCAAGTCTTCTGAAGTTACGTTTTCAGCTTCAGCTTCATATGTAAGCCCAATACGGTGTCTGAGGATGTCGTAAATCACAGCCCGAACATCCTCGGGAATGACATAACCTCTGTGTTTGAGGAAGGCATGACATTTAGCGGCGGTGGCCAAATTGATACTTCCTCTGGGGGAGGCGCCAAATCCGATCAATGGTTTGATGGAAGACAGATTGTATCTTTCGGGATATCGGGTGGCGAAGACCAAATCGAGAATGTATTTTTCAATTTTTTCATCCATGTAGATTTCTCTCACCGTGGACTGGGCTGTCAAAATTTGCTTGGGGGTTACCACCGCTTTAACTTTTTCTTGTGCATTGGCTAGGTTGGCGCGAACAATGAGTTGTTCTTCATCCAGCTTGGGATAATCGATGATGGTTTTGAGCATGAATCGATCTACCTGTGCTTCAGGCAAGGGGTAGGTTCCTTCTTGCTCCACGGGGTTTTGGGTGGCCATGACCAAAAAAGGGGCATTGAGTTTAAAAGTAGTATCACCAATGGTGACTTGCTTTTCCTGCATGGCTTCCAACAGGGCCGACTGAACTTTGGCGGGCGCCCTATTGATCTCATCAGCCAAAACAAAATTGGCAAAAATAGGCCCTTTCTTGATGGTGAAATCGTTTTCTTTGATGTTGTAGATCATGGTGCCCACCACATCGGCAGGAAGTAAATCGGGAGTAAACTGTATACGGCTGAATACCCCTTTCACGGCTTGACTAAGCGTGTTGATCGCTAAAGTCTTTGCCAATCCAGGAACCCCCTCTAATAAGATATGCCCTCTACCTAATAGGCCTATGAGCAGGCGTTCTACCATCTCCTTTTGACCGATGATAACCTTGTTGATCTCCATGGTTAAAAGGTCGACAAAGGCACTCTCTTTCTCAATCTTTTCATTGATTGCTTTAATGTCAACGGTCTTATTCATCATTTCTTCCATCTTGTATCTATTAAAACATTAAACGGGGGAGCAAAATTGAAAAATATTTTTTTCATGACTTGTTAATAATTGGTTAAAAATAAGAGCTGAAGTGGTTTCATTACCCCCTTATTCATTACTAATTTGGGAGGGCTAATTTAATAGAAATTCAAAAGTTCTGAAAGAGAAGCCGAGGTTAAATTAAATCCGCTTCACAAAAAGATATGAGAGGAAAAATTGCTTTGATCACAGGAGCCAGCAGTGGCATTGGTTGGGCGACAGCCGAGGCGTTTGCAGCAGAAGGAGTACAATTGATTTTGTGTGGTCGCAGAGAAAGTCGGCTAAAGGCCTTGCAAAACCTTTTGAAGGTTCCCTCCCATGTATTGGTTTTTGATGTGGCAGACAAAAAAGCGGTTTTTGATCAGATCCATTCCCTGCCCAAAGCTTTTTCATCCATTGACATTTTAATCAACAATGCGGGAAATGCTCACGGCTTGAGCCCTGTACATGAAGCCGACCTCAGAGACTGGGAAGCCATGATCGATAGCAATGTCAAGGGGCTAATGTATGTCACCAAAGCTGTACTTCCATCCATGGTTGAACGAAAATCGGGACATATTATCAACTTGGGTTCGATTGCCGCAAAAGAGGTCTATCCCAATGGAAGTGTTTATTGCAGTAGCAAATATGCCGTAGATGCTTTTTCACAAGGGTTGCGAATCGACTTGAACCCCATGGGTATTAAAGTAAGTGCCATTCACCCTGGTTTGGTCGATACTGAATTTTCGGTGGTGAGGTTTAAAGGAGATCAGCAAAAAGCCAACCGGGTATATGAGGGGTTAAAACCTTTAAGCGCCCAAGATGTTGCGGATGTCATTTGTTATATGGCCAAAGCCCCAGAGCATGTCAACATCGCCGATCTGCTCCTGTTGCCCAATGCCCAAGCCAATACCTATGTGAATCACCGTAAGCCATGATCAACAAACGGCTGCTGATCAAAAACTTATTGTCTCAGAATGATGAAAACAGCTTTTACGATAAAAAGCTGCGAATCAATTTGAGTTCCAAAGAGGGAAAAGCCAAATTCCTCAAGCACATCTGCGCCTTGTCCAACAGCAACCCTAAAAACAATTCCTACATTGTGATAGGAGTGGAAGACCAGCAAAATGAAATTGTGGGTGTCGATTTTTTTGATGATAGCAAACTTCAAAACCTCATCAATGCTTATTTGGAAAATCCTCCTAGGGTGTCCTATGAAAACATTCATTTTCCCAACTTAGCTGTAGGAAAAGTGGTAGGACTGGTTACGATTATGCCCAATGCAGCATTGACCTCCATCAGAAAAAACATTTGGAAGTATTACGGGGGTACCGTTTTTGTGAGAGAAGGCAGTATCTCCCTACCCAAAACCTTCGATATCAAGATCGAGGACAACAACAGTCTTTTGGTTTCCAAAATTGAAAAGCACGCAGAAAACAACATTCAACTTACACTGGACGGGGTGATTGATTTTCTGGGAGGCCACGGAGAAGACTTGGTTAAAGAATACAAGGTTTTTAAAGAAGTTTTTGTGGTGTGTTGGGCTGGCATGGAAAAAAAAAACAAAAACAAAACCTATTACTCAAGGGTTGACATCGAATTGATCAACGAACAAGTCAAGCTGTTCTACTCCAACTTAGACGAGGTAGAAATTCACTGGACAGAAAATGAATTCATTATTACCGAATATGTAAAACTCAATATCAACGAGCTGGAAAAATTCTTCCCCCTAGAAGAAGTCAAAATCATTTTTAACGAAAATGGTTCTTATCAAATGGAAACCCGCCTGTTGTTTTCTCCCCCCGAGTTAGAGAAAAAAAGTCTTTTTCACCGCCTGAATGCCAACAATGCGCTGATAAAAAAATTGGAAAAAGGGGCTGCACTGAATCCCGCAGAGCAAGAAGACCTTTACCAACTCGCTCCAAGCTATATGCTCTGCTATCTCAACAATATTTCAGTAGCCAAAAAACAACTGTTACACGCCCAAGAGTTTTTGCGACGACAAGGGGAATCTGTATACGAAACCTATAAGGATACCCAACGCATCTTAAGAAAAATTAAGTACAATTAGACGATAGTTTTAACATTTGAATTTCAAAAAATAAGATAGGTTTTTATAATTTTATATAACCTAAAACTAAAACCAAATGAAACCTACTTATTTCAACCTGGGCTTTGCCTGGGTCGTATTATTATTTGCATGCTGTCAGAAAACCGAAAGCAATTCCGCTACTAACAATTTCTTTGATATTGACGGCAAAAAACATTCCATCGAAAAAGCTGCTTTTGTAAAGCTGGAGGACAATTCAACACTGAACAATATGAAAGCCCTGCTCTTTAGTTCCAAAGGTTTGTCCTTTGATACGGATAGCAATCGAGAGTTAAAAATCAAAGGGAGAGGAACATTGATGGGCTTTATCATCTACAGTCAAAAAAATGAGGATCTGGTCAATGGCGATCATTTTATCAACCTGCGCCCTCCTTATAAAGAAGGGGACGTTGCTTTAGGCTTCTACAACCTTGACTGGGATGAAAAAAACGGTTTGATCCACTATGAAGAGGACGATGGCCCGCTTCTGTTGGCTGGGAAGGTGACCGTTCTGCAAAAACAAGATTTGGCCGATTTAAAATTTAATTTTACAACCGAAGATGGGAAAATTCTTAAAGGGCATTACCTAGGTACCCTCCAAAAAAATCTAATCTACAAGACCGATCAAATTGAATTTGATGATTGATCATAACTAAAAACCTAACTGATTATTGATCCATCACCCGAATATCATCTACAAAAAAAGTCGCATCATAGGTTGATTTTCCACTCCCGGTATATCGAAATCCGAAGTGTACTTTTTGATTTTTAAAATCCTTTAGATCATAATCCCCCGGTAGCGCCCGATTGAACAGTGAGCATATGGAAAGCCAAAATACAGCGATCAAAATCTCAGGTTCTGGCAGTGCCAGGGTGGTGGCCCAACATTCCTTAAAAGCCAAAATCAGTGGTTCGGGTAATATTCGCTTCAAAGGAAATCCCAATCAAATGAACCATCAAGTATCTGGAAGCGGTATCATCAGCACCCTTCCCTAACGCCCAACAACTATGAAACACATCACCCCCCTTTTGGTCCTATTGGGCTTGACGATCTGCCAAGCGCAATTCTTGGAATCTGCCCCTAAAACCCTTCCGTTCTTGCCTGGACTCCAAAAAATGGACATGACAAGCCTGATGGGTTTTACAGAAGAAATCCACTTTGAAGCGCTGCCGGCTTACAGGGAAAGTGGTCAAAAGCTGGAAAAGAATGACACTTTTTTGACAGATGAAAATACCTATTTGAATTTTTCTCCCCTGCCCTATGCCGATGCCGAAGGGGTGCCCAAAGCAATGGTGTTCTTTGAGCTGTCTGAGGCAGAAAAAAAATGATGGAAAATTTACCGCCTCACCCGCCCTTGGATGATTTTTCAATTAGTGGGGAGGAAGCCATCGGCAAAAAAGCTTTGCCCTTTGTTCTCAAATCTTTGGATGGCAAACAATACACCAACCAAAATCTGCTCGGTAAAACCGTAGTCATCAATTTTTGGTTTATACGTTGCGCACCCTGCATAGAGGAAATTCCCGATCTGAATCGCTTGGCAGCAACATACAGTCAGCGAGAGGACATTGTCTTTTTGGCCGTGACTTTTGACCGAAAGTCTCAAGTGGCTGAATTTTTAAAAAAACAAGCCTTTGACTACCATCATATTTCAGGCAAGGAAGGGGGACAAAAAATGATTCAAGACAACAAAATCATGGGATTTCCCACCCATATGATCATTGACAAAAAGGGCACCATCGCCCTGAAAGGCGTCACTGGACTTATGATCCAAGAGATGGAGGCCTATCTCCAAAAACTATAGTGTCCCGTCCAATCCCTCAGGGTATAAAAAATGGTTGAAGGGAAAACGGGTGATGTGGATCTTTCGGATCTCAGAATAGACCCTTTCGCGAAAAGCCTGCAGGTTTTCTTTGTTGATGGCCGAGATAAAAAGGGCTCGGTCGTTGATGCGATGCATCCAGGTGGATTGCCATTCCTCGAGGCTGTTATGCTTTGCAGTCCGCTCGGCGATCAAGTCGGTATCGTCCCAGGGTTCGGCTTGGTAGGCGTCAATTTTGTTAAAGACCATCAAGGTCGGTTTGTCCTGACTTTGGATTTCTCCCAAGATTTGATTGACGGACTCAATATGTTCCTCAAAATTGGGATGGGAAATGTCCACCACATGCAACAACAAATCGGCTTCATGTACCTCGTCCAAGGTGCTTTTAAAAGACTCCACCAATTGGGTAGGCAGCTTGCGGATAAACCCTACCGTATCGCTCAGTAAAAAAGGCAAATTACCAATCACCACTTTCCTTACGGTGGTATCGAGTGTGGCAAAAAGTTTGTTTTCGGCAAAGACCTTGCTTTTGGCAATGACATTCATCAGGGTAGATTTACCCACATTGGTATAACCCACCAAAGCAACCCTTACCAAGGCACCGCGATTGCCCCTTTGGGTGGCCATTTGTTTGTCGATGGTGGTGAGTTTTTTCTTGAGTAACGAAATTTTATCCCTCACGATCCGCCGGTCGGTTTCGATTTCCGTTTCCCCCGGTCCTCGCATTCCGATCCCACCACGTTGGCGTTCCAAGTGGGTCCAAAGTCCCTTTAATCGAGGGAGTAAATATTCGTATTGGGCCAATTCTACCTGGGTACGGGCATAACTGGTTTGGGCGCGTTGGGCGAAAATATCCAAGATCAAACCCGTACGATCCAAGATTTTACAACGCAAAATCTTTTCGATATTTCCCTGTTGGGCGGGGGTCAGTTCATCGTCAAATACAACGGTGGTGACCTCATTTTCTGAGACAAAATTCTCAACCTCAGCCATTTTACCCGAGCCGATAAAGGTCTTGGGGTTGGGGGTTTGCATTTTCTGAACAAAGCGTTGGAGCACCTGACCTCCAGCGGTAAGGGCCAAAAAAGCCAATTCCTCTAGGTATTCTTTGGACTGCAGTTCATCTTGATGACTATTGATGATGCCTACAATCACGGTTTTCTCGAGCGTCAGCGATTTGGCTTCGATCATGGGTCTACTTTTTCCATGTTTTTAGAACCAATTGCTTACCGTCAAATTCGGCATAGGTGTTGTGGGTAATCCAATCCCCCAAATTGATGTACTTAGATTTTTCGGTCAATTTGATTTCCAAGGGCAGGTGGCGATGACCAAAAACAAAATAATCGAAATGTTCTTTTTGGAGTTTTCTTTTGGAATAGGTTACCAACCACTCTTTGTCCTCCCCCAAAAATTGGACGTCTTCCTCCCCAGAAATCAGTTTGTTTTTTTGGGAAAGGTATTGCCCCAATCGGACGCCCCAATCGGGGTGCAACCAGCGAAAAAGCCACTTTGAAAGGGGGTTTGTAAACAACTTTTTCATCCGTTTGTAGCCTTTGTCCCCCGGGCCCAATCCATCGCCATGTCCGATCAAAAAACGGGCAGTGCCGATGGTCAAAGTGATGGGGTGGTGGTGGACGGTAACCCCCAGTTCTTTTTGGAAATAATCCCGCATCCATAGGTCGTGGTTGCCGACAAAAAAAGTGATGGGAATGCCGGTATCGGACAGCTCGGCCAATTTGCCCAGTACCCTTACAAAGCCTTTTGGAACCACGGTCTTGTATTCAAACCAAAAATCAAAAAGATCACCCAAGAGGTAAATCGCTGCAGCGTCCTTTCGTACGTTCTCCAGCCAGGAGACAAAATGCTTTTCCCGTTCCCGGCTCGCATCTGCATTGGGCAAACCCAAGTGGTTGTCGGAGGCAAAATAAATTTTTTTGTTTTTAGGGAGTTCCATAGACGGGACAATTAGACACCGATGGCCTGATCCAAATCTTCGATCAGATCTTGTACGTCTTCAATCCCCACACTGAGGCGGATCAATCCATCGACTACCCCATTTTTTTCGCGAACTGCTTTGGGGATAGCGGCATGGGTCATGGAAGCCGGATGGCCAGCCAAACTTTCAACGCCCCCGAGGGATTCTGCCAGGGTGAAGATATTTAGGTTATTAACTATATTTATAGCTCTTTGCAAAGCGCCTCCCTGAGGGACAAAGGAGAGCATGCCCCCAAAGGCCTTCATTTGTATTTTGGCCACTTCGTGGTTGGGATGATCTACAAATCCAGGCCAATAAACCTTTTCAATTTTGGGATGCTGTTGGAGGTAGATGGCCACAGCAGCTCCATTTTCACAATGTCTTTGCATCCTCAGGTGAAGGGTTTTGATGCCCCTGAGGGTAAGGAAGCAGTCCATGGGTCCTGGGACGGCACCGCTGGAATTTTGGATAAAGGCAAGTTGTTCTTGGAGTTCATCGTCGTTGACCGCCAGGAGTCCGAGAACGGTATCGCTGTGTCCAGCGAGGTATTTGGTTGCGGAGTGGAGCACGATGTCTGCTCCCAACTCAAGCGGCTGTTGGAGGTAGGGAGAGGCAAAAGTATTGTCCACAGCCACCAAAGCCTTATGGTCTTTGACCAAGGCCGTAACGGCACGGATGTCCACCACCTTCATCATGGGATTGGTGGGGGTTTCGATCCAGATGAGACGGGTTTTGTCGTTGAGGAATTGGGTCACAGTACTGGCCTTTTCCATGTTGACAAAGTGGATTTTTAATCCATATTTTTGAAAGATTTGGGTCATCAATCGGTAAGATCCGCCATAGAGGTCATCGGTGGAGATGATTTCATCTCCTGGTTGAAAAAGTTTAAGAACGGCATCCATGGCGGCCATACCAGAGGCAAAGGCCAAGCCGTATTTTGCATTTTCGATACTGGCCATGGAGCGCTCCAAAGCCGTACGGGTGGGGTTGTGCGTTCGGCTGTACTCATAGCCTTGATGCCCACCAGGGGTGGTTTGGGCATAGGTAGAGGTTTGGTAAATGGGTGGCATTACCGCACCATAGGCCTTGTCCGGTTCCTGGCCTCCGTGGATGGTAGCACTGTTAAATCGCAATTGTTTTGGCATTGCAGTCGATTTTAATTTCTGCAAAGGTATGGGATTTTGGAGAAAGGTAGACCCCTGGCGTGCTGTTAGGAGACAAGCACAGGTGCTTGCGCCAACAAGAGGCACGACAGCGGTCAGGTGCCAGTGGTTTTTAAATAATGGGTGCTACTTAAAAAGAAACAGACAAAAGTTCTTCGCCTAATTGGTGTATGGCCTTTAATACCTTTTTGGCCTGTTCCTCAGATGCCTCTGCTTTGCCAGTTTTATACTGTCGCAACAATGAGGGATTGATATTTGCTTTTTCGGCAATATTCGAAATTTTTACTTCCGGCAGCAACTCAAAAATATTTTTCAGATTCAATAGATATGTAAATTTTGGAGTTGCCTCTAATTTGGTGGCATAATCTTCTTTTAATTCTACCGCCAAATCATAATAATCCGTATAGGCCTGCTGAACGTTTACTTTTAGTTCGGCTAAGGTGCTTCCATAAGAAGTTACTATACCAGGCACTTGCTGGTCATCGGTGTCGGTATCCGTATCAGTGTCAATGTAGGGGCTGAGGTCAACAGTACCACCATCGGATAGTCTCAGTATGTGGTTTTCCAATGAGATTTGCTGGGGTTTATCTTCAGGAACAATCAGGCTTTGCCATTGGGCACTATCAGACAACCAGACTTGAACTGCTTTTTCATCGGTGTTAAAAATCATCAAGCCGTTGGGGACGTCTAGGGTAAAAGCACGATCCCTTTGTGCGGTGGTCATGCGAGGGATCAACATGCCCTTATTTTGGCTTTCCAATTCCAAAAGAGCATTGGGATTTATTTTTTTAGGAGCATCTCCTATTTTGACCTGGGCCGAAACCACCGAAATGGTCAATAAAAAGAAAATCAGGGGCAAAATTTTTTTCATTTCTTTGGGGAGGTTTGTCTTCATTGACTAGGAAGTGAAACATATTGAACTAGGGCTGGGAGTAGCTTAACTGATGTATACAGAAGGCTATTAAGCAAATAAAAAAGCAAGGTGTTGAAACGGTGAAGTCTCATAGTTAGATTTGGGGCTTTAAACTACCGTAAAAGTAATTAAAAAAAATTAGTATAAATGCCAGATTAAAAGGCTTTATTTATCGACATAAATGATATTTCTTTGCATTGGATATTGTTGATTATGGACGCTTTTCTTTATTTGAGCAGTTGTTCGACCTGCAAAAGGATTTTGGAAACCCTAGACCTTTCGGAGGAGGTGGCCTTGATCGATATCAAAAAAGACCCGCTGACAGAGGAACAGTTGTCGGTTTTGTTTACGGCCACTGGTAGCTATGAGTCCCTGATCAACAAGCGTGCTCAATTGTTTAAAACAAGGGGAATTGATCCCAAAGCATTGACTGAAGAGGATGCTAAAGCCTTGCTTTTGGATCACTATACTTTTCTGAAACGTCCGGTTTTGCTCTACAAATCACAAGTCTTTGTAGGCAACAGCAAATCTACAGTGAATGATGCCAAAAAATGCTTGGATGAACACTAGGAATTGGGCGCTTTTGGCGGCTACTGGAGCCACCATGATTTATGGTCTCAACCATACCATAGCCAAGGTGGTGATGCCGGTTTATGTGGGGGCATTTGGTTTTATTTTTATCCGCACCGCTGGAGCGGCACTGCTTTTTTGGCTGGTCAGTTTGTTCCTCCCCCAAGAAAAAATCGATCGCGGTGATTACCTAAGATTGTTTTTGGCTGCCTTGATGGGAATGTGCATCAACATGCTTACTTTTTTTAAAGGACTGGAACTTTCCACGCCAGTCAACAGTGGAATTTTTGCTACCACCAACCCCATCCTTATTCTTTTGCTTTCTTATTTGTTTTTGAGAGAAAAAATCGGCTTACGAAAGTTTTTGGGGATTACCTTAGGTTTTGCTGGTGCGATTATGTTGGTGCTCTATGGCATCGAAAATACGGCTAATGCCCCCAATGTTCTTGTGGGTAATATTTTGTTTATGGTAAATTCTGTTTTCTTTTCTGCTTTTATGATCGTGATCAAGCCTTTGTCGGAAAAATATCAAACGGTTACGCTGATGAAGTGGTTGTTTTTGATAGGTTTTGTCCTCACATTTCCGATCACGTTGGAGGAATTCAGTGAGATCGCCTGGGCGACCCTACCCTTCGATGCGTTTTGGCGGATTGCCTATGTGGTTTTGGGTACGACCTTTTCCACTTACTTGCTGAACTTGTATGCCCTGAGGAATTTACAAGCTTCCACAGTAGGGGCCTTTGCCTACGCACAACCCGTGATTGCCATTGGATATGCAGTCTATACAGGAAATGATGTGCTGGACGGGGTCAAGTTTTTTGCTTGTTTGCTGATCATGTGGGGGGTTTATTTGGTTTCCAAAAAATCCACAAAAGTGGCCCTACCCCATCCAGAGTAAAAAAAATTGAATGGCCGTTAAGGCAAATTCTTCATTCTTTAGTATTTTCGTAAGCAGTTATCAAAAAACCCCTTCATGAAAAAACCCATAACACTCTTATTTGTTTTGGCTTTGCTGACCGCCTGCGGCCCCAAAAAAGAAGAAAAGAAAAAATCTTTTGAGTACAAGCGGACTCCCACGGAAGAAAAGGTTGAAAAAAAGCAGATTGAAAAGACAGCTGTCAATACAGAAAGTATAGGGATTGGACCCATAAAATCAATGGTTTTTGAGGCTGCTGTCGACTCAGAATTGGCCGAGAAAGGGTCGGCGATTTTTACCCAAAAATGTACGGCTTGCCATATGGCCAATCGGAAATTGATCGGGCCAGCCATGCAGGGGATTTATGAACGCAGAAATCCGGCTTGGGTGATGAACATGATCCTCAACCCTACGGAGATGTTACAGAAGGACGAGACTGCCATCGCATTGCTTAAGGAATACAACAATGTGATGATGCTCAACCAAAATCTAAAGGAAGAGGAAGCCCGCGCCCTGGCAGAATATTTCAGGACACTATAGCGACCAAGCTTTTCCCCCAGTAGCTTCCATCAAATCGACACATCCTTTTTGCTCTCCTGGAATGGGAGCGTAGGCCATTACATTTTCACCGATGTACTCATTGGTTTTAAAGGCGTTGATGGTCATACTCCGCAGTTGATTTGCAAAAGCAGAGGCGCTTTGATACGCTTTGTCGTCTTGCGCCGAATTTTGTTGCTGCTGATCTGCTTTTAGGTACTTGGCCAATTGAGCATCCAAGTCGGAACGATCGAGCCTAGCGGCACTGCTTTTGCCAGTATCCTTGAGCGAAACTGCGATGAACTGATCCAAACCTTCGGTGACCTTTTGCTTTGCTTTCTCATTCATAACGACATCAATAAAGCCATCCAAAAATTCTGGTAATTTTAAATCAATGGCCCCAGGAATGTCTGTTTCCGGAATGATAAGATCCATCAATTGAGATAGAACCGAAAAATTCTCTTTTGAAAAATGAATCGGTGTAAAAGTGTTGGTTTGACTTTGGCAAGCTTGAAGCATACCGACTACCGTGGGGGTAACGGTAATGGCCGTGGTTCCAAAACCTATTGTTCTTAACGCTTTTCTTCTGTCCATAGTTGGTTCGTTTATAGATTCATTTTTTTTAGTTCTTTGACGGCATGATCCACGGCTCTGGCTGTAAGGGCCATATAGGTCAAGGATGGGTTGGTATTCCCTGCAGAGGTCATACCAGAACCGTCGGTGACATATACATTGGATACGGCGTGGAGTTGGTTGTACTTGTTCAGCACAGAAGTTTTGGGATCTCGGCCCATTCTGGCCGTCCCCATTTCATGAATTCCCAGCCCCATAGAATACCCCTTATCGAAGGTTTGTATGTTTTTGAAACCGGCTGCATCAAACATTTCCGCAGCTTGGTTCATGATGTCTTTTCTCATGATTTTTTCGTTCTCTTTAATGTCGGCATCAAAAGTGACTGTAGGGAGTCCCCATTCGTCTTTTTTATCGTAATCAAGATACATTTTATTGTCGTGATAAGGGAGGGTCTCTCCGAATCCGTTGATGCCAATTTGCCATCCACCAGGTTGCATCACAGCCTCTTTTAGTCCTGCTCCATAGCCCATTTCACTGACGATCTGAGTCCAATCACCGCGGCTCGCTCCTCCTTGGTATCCATATCCTCTGATGAAGTCTTTGCGATTGGTGGCTCCACCGATATTTCTGAAACGGGGGATGTAAATTCCGTTGGGTCTTCTACCCGTGTAATATTTATCCTCGAATCCCTCTACGCAGGCATTGGCGCCTAATCTAAAGTGATGATCCATCAAGTTGTGTCCCAATTCACCTGAGTCATTCCCCATTCCATTGGGAAAACGATCAGAGGTAGATTGCATCAAAATAGAGGTAGAGGCGACTGTTGAAGCACAAAGAAAAATGACTTTGGCCTTGAACTCAAATACCTCTTTGGTTTGGGCATCGATCATCCTCACCCCTGTTGCTTTTTTGCTATCGGCATCATAAATCACTTCATTGACTAGAGCGTTGGTTCTAAGGGTCATGTTTCCCGTTGCTTCTGCGGCGGGTAAAGTGGAGGAGTTACTGCTAAAGTAGGCTCCAAAGGGGCATCCTCTGCGACAGCGGTTTCTGTACTGACAACTGTTACGTCCCAAACCGGGTTTGGTGCCTTCTGTAATATGTGCTACCCTACCAATAGTAACAAGCCTGTCGGTGAATTTTTTGGCAACTGCATTTTTTAATTCATCTTCTGCACAATTCAGTTCCATAGGTTTAAGAAACTCGCTATCGGGCAAATGGGGCAATCCTAATTTTTCTCCGCTAATGCCAATGTATTTTTCCACATAGCTGTACCAAGGTGCAAGGTCTTTATAACGAATGGGCCAGTCCACTGCTATGCCGTCTTTGGCATTGGCTTCAAAATCTAAGTCACTCATGCGGTAACTTTGCCTTCCCCATAACAAGGAACGTCCTCCAACATGATAGCCACGGATCCAATCAAAAGGCTTGTTTTCGTTGTAGGGGTGTTTGTTATCGTCCACAAAAAAATGAGTGGTGGATTCTGTATTTACATAATTGGTTCGGCTCTGCTTTGGCTGACGTTTTCTGATTTCTTGGGTGATCTTGTCTCCCCCTTTAAAATCCCATTTGTCCATATTAGCGGTTTTGTAGTCCACTGGGTGTTGCACCATGGGGCCTCTTTCCAAAACCAAGGTCTTGAGTCCCTTTTCACATAATTCCTTGGCGGCCCATCCACCACTAATTCCTGTGCCTACAACAATAGCATCGTAACTATCAATCATATATTTTATTTGAGATTAAAATTCTATTCTTTTTGTAAAAATATCTTTTTGGGGCACAATCGACAAAAAAAAATGAATTATTTATTTAAAATAGATCATGAATTATGAAACCCTTTTTGGATTCATTGTCTGCATTATGTTTTTGATTTAGGGATGTTTATTGTAATTGTTTTCCATTTTACTTTTGAAAAATTAATCCTATTTTTACTCAAACAGTAAAAAAAAACAAATGAGTAAAATTCGACTGGGCGTATTGGGAGGCGGAGGAGATTCACTGATCGGTGTTTTGCATCGCGTGGCTTCCCACATGTACGACCGCTATGAGATCGTGGGGGGGGTTTTCAATCCCGATTACGAACAAAACACAAAATTTGCGAAACAAATCGGTGTAAATACAGATAGGGTTTACAAGGATTTTGATGCTTTTGTTGCGGAAGAGTCTGCCAAACCCGAAAGTGAAAGGATTGAAGTGGTCTCTGTTTTGACCCCCAATTTCCTACACTATCCTATGGCCAAAAAACTTTTGGAAAATGGGTTTCATGTTATATGTGAAAAGCCTTTGACCACCTCGCTGGAAGAGGCTCTGGATTTGCAAGCCCTCCAAAAAAAGCACAACGCCATTTTTGCAGTGACCTATACCTATACGGGTTACCCCATGGTACGAGAAATGAAAGATATGATCGCCAAAGGGGTGATTGGTGATATTCACAAAGTGGATTTGCAATATTATCAAGGATGGATCAACCCCGTAATCCACGATAAAGAAAAGAGAAGTAAAGTTTGGCGATTGGATCCCACAAAAGCGGGAATCAGTTCCTGTATTGGGGACATCGGCACACACATTTTCAATATGGTAGAGTATGTTACTGGTATGGAGGTCAAAGAATTGTTATCCGACCTCAACACGCTTTATGATGACAACCCCCTTGATATCGATGGTTCGATTTTGATCCGTATGGAAAACAAGGTTAAAGGATTGTTACGCGCCAGTCAGATTGCTACAGGGGATGAAAACAATATCAGTGTAGCCATTTTTGGTCGAAAGGGAGCCCTGAAATGGGAACAAGAAAATCCCAATTACTTGTACCACCTCAAGGACGACGAACCGAGAAGACTGATCAAACCCGGAAACGCCGCTTACAATACGGATGTTTCTCTGGACGGTACCAAATTGCCTGCGGGACACCCCGAAGGAATTTTTGATGCCATGGGGAACATCTATAAAGGCGTAGCCAAGGCCCTGAGGGAGGAAAAGTCTTACAATGGAGAATTTCCAACCCTCTATGAAGGCGTTAGGGGTATGTTATTTATAGAAAAAACAGTTGAATCCAATAAAAAAGGAAACGTATGGGTAAGCATGGAAAATCAATGAAAACCATAAAAGGGCCTGCGGTTTTTTTGGCGCAGTTTGTCGATAAACAAGCACCCTTTAATTCCCTTGAAGGCATGTGCCAGTGGGCTGCCGATTTGGGTTACAAAGGGATTCAAATTCCTACTTGGGAAAGTTTTCTGATCGATTTGGACAAAGCGGCCGAAAGTCAGACCTATTGCGATGAACTCAAAGGGAAAATCAATTCCTATGGCCTGGAAATCACAGAGCTCTCCACTCACCTTCAGGGACAATTGGTGGCCGTTCATCCAGCTTATGACTTGATGTTTGACAACTTTGCTCCTGATGCCTATAAAAACAATCCCAAGGCGAGAACACAATGGGCCATCGAAACCCTTAAAAAAGCGGCCAAAGCAAGTAACCGATTGGGGCTCAATGCTCACGCGACCTTCTCTGGTGCTTTGTTGTGGCACACTTGGCATCCTTGGCCACAACGCCCCGAGGGATTAGTAGAAATGGGATTTAAAGAATTGGCGGACAGATGGCTGCCCATTCTCAACACCTTTGATGAGAACGGCGTTGACGTTTGCTACGAAATTCATCCCGGGGAAGACCTCCACGACGGGGTTACTTTTGAACGCTTTTTGGAAGCCACTGGAAATCACAAAAGAGCCAATATTCTTTATGATCCGAGTCACTTTGTTCTGCAACAATTAGATTACATCGAATACATCGATCACTATCACGAATTCATTAAATCTTTCCACGTCAAAGATTCGGAGTTTAAGCCCACTGGAAAAAAAGGAGCCTTTGGAGGCTATGGTGATTGGATTGACCGGGCAGGGCGTTATCGTTCTCCTGGTGATGGACAGATCGACTTTAAAACTATTTTTACCAAGTTGACCGAATACGGCTGTGACGTTTGGGCTGTTATGGAATGGGAATGCTGCATCAAAAGCCCGGAGCAAGGGGCACGAGAGGGAGCGCCTTTTATTCAGTCCCACATCATTGAAGCAACTCAAAAAACCTTCGATGACTTTGCTGGTTCCGAAATCGACGAAAATCATCTTAAAAAAATTCTTAATCTTTAAAAACACGGTAAATGAAAAAAATATTATTTATCGGGCTGGTCTCTTTAAGTGTGGCCTGCAAAGAAACCCCTAAAAAGAAAACAACCACCACCGAAGCTCCTGTTGCACAAAAAGAGTGGGTGGACTTATTCGATGGAGTCTCATTCAAAGGCTGGCATCAATTCAACAGCTCCGAGATGAGTGCTGCATGGATCATTGAAGACGGTGCAATGGTATTGCCCGATGGAACCGGAAGCGGAAAAGGCAACAACATTGTAACTGACAAGGAGTTTACCAACTTTGAACTTTCCATGGAATGGAAAATAGTCGAAGGAGGAAACAGTGGAATTTTTTGGGGGGTGAGAGAAGGAGAGGATTACAAAACCCCTTATCAAACAGGCCCTGAAATCCAGGTATTGGACAATGAACGCCACCCAGACTCCTTTAAAAAACCCAATTTCCACCAAGCGGGAGCTCTTTACGATATGGTACAGCCCTCAGAGGAGGTGTGTAAGCCCGCGGGAGAATGGAATCATTTTTTTGTTTCTATCAATTACAAAACCAACAAGGGCAGTGTGAAACTCAACGATGTAGAAATCGTAACTTTTCCGCTGACTGGCCCAGAATGGGATGCGCTGGTGGCAGATTCTAAATTTAAGGATTGGAAGGATTTTGCCAAGTTCAAAACAGGAAAAATAGGATTGCAAGATCACGGTGATGGTGTCAGCTATCGCAACATCAAAATCCGGGAACTGTAGCACCCTATGATTCAATCGATGACCGGCTATGGTAAGGCCGAAATACAATTCGAAAATAAAAACTACATACTGGAATTGCGTTCACTCAACAGCAAGGGATTGGAACTTAATGCCCGATTGCCTGCCCAGGTGAGGGAAATTGAAATTCAATTGAAAAAAATTCTTGGAGAGGCACTCAAAAGGGGAAAGGTAGATCTTCATCTCAATGTAGAGCAACTGGGGGACTCCCAAGCCAAAACCATCCATGCACCCACGGTTAACGCATATATAGAGCAACTGAGAGGCATCGTGGATGCAGATCGATTGGAGTTGCTCAAATTGGCCCTAAAACTTCCGGACACCCTCAAGGCAGAGGTGGAAGATTTTAAGGAAGCGGAAATCAAGATGATTGAGTCACTGCTGAAAACGGCCATCACCGCCCTTAGTGTTTTCCGTTCCGATGAGGGAAAAATACTGGAAAAAGAATTCAAAAAAAGGTTAAATAATCTGGAGGAGCTTTCTTCAGCCATAGAAACAATTGATCCAGAAAGGAATACCAAAATCAAAGAGAAACTTAAAACGGCTTTGGAAACCCTCCAAGTTGAAATTGACCAAAATAGATTTGAGCAAGAGTTGATTTATTATATAGAAAAATACGATATCACAGAGGAAAAAGTTCGACTGAAAAATCACATCGACTACTTTAGAAAAACAGTGGAGAACCCAGTTTCCAATGGAAAAAAACTGGGTTTTATCGCACAAGAAATGGGGAGAGAGATCAATACCATCGGGTCCAAAGCCAATCATGCTGGGCTTCAAAAACTGGTCATCCAAATGAAAGATGAACTGGAAAAAATAAAGGAGCAATTACTCAACGTACTATAATTGAAAGAAGGGAAACTCATTGTCATTTCAGCGCCATCGGGAAGTGGAAAGTCCACCCTGGTCAAAGCATTGCTGGAAAATGATCTTCCCCTTGCTTTTTCTGTATCGGCGACCTCTCGCCAACCAAGGGGTGTGGAACAGGAGGGTATTGACTATCATTTCCTTAGCCCTGAAGCCTTTAAAAAAAAAATTGAGGAAAAAGCCTTTGTCGAATATGAAGAGGTATATCCCGATAAATTTTATGGTACCCTGCGTTCTGAACTTCAAAACAAATGGGCTGCCGGACAACATATTGTTTTTGATATCGATGTGGTGGGAGGTCTGAATATCAAATCCCAATACCCCGAACAAACCTTATCTATTTTTATTCAAGTGCCGAGTTTGAAGGTCTTGGAGGAACGACTCGGTGCTCGAGGAACCGAAAGTGAGGCCCTAATTCAGGAGCGAATTGCCAAAGCCCAAATGGAGATGGAATCCGCTTCCAAGTTTGATGTAATTGTGGTCAACGATGATTTGGAAAATGCCAAGAAAGAACTCTTTGAGCGGGTCAAAGCATTTGTGGACTCAGCATAGGAAATGAAAAAAATCGGTCTGTTTTTTGGTTCTTTTAACCCCATTCATGGGGGACATCTGGCGGTGGCCGAATTTTTTGCTGAATCCACTCCCTTGGAAGAAGTTTGGCTGGTGGTCAGCCCTCAAAGTCCATTCAAACAGCAAACAGATTTGATGGACAATCACCACCGTTTGGCCATGGTTCAACTGGCCATTGAGGGGAAGCCAAAACTCAAAGCCTGCGATGATGAGTTCAATTTACCCCAGCCCAATTATACCATAGATACCCTTGTTTATCTGAAAAAAAAATACGCCGACCATCAATTTACCCTACTTTTGGGAGCGGATAATCTTTCAGGTTTAGAGCGTTGGCGGTCTTACCAACAAATTTTGGAGGGTTTTGAAATTTTTGTTTACCCCCGTTCGCAAACCACTGAGCGCTCCAAGCTATTGGATCATCCCAAGATTCATTTTTTTGATGCGCCTCTGATCGAAATTTCAGCAACTGCAATTCGAGACGCGATGAAAAAAAATGAAGCTATAGACGGTTGGCTTAGTGCACCCATTCAAGATTATATTCAAAAATTCAATCTCAACCTTTAATTCCATAAAAATGAAATCAAGCGAAATATTTTTAAAAACTTCCCGATCGGATTGGGAAGAAGTAGAACCCGGTATCAAAAGAAAAATTTTGGGCTATGACGGCCAATTGATGTTGGTTCAAGTCCATTTTGAAAAAGGAGGAATAGGAGCCGAACACGAGCATCCGCATTCCCAATCGACCCTGGTTGCATCGGGTGTGTTTGAAATTACCATTCGCGGCCTGACCCAAAAATTGGAAAAAGGGGATGCGTTTTACGTTCCACCCAATACCCTTCACGGTGCGGTATGTTTGGAAGAAGGGGAACTCATCGATGCCTTTAGTCCCGTGAGGGAAGATTTTATCGATTAAAAACTGATGCTATTTGCCCCCCAAAACATCGTTCAGCAATACAGTAATGTTTTCCCGAGTCCATTTTTGGATGTCTGGTAGTATATTGATGGCTTTTCCTTTTTGTTGAATGGCCTTTTTGATAAAGCTTTTTTGGGCGGTGGTGTTTTGGGCATCGATCATCTGAGCAAAAGAGGCTTGATCCAACAATCTTCCAGCTTCCGAATTAGGATCTCCCACTGAGAGTACCGGCACCTCTGAAGCAAGGTATTCCAAAAGTTTACCAGAAATCATGTCTTGGTCGGCTCCCCTGAAGATAAAATTAAGTAATAAATCTCCACTTTTTATCAGTGCAATGGCCTCGACATGACTGAGGTATCCTTTATAGTCAATTTGGATTTTGGGGGCTGCTTTTTTGATTTTATCAATGATTTCAGCGGAGATATTGCCCGCCAAAGAAAGTACAATGGGGTGTTGATCGGCCAAACCATTGAGCAACTCCATTGGGGAGAGATAATCTTGGTTGTCGGTCAACAATCCGGTATAGACCACATGAAAAATGTCGTTTTTGGTTTTGGGAACGGAAGACAGGAGCGCCTCATCAAAGCCATTGGGCAGCACATGGAATTTTTGATCGGAGGCTTTGGCCTGGAGTTTTCGAACCAAACTTCCCCCAACCGTAGTAAAAATGCCATTGGCGTTGTGAAGAACTTTCCATTCCATACGGGCATCTTTTTTTTGAGCCCAAGATGAGCGATAAAGGTCTTTGTTGTAAAAAATATCGGTCCAGGGATCCCGAAAATCAGCCCACCATTGGATGCCAAATTGGGTTTTGAGTTGAAGCCCCAACAAATGGGTGGAATGGGGCGGGCCTGTGGTGATTATTTTTTGGATGCCTTCTTGTTGAATGTATTTTTTTGCTACAGCTAAGGCATAAGGGTTCCACCCTTTCCGTGCATCGGGGATAAAAAAGTTCCCCCTAATAAAAGCCGCAGTTTTGGAGAACCATCCTCTTTTGGGGACCGATCCCTGGGGGATGCCTTTTTTTGAGGATCCGGTAAGGATTCGGGAATAGATTCTTAAAGGTTCTTTGGTGTCGGTTCTTACCACCTCAATGTTCCGAATTTCTTTCAAAAGACCGGAGTCCAATACAGGATAGGCCGCTTGTTTTTCATCGACAGTGATCACTATGGGTTCCCAACCCAAGGCCTTGAGGTATTTGGCAAAAAAGGTCCACCGCTGAACCCCTGAGCCTCCAGAAGGGGGCCAGTAATAGGTAAAGATCAATACTTTTTTGTTGTCTTTCAAAAGTTACGGCTTACCCAAAAGTAACTATTTCTTTTTTTTGAAAAGGGGAACGGAAGAGCAGGCTTCTCCGTAAAAAAGACTTTTGACCACCGGTTGTAATTTGGCGATCAATTGCACATAGGCATCTTGAGGGACGGTTTTGTCACTGCAGCCTTTGATGATCAGCGGTTGGTCTTTGTAGGGGGTAACATCCAGAAGTTGGATTTCCTCTGCAAAGAGTTGAACTTCCAGGTCATTTAAAGACCCCAAAACTACTTTTCGTGCATAGGGCTGCAGATGGGTCATCGCCAAAAGGGGAGCCCAGGCGGGTAAAATGGCCTCAGTAGAGCAATGCAGGGCAATGAATTGATCTTGGTAGGCACTCCAATCGTGGGCCTTTAGCTGGGCCCTGAATTCTTTTTCTTTCAGGAGGAGCCCCTGCTCCAACCACTGGGATAAGTCAATGGTTTGACGGTTTCCGATTTGGTAAAGTTTTTCGAGATCAAAGGTAATTAAGGCACTTTCGGCCACTCGATTGACAATGGGATCAGTCATCTTAAAGCATTCCTAATTCCAGTTTGGCCTCTTCACTCATCAGGTCTTGAGACCAGGGAGGATCAAAAGTAATCTCTACCTCGGCGTCTTTGACCTCATCGAGGGACTTGACTTTTTCTTCGACCTCACGCGGGAGTGTTTCCGCCACAGGACAGTTGGGGGTAGTGAGGGTCATGAGTATTTTGACATCGGCATCTTCGTTGACAAAAACGTCGTAGATCAATCCCAGTTCGTAAATGTCCACGGGAATCTCCGGGTCAAAAATGGTTTTGAGTACCCCGACAATTTTATCTCCCAGTTCAGTGGTTTTGTTGATTTCTTCTGACATGATTAATTGAGTTGGGTTTTAAAGGCTATGGCGTACATTTTCAGTTGTTTGATCATAGAAACCAAGCCGTTGGCACGTGTGGGAGACAAATGTTCTTTTAATCCAATTTGATCGATAAAAGAGGTATCTGCTTCCAGAATGGCATCGGGGTGTTGATGGGAAAACACCCGAATCAAAATGGCGATAATGCCTTTGGTGATGATGGCATCACTATCGGCAGTAAATACCAGTTTGTCCTTTTCCAGGTCGGCATGTACCCAAACTTTACTCTGACAACCCTTGATGATGTAGTCGTCAGTTTTGTATTGGGGGTCAATCAAGGGTAGGGATTTCCCCAGCTCAATCATGTATTCGTAGCGTTGCATCCAATCATCGAACATGGCAAATTCGTCTACAATTTCTTCTTGGGCTGCACTGATGGATTCCATATTCAAAATTAATGATTTATTGTAACATCTCCAGCGCCTTTTTAAGGGCTACTATCATGCTGTCGATCTCTTCAAAGGTATTGTAAAAGGAGAAAGAAGCCCTGACCGTTCCTGGAATTTGATAGTAGTCCATAATGGGTTGGGCGCAGTGGTGTCCTGTTCTGACAGCAATCCCCAATTTATCCAGTATGCTCCCAATGTCGTAGGGGTGAATGCCTTCTACATTGAAGGAAATGACCGCTGTTTTTTGGGGTGCCGTACCATAGATTTTGAGGCCCGGTATTTTTTCTAAAGCAGCGGTGCCATACTGCAAGAGCTCCTCTTCATAGGCAGCGATTTGATCCATCCCGATATTATTGATATAATCAAGGGCGGCGCCAAAAGCAATCCCCCCGGCAATATTGGGGGTCCCAGCTTCGAACTTATGGGGCAGGTCGGCATAGGTAGTTTTTTCAAAAGTCACTTCGGCGATCATCTCCCCTCCCCCTTGGTAGGGGGGCAAGCGCTTGAGGGCGGATTCTTTTCCATAGAGCATCCCGATACCGGTAGGGCCACACAATTTGTGTGCAGAGGTTACATAATAGTCCACATCCAATGCTTGGACATCGGCTCGAATATGAGGGGAGGCCTGCGCCCCATCAATCAAAACCTGGGCACCAACGGCATGGGCTTTCTCAATGATTGCCTTAATGGGATTGACCGTTCCAAGGGCGTTGGAAACATGGTTGACAAATACCAATTTTGTTTTGTCGGACAGTAGTTTTTCGTATTCCTCCATGAGCAATACTCCCTGCTGGTTCATCGGAATGACTTTGAGGATTGCTCCTGTTTTTTCACACAGCATTTGCCAAGGGACGATATTGGAATGGTGCTCCAAGGCTGATACAATGAGCTCGTCTCCTTTTTGCAGAGACTGGGCATACCCATTACTAACTATATTTATAGAGTGTGTAGTACCCGAAGTAAATATAATCTCGAAGGGGTGTGCAGCATTGAAGTGCTTCTGGATTTTTTGACGAGCCGCTTCATAGGCGTCGGTGGCCTCTTGACTTAGTGCATGCACCCCGCGGTGGATGTTGGCATTATAGTTTTTATAATAATCGGTGATTACATCAATGACCTGTAAAGGGGTTTGAGAGGTAGCAGCATTGTCAAAATAGACGAGGGGTCGGCCATTTACTTCCCGACTGAGGATGGGGAAATCTTTGCGTATTTTTTGAACGTCCATAGGGCTATAAATCAAATCCAAGGTTGACCCCAAGTTTTTCAGCAATCAATTTATTGATTCTCTTTTTCAAAATGGGTAATTCCACGCTTTCCAATACATTATTGGCAAAGGCGTAGGTCATCAATGCTTTGGCTTCTTTTTTGGGAATTCCTCTGGATTGAAGATAGAAGAGTGCGTCTTCATCCAATTGTCCCACTGTGCAACCATGGGAGCATTTTACATCATCGGCAAAAATTTCCAATTGAGGTTTGGTGTTAACGGTGGCTTGGTCGTCCAACAGCAGGTTGTTATTCTGTTGGAAGGCATTGGTTTTTTGGGCCAATTGATCCACGTAGATTTTCCCATTGAATACGCCTCTAGAACCTTGAGAAAATATTCCTTTATAGTCTTGATGGCTCTCGCAATTGGGTGAAGCATGATCAACCAAGGTGTAGTGATCAACGTGTTGTTGATCTTGCAATAGGGTCACTCCCTTAAGGGTGGAATGACAGTGTTGTCCGTTGAGGTAGAAATTCAAATTATTTCGGATGAGTTTTCCCCCTAAAGAAAAAGTATGGACACTTACACTGCTGTTTTTTTCCTGGGCAATGTAGGTGTTGTCGATGAGTGATGCGGTGGGGAGGTCGTTTTGAATTTTGTAGTAATCGACAAAAGCATCTTGATGGGCATAAATTTCTGTTACCGCATTGGTGACCACATCATGAGACTTAAGGCTCTGGTGACGTTCGATGATTTGAACTTGAGCATTTTGATCCACCACGATCAGGTTTCGGGGCTGGAGCCAGAGGGCTTTTTCTTTTCCTGTGGAGAAGTGAATGACCTCAATGGGTTTTTCGGCGACTACGCTTTTGGGGATGTAAACATAAGCTCCTTCTTGGGAATAGGAGGTATTGAGGGCAGTGAGGCTGTCTTCTTTGTCAGTAGTCTTATTAAAATAGGTGTCAATGAGTTTCCTGTATTTTGCCTTGGACAAGGCAGCAGACATCAAACATACGTCTAGGCCGTCGTGGGTGGTATCGGAAAGGAATGGACTGTACACCCCATCGATAAAAACCACTTTGTAAGTATCGATTTCATAAAGAAAATACTTCTTTACTTTCTTCAGTTCAATGGTGGTTTCGGTTTTGGGAAAAAGGGCATAGTCCTGTCGGGTCAAGGCATTGAGGGAAGTGTATTTCCAAGCCTCATCCTTGCGAGAAGGAAAACCTTTTTTTTCAAAGGTTTTGAGGGATTCCAATCGGGTTTGATGGACGGGATCTGAGAAATCGATCTGTTCTTCAAAAGCCAAATGGGAGGCCAATAATTTTTCCTTAAACTCCATAGGGCTTATGCCATTTCTTTGATCCAATCGTATCCTTTTTCTTCTAATTCTAATGCCAAATCTTTGGTTCCCGATTTCACGATTTTTCCATCAAACAATACATGGACAAAATCTGGCACTATGTATTCCAACAAACGCTGGTAATGAGTGATCACAATGGTGGCGTTGTCTTTGGATCGCAATTTGTTGACTCCATTGGCTACAATTTTAAGGGCGTCGATGTCCAAACCAGAATCGGTTTCATCGAGTATGGAAAGCTTGGGTTCCAACATGGCCATTTGGAAAATTTCGTTTCGCTTTTTTTCACCCCCTGAAAAACCTTGGTTCAATGAACGGGAAAGGAATCGAGAATCGATCTCCAATAAGGAAGACTTTTCTCTGATTTTTTTGAGCATCTCATTGGCCGCCATATCTTCCAACCCTTTGGCTTTTCGGGAGGCATTGATGGCAGTCTTGATGAAGTTGGTAACACTCACCCCTGGAATCTCCACGGGATATTGAAAAGAAAGGAAAATGCCTTTATGGGCACGTTCCTCAGGGGATAGATCGGCCATATTTTCTCCCTCCAACAGCATGGTGCCTTCATTGACTTCATAGCCTTGATGTCCTGCAATAACAGATGAAAGGGTGCTTTTTCCAGATCCGTTGGGACCCATAATGGCGTGTACTTCTCCTGCTTTGACATCTAAGTCTATACCGTTGAGAATTTGTTTTCCTTCTACTTTTGCATGAAGATTTTCTATGGTTAGCATAAGTATAATTTTATCCTACTGATCCCTCAAGGGAAATTTCTAATAATTTTTGAGCTTCCACAGCAAATTCCATGGGCAGCTTGTTCAGTACTTCTTTGCTGAAACCGTTGACCACCAATGCGATGGCTTTCTCGGGGTCAATTCCCCTTTGGTTGCAGTAAAATATTTGGTCTTCACCTATTTTGCTGGTGGTGGCCTCGTGTTCGATTTGTGCTGTTTTGTTTCTTGCCTCAATGTAGGGGAATGTATGTGCCCCACATTGGTTGCCCATCAAAAGAGAGTCGCATTGTGAAAAGTTTCTGGCATTGGTTGCCCGCGGATGCACTTGGACAAGACCACGATAGCTGTTTTGAGATTTTCCAGCAGATATTCCTTTTGAAATGATGGTGCTTTTGGTGTTTTTACCCAAATGGATCATCTTGGTTCCAGTATCCGCTTGCTGGAAATTATTGGTCAAGGCAATAGAGTAAAACTCCCCAATGGAGTTGTCGCCTTTAAGAATGCATGAGGGATATTTCCAGGTTACTGCTGATCCGGTTTCAACTTGTGTCCAAGATATTTTGGAGTTTTTGTGGCAAATCCCTCTTTTGGTCACAAAGTTATACACCCCTCCTTTACCGTTTTTGTCGCCTGGAAACCAATTCTGTACCGTGGAGTATTTGATTTCTGCATTGTCTAAGGCAATCAGTTCAACTACTGCAGCATGGAGTTGGTTTTCATCTCTGGAGGGAGCTGTACACCCTTCAAGATAACTCACATAACTGGATTGATCTGCAATGACAAGGGTTCTCTCAAATTGACCCGTTCCAGCTTGATTGATTCTGAAATAAGTGGACAATTCCATGGGACAACGAACGCCTTTGGGAATGTAACAAAAAGACCCATCGGAAAAAACAGCAGAGTTCAGAGCAGCAAAATAATTGTCTTGTATCGGAATCACGGTTCCGATGTATTTTTGAACCAGCTCAGGATGTTCTTGAATGGCCTCGGAAATGGAACAGAAAATAATTCCCTTTTCGGCAAGGGTCTCCTTAAAAGTGGTCGCTACGGAAACGGAATCCATAACAATGTCTACCGCTACTCCAGCCAGTTTCTTTTGTTCGTCCAACGAAATCCCTAATTTTTCAAAGGTCTTGAGTAACTCGGGGTCAACTTCGTCCAGGCTTTTGTATTGGTCTTTTTTCTTAGGAGCCGAGTAGTAGGAGATGGCCTGATAGTTGGGTTTTTTGTATTTTACATTGGCCCATTCAGGTTCGTCCATGTTTTTCCAAGCCTCGAATGCCTTTAAACGCCAATCGGTCATCCATTCAGGTTCATTCTTTTTTTTAGAAATCCGCCGAACGACCTCTTCATTTAGGCCCACAGGAAAAGTTTCAGCATCGATATCGGTGTAAAAGCCGTATTCGTACTCCTTGGTTTCCAGTTCTTTTTTTAGTTCCTCTTCGGTATAAGCCATAATAATTTTTAGAGAGAAAAACTTTCCCCACAACCACAGGTTCGCTCTGCATTGGGGTTATTGAATACAAATCCCTTGCCGTTGAGCCCTCCTGAATATTCTAGGGTAGTTCCCATCAAATAAAGCAAGCTTTTTTTATCCACCAAGATCCGCACCTGATTGTCTTCAAACAAGCGGTCTTGTTCTGATTTATTGTTATCAAAACTCAAATCATAGGAAAGTCCAGAGCACCCTCCACTTTTCACCCCTACACGGACGAAATCTTGGACGGGATTGTAACCTTCCTCACGCATCAATTGCGCTACTTTTTCTTGAGCATTAGGTGATACTTTGATCATTTGAAATAACAAATGTTTAAAATATTCACAAATATAGCGTATTTCCTTGTAAAGGGGTGGTTTTACTATCAATTCTGATTATGGCTCTATCGACTTATATCATTGCCACTTGGCCAATAATATATCTCCCTTGCCTTTATTTTTTTCGAAAGGGGGGTTTTTACTGAACGATTGACCTGTGACCCATACGCTGCCTTTATTTTGAACCAAAAGATCGTAGGCAAAATCTTCCCCTTCTCCCCCCAAAGTAAGATTAAATTTTTCCATTCCATTGGCTGGAAAATATTTTAAGAACAGATCGTTTTCTCCTTGGTTATCCTCCATGTCTCCATCAAAGCTTCTGGAATGACCTGTGATAAAAATAGAACCCCATCGCGATTCGCCAATGTCGGTACCTTTGTCAAAATCGCTCCCCCCAAAATTGTAGCTCCCAATCAATTGGCCATTTTTGTTGAGGGTGATCTGCCATATGTCTGACTGACCCTTGGGGTTGGAAATATCTCCATCTGTGCTGTGAGAATTGCCAATGATTCTGAAATTCCCAAACGCATCCTCAATTACCCTTGAGGCCTCATCCACCAAGCTCCCACCAAAGGATTTTTCCCAGAGCAATTCACCGAAAGGAGACACCATGACTACCCATATATCATAATTGCCTTTGGGATTACTCACATCAAGGTCGTCGCTTTCTGAGGTCCCAACCAATAGAAAGTTTCCAGCGGTGGTTTGTATGGCATCATAGGAGCGGTCGTTGTTGGTACCGCCAAAATACCTTTGCCATTGGATGTTGCCATTGTTGTCCATTTTGTGACACCAAAATTCTCCTACGCCATGGCGCGCAGCCTTGGCGGATTTACCAGTGTTTCCCTGTCCGCTGGAAGCTGTTACATCGAGAAAACCATTGAAAAAATATCCTCCGTCTTGGGTGGCGATGACATTGTAGGCGTGATCGTGTCCTGAATATCCAAAAGATTTCTTCCAAAGTAGCTTGCCCGTAGCATCTACCTTAATGATCCAATGGTCATGATAGCCTTTGGTTGGGGGAACATCCCCGTCCATGCTGTTACTGTAGCCCACCATAACAAAGCCTCCCTCAGGTGTTTCAACCAAAGAAAAACCAAAATCTTCTGCACTTCCTCCGTAAGTTTTGCTCCAAAGGATTTCCCCTTCCTCATTGAATTTCATTAGAAACAAATCCCAATCCTCCGTACTTCGATCACTAAAATCTCCATCGGTGCTTTGGGTACTGCCCACCATCGCAAAGCCCCCTGATCGAAGTTCGATCATCTCTCTTCCTACGTCTTCCTTGCTTCCCCCGAATAGATAAACATCGGTCAATATCCCTGAAAAATAAGGTCGCTGAGTTGTGTTGTTGATGGAATCAGGTAAACATGCCCAGAAGAGTAATGCTAAAAATAGAAGAAGACTTTTTTTCGACAATTTTATTCTGATTTTTTGATGAGGAACAACCCCCTGTTAATGTCGCTAATCGCAATCACTCCACTTTCGAAAAAAGGATAAACGTTCCAAGCACCATTGAAAATTGTGGAATTATTTTCAGGAAAGGTGTCGAAAAAACCAATTTCTGTCATGTTTTTGTTTTCCAAATCTGCAATGGATATGATCCTTACACCGGCTGAATAATTGGCCAAATAAAACAAATCGTCTTTGATATAACCATTGTGATCAATGGCATTGGTTGGGCCATAATAGGCATGATGAAGTATGGGTTGATCCAGATCTCTGAGGTCAATAACCAATGTTCTCGTCTTACCCCCTATTTTTGATTCATCCAGTTCGTCCCCTAGGAAAAAAAATCTTTGATTTTTATCGAACCAGCCCTGATGGGTGTAATGGCTATTTTGATAATTTATTTCAGAAATGGCTTTTGGATTTTCTTTATCGGTGACATCTACAATGACCAGTCGGCTTTCGTTGGCTCCCAAGAAAATTTCTTTACCCGTATGGTCCTGATCTGGCCCTTTGTAATTGACCACTTGAGCGTCGTGGCTGTATCCTCCTTCAGCATACCCCCCCACAAATCTGATGTTTTGTAGATCATTAAGGTCGAGGAAATGTGTACCTCCCATATATTTGTTTCCTCTATCGGTTCCCACCACATATCCATAGCCACTGTCTGGGTTGATGACCATATTGTGGGCGGTAGGTATGGTTTTAAGGACCCTGTCTGCGGTAAAATTTTGTTTGGGTTGAGCCTCCCTTAAACGGGTAAGGTCAAAAACTTGAATGCCATGATCCAAAGCTTCACTGACGATAAAGGCGTGATTGTTATATACTTTGATGTCTCTCCAAGAGCTTTCCACTGATGCAGTAGGCAATTTCCCTATGAAAATGGGTTTTGTGGGTTCGCTGATGTCAACAAAAGCCGTTCCGTTGTCCAATCCCATCAACACATACTCTTTTTGAGTCTTTGGATCCGTCCAGCCCCATGAGTCGCTTCCCTCATTTCCTTCGAAAGAGGGGAGGTTGATGTGCGCTAACAGATCATAACCCTTGCAAGGAAATGTCCCCGCAAAACCATTTACACATGGTAAGTCAAACACGCTACTTAAAACGCTTGTGTTGTTTCCCGATGGATTTTGTTCTGTTGAAGTATCAGAAGGGGCATCATCATTCTGAGAAATTGACTCTTTTTGACAAGAGAGGAACAGCAAAATTAAAATCAGAATTGAATTTAGGATTTTAGAGTTCATGGTATCAAATTTAGGACATAAGAAATACAATATAAACTAAATTATTCAAGTTAAAGGAGATTGATTGAAATCTTAGTAATTTTAACCAATGTTTGAAAATAAAAACACCACCCCCCTTTCCCAATTGGGAGAGTTTGGTCTGATCGATCATTTGACAAAATCTTTCCCATTGGTTCAACCTTCTACCCTTCAGGGGGTGGGAGACGATGCTGCGGTAATGAATTTTACAGAGGGGCATACGGTGGTGACAACCGATCTGATGATCGAAGGCATTCACTTTAATTTGTCTTATGTCCCATTGAAGCATTTGGGTTATAAGTCTGTAATGGTCAACCTTTCTGATGTCTATGCGATGAATGCTTACCCCACCCAGATAACGGTGTCTATTGCGGTATCCAATCGTTTTCCCTTGGAGGCTTTGGAGGAATTGTATGCTGGAATCAAATTGGCTTGTAAAAACTACAAGGTCGATTTGGTAGGAGGGGATACTTCCAGCAGTTCATCGGGTCTTATCATTTCAGTTACGGCAATGGGGCAAGTCGAAAATGAAAAAATTACCTATCGGTCTGGAGCCCAACCGAACGACCTATTGGTTGTGAGTGGAGATTTGGGAGGTGCCTATATGGGCTTGCAAGTGCTGGAACGGGAGAAGGAAGTATTTAAAGTCAACCCTAACAATCAACCTGATTTGGCCCTCTACTCTTACTGTATTGAAAGACAATTAAAACCAGAGGCGAGAAAGGATATTGTTGAACTACTAGAAGAATTAGCGATTGTACCCAACGCCATGATCGACATCAGTGATGGGCTATCCTCTGAAATCCTTCATTTGTGTAAAGCTTCTGAAGTAGGCTGCGACTTGTATGAAGAAAAGCTTCCTTGTGATCCATCCACTTCCAGTACAGCAGAGGAATTTAAAATGAACAGCATCACAGCCCTGCTCAATGGGGGGGAAGACTACGAATTACTGATGGCCATCAAAACTGAGGATTACGACAAAATCAAAGGGCATCCATTGCTGACCACCATTGGCCATTTTACAGATCAAAAAGAAGCCTGTAATATGATTACAGGACTGGGTCAATCGATTCCAATAGAAGCACAAGGCTGGAAAAATTTCAATAAAGACGAATCAGCCTAAGGCCACATCCAAGGTCATCATCACAATAAATCCTCCGATAAAACCAAGGGTGGCAATGTCTGTGTATCGGTCTTGTTGGGTTTCGGGGATGACCTCTTCCACGACGACAAAAATCATGGCCCCTGCAGCAAAGGCCAAAGCGTAAGGCAAAAGCGGGGTGAAAAAAGTTACCGCTATAGCGCCCAAAACTGCAGCTAATGGCTCGACAATGGCGGATAACTGACCGTACCAAAAACTCTTGAATTTACTTGCTCCCTGCCTTCTGAGTGGCATGGAAACAGCAATTCCCTCAGGAAAGTTTTGAATACCGATTCCAATGGCCAAAGCAACAGCTCCTCCGATGGAAGCTTCGGGTATTCCAGCGGCAACACCTCCAAAAAGAACTCCTACAGCAAGACCCTCTGGTATATTGTGCAGGGTGATGGCCAATACCAATAAAGTAGTTTTGTGCCAAGGGGTTTTGATCCCTTCGGAATCCTTAAAATTGATATGAATATGGGGTAAGATTTTATCTAATGCAAAAATAAAAAGAGCTCCCAATCCAAAACCTACCGCAGCGGGAATGACTTTTACAAAACCCTCGCCGGGAGACATTTCAATCCCAGGAGCCAAAAGACTCCAAAAACTGGCAGCAACCATAACGCCCCCGGTAAATCCCAACATACCGTCCAAAAATCCACGATGCATGGTTTTAAATAAAAAAACAAAGGCGGCTCCCATTGCAGTCAACAACCAAGTGAAAACCGTAGCGTAAAATGCTCCTTTTACTGGACTGATATTGGAAAAAAAAGCAATAATTGCATCCATTTTGATGGGCTAAATCGCCCACAAATATAGATAAAATCGATTAAATTCATTGACAGTTAAAGGGATTGACTAATTTTGGTGGGCAATGAATAAAAATCATTACGACTATATTATTTGTGGCGGAGGTGCATCGGGATTACTCCTGACATTCAGGATGTGCAATGATCCCTTTTTTAAAAATCAAAGGATACTGCTGATTGAAAAAGAAAGCAAAAATACCAATGATAAAACTTGGTGCTTTTGGGAATCTGGGGAAAGTGATTTGGAACCAATCGTTTACAAAAAATGGAGTAAAGCCTATTTTGGCGCAAATGATTTTGAAATGGATTTTGAGATGGATCCCTTTCAATACAAAATGATCCGAAGTATTGATTTTTATCAATACATGAAAAATCAGCTGGCTTCATTCAAACCACTGACGCAAATCAGAGAAAAGGTTTGTGAAATCTCTGAAAATGAAGTTACCACTGATGTGCAATCCTATCATGGGGATAAGATATTTTCCAGTATTTTCGATCCCAAAAGCCTATACCAACAACAAAAATATCCGGTCTTGTTACAACACTTTGTGGGGCAAATCGTTCAAACCCAAAAAGCTTGTTTTGATCCTGACAAAATCGAATTCATGAATTTTAAAGTGCCTCAAAAAGGGAATACACGGTTTATGTATTTATTGCCTTTGACCCCCAAGAAGGCTTTATTGGAATACACTCTTTTTTCTGAAAATCCATTGGACCATAAAGAATATGTAAGTGCCATCGCTGCATTTCTCAAACAACTCCCAACCGGAGGATATGAAATATTGGAGGAAGAGGAAGGTAAAATCCCCATGACCTGCTATCGATTTGATCTAAAAAACAGTCCCAAGTTATTACACATCGGGACGGCAGGAGGATGGACCAAGGCCAGTACAGGATATACCTTTCAGCGCATCAATGAAAAAACCAAAGCCTTGGTTGAATTTCTCAAAAAGGGGCAACCTTTGAACCAATTCAGTAAAAGAGATCGGTTTTGGTTTTATGATTTACTTTTTATTGATGTTCTGAGTAAATACAATGCCAATGGCGCTGATCTGTTTAGAAGAATGTTCCAAAAAAACAAGCCCGAAAACATCTTTAAATTCTTGAATGAAAAAAGCGCTATTGGTCAAGAAATCCTGATCATGCGATCCTTTAATGTACTGCAATTTGTAGGAGCACTTTGGAAAAGACTTTTTTAAGAGGCCCTTTGCATCAACCAGTCTTTAAGGGATAGTAAGCGCTTTTTTTGTTCGGCTGTAATGGTCAGTTTTTCCAATTCAGTGGCGGCCAAATCTGAATGGTGTTGAATCAAATCTCTGGTGGTATCTTTGGCCATAGTAACTTCAAATAAATCCGTTACTTTTTTTATTTTTTCCTCTTCACTGCTCCTGTTTTTGAAGGATAATAAGGTTTGCAACGTTTGGCTTTGAATTTCATTTCCGTGTTTTATGGCCAAATGGTACAAAATGGTTTTTTTATTCTCGATAATATCTCCCCCAATTTTTTTTCCAAAAGTTTTTTGATCTCCGAAAGTATCGAGGTAATCGTCCTGTAGCTGAAAAGCCAGCCCCAACTGTATGCCAAAATCATAAATGGACTGCTGATCTTCCTTACTGGCATTTCCCAAGATGGCGCCCATTTGCAGTGCACAGCCCACCAAAACCGCCGTTTTCAGTCGGATCATTTCTAAGTATTCTTCTTGGGAACCGCCCAGACTGGTCTCAAAATCCATGTCGTATTGCTGCCCCTCACATACCTCAATGGCGGTTTTGCTCAACAAACGGGTCAATGATTTAAAAATAGGCTGAGGATAATCCTCCAGTGATTGATAAGCTCTAATAAGCATGGCATCACCAGACAATATGGCGGTATTCACATCCCATTTTTCATGTACTGTGGTCTCCCCTCTACGCAAAAAAGCCTTGTCCATAATGTCATCATGCATGAGGGTAAAATTGTGAAACACCTCCACAGCCATTGCGGCGCCCATGGCCTCTTTTACACCAATACCATAGGCTTCAGCTGCCATTAAGGTCAAAAAAGGCCGGATTCTTTTTCCTCCCAAGTCCAAAAGATACTTCATAGGAAGGTAAAGGTTTTCCGGTGTTTGGACTTGATTGAAATCTTCAAGTGCAGACTCAAATGCTGTTTGATAGGCCTTGAAAAGATTCATAGCGATTGAATTTTGTTAAAAATACAGCGCCTAAGTTAAACTAATGTAAAAAAGATGTAAACTTTGGAAACTTTTTTTGTTTATAAAGTTTTCTGTTATAAGTTTGCAAAAAATTGCTATGGAAAAGGAAATCGTACAATCGGCTTCTTTACTGTTCCTACAATACGGCTATAAAGCGGTTACCATGGACGATATTGCAGAACACATGCGTATCTCCAAAAAGACGATTTATACCTATTTCAACGATAAAACTTCCTTAGTTCGATCAGCGGTAATGCATGTTTTTGAAGAAATAAAAAACAAAATCATAGCCGTTCAGTCATGTATGGACAATCCCATTGAGGCACTTTATGAAATCAAACAAATTGCAGTTCAGGTGTTGGGCAACAAAGACAAATCTCCACAATATCAATTGCAAAAATATTATCCATCCATTTATGCAGAAGTCAGAAAAAAAGAGCTCTCAGCCCTTGGGGATACTTTTAAAATGAACCTCCAAAAAGGGATGGATTCTGGGCTCTTCCGGACAGATATAGACATTGAATTCATCACAAGAATCTATTTCAACGGTTTCAGGGGATTGAGAGATATAGAATTGTTTCCCCCTGAAGATTATGATATCGATCTCATCATCGGAAGATACATAGACTATCACCTTAGGGCCATTGTGACTCCCAAAGGTTTGAATTTTTTAGAAGAATACAACAAAAAGGTTTAACCCCATGAAGATTCATTTAATTTTGTTTTTAGCCCTCCTCTCTGGTTTGACTCGAGCTCAAGAACTGCCCGAATCACTCAGTTTGGAGGAGGCGGTTGCATATGGTTTGACGCACAACCGTTCGATCATCAATGCAGATCGGGAGATTCAAAAATCCAAAAAAGAGCGATGGATGACCATCGCCTCTGGGCTGCCACAAATCAGCTCCGAAGTCAATTATCAAAATTTTCTGGAAATGCCCGTTTCTTTGGTTCCTGCCGAGTTTTTTGGAGGGAATCCTGGAGAGTTTGCAGAGCTTACTTTTGGAACAGAGCAAAATATGATCGGTACTTTCAAAGTGGAACAGCTGATTTTTGACGGCTCCTATCTCGTAGGGCTGGAAGCCTCGAAGGTTTATTTGTCGATTTCCCAAAACCTTTTTGAAAAATCCAACTTAGAAACCCGAAAAATCATCACCAACCTATATTCCAATGTGCTACTGGCCCAATACAATATTGTGCTTTTGGAAAAAAATATTGCCTCTCTGAAAGATAATTTGAATGAAATACACCAACTGTTTAGAAATGGTTTTGAGGAGGAAGAAAGTGTGGAACAAATTCAATTGACCTTGGCCCAAACGAACAGCCGGCTCAAATATGCCAAAAACCTATTAAAGGTTGAACAGGACATGTTGAAGTTTGTTATCGGTTATCCCCTAGAGGCATACTTGAAGCTGACGGATGATCTGGAGGATATTTTTAATGAAGAGCTATATTTTGAAACCCTTCCCAGTGTTGAAAATATTGAAAATAACATTGATATCAGAATCGCCGACAATAATGTTAAAGCAGAGTCATTGCTGTTAAAACTTGAAAAGTCAAAATCACTGCCCAAGGTGAATGCTTTTGTCAACAGAACATTTACAGGAAACAGCAATGAATTTACTTTTACGGACAGCGACCAAAAATGGTATGGCTCTACTTTACTGGGTCTCAATGTAAAAATTCCTATTTTCAGTTCTTTGGGGAGAAATGCCAGCACGCAAAAAGCCAAGATCAGCTTGGATCAGGCCAAAACACAACTGGAGGAAACACAATCCAAAGTCAGAATTGAAGTAGATGCCGCCCTGAGTGATTACCAATTGTCCATTGACAATTACTACACGGAAAAGGAAAATCTGAGGTTGGCTGAGCGCATCGAACGAAAAAACCAAAACAAGTTCTATGAGGGAATGGTAAAGAGTTTTGAACTCCGTATGGCACAACTCCAACTCTATACCGCCCAAAATAATTTTGTCGCTGCAATCCAAAAAGTAATCAACAATAAAATATCATTGGAAACCCTTCTCAATCAATCAAATAAAGAATAAACCATGAAAAAGATTTTACATTTCCTTCCTGTAGTAGCACTTATTTTGGGTTGTGGCGGAGATCAAAATTCCTCTACTTCCGAATTGATTGCAGCTAAAGATTTGAATGGACTAAGGGCACAAAAAGAAAGCAAGTTAAACCGCCTCAATGCCCTTAAATTAGAATTGAACCAAATCAATGCAGCCATTGCCACTTTGGATCCCACTGAAAAACTGGCACTCATTTCAACAATTGAGGTAAAGCCGGAGAATTTTGATCATTATGTGGAAATTCAGGCCAATATCAAAACGCGCCAAAATGTATTACTCTATCCTGAATACAGCGGTACACTCAAGAGGGTATTCGTGAAAGAAGGACAAAAGGTCAACAAAGGAGCGCTATTGGCTCAGATTGATGATGCAGGGCTGAAAAATCAATTGCAACAATTGGAAATTCAAACGGCATTATCTAAAACTACTTTTGAACGAACCCAGCGGTTGTGGGATAAAAATATAGGCTCAGAAATGCAATTGCTCCAGGCCAAAGCAAACTATGAAACTCAACTAAAAACCGTTGAGCAACTAAAAAAACAATTGCAACGCACGCAGATTTTAGCTCCCTTCGCTGGTACCATTGATGAAATTGTGGCCAATACTGGATCTAATTTGATGCCTGGTCAAACCCCAGTGATGAGAATCGTAAATCTAAAAAACATGTATGCCGAAGCCAATGTGCCAGAACGCTACCTGAGCCAGATTAAGAAAGGTACAGCAGCCAGCGTTCATATTCCAATGTTGAATAGAGAATACCAAACACAGGTTCGTCAAACCGGAAACTTTATCAACCCCATCAATCGCAGCTTCAGAATTGAATCCCCCATCCCAAACTCAGATGAGATGATCAAACCCAATCTCACCTGTAAATTGAAAGTGAATGACTATAGCAATCCTGAAGCACTGATGGTCCCGCTTCGGATCGTCAAGGAGGATGCTGATGGGAAAAAATACATTTTCAAATTAAATCCAACCGAAAAAAACCAAGTGTACTTGACAGAAAAAGTTTTTGTGGAGCTGGGTAAAAAAGGTAGGGATAAAGTGGAGGTCTTGGCAGGAATTGCAACGGGCGATCTTTTGGTGAATGAGGGCGCTACATTGGTAGAAAACAACCAAAGGGTAAAAAACATTCAATAATTCGGAAAGGGAAAGATGAAAAAAATACACAAAGAATTTTCACTATCCAGCTGGGCCATAGACCACAAAACAGTGATCTATGTGATCATGGCGATCTTTTTCTTTTTGGGTATCAGATCTTATAATGTGATGCCGCGAGAGAGTTTCCCTGAAATCAATGACACTCGGATATTTGTCTCTGCTGTTTTCCCTGGGAATACCGCTGAGGATATCGAACGTCTGATCGTTGACCCTTTGGAAGACGCCTTGAAGGGCGTTTCCAATCTGGTGGATATCACCTCTACTTCTGAGGAAGATTTTGCCGTAATCCAATTGGAATTCGATGAAAATATCGCCTTGGATTTGGCCAAACAGAAAACCAAAGACTTGGTTGACGGGGTGGTATCTGGGGCGGATTGGCCAACCTTCAACAATGCCAAGGTAGAGCCGGCCGTAGCTGAAATGGATTTTTCGGAGTTGATGCCCATCCTAAACATCAGCATGATTGGAGACTATCCCATTGAGCAGTTGAAAGATTTTGCAGGTTATCTCGAAGAAAAAATTGAGCAATTGCCCGAGGTAAAATCTGTCGATGTCAGAGGAATACAGGCCTTTGAAGTTGAGGTCGCTGTTGACATTCACAAAATGATTGCATCCAAAATCAGCTTTGATGATATTCTCAATGCCATTGGTAGAGAGAATACTACCCTATCTGCAGGTAATATTATCGCAGGAGGACAAAGGAGAAGCTTGAGGATTATTGGTGAAATAACGGATCCGCAGGAACTTCAGAACTTCGTTGTAAAAAGCGAAAAAGAAGCCACCTATCTCGGGGATATTGCCAAAATCAGTTTTAAAGAGAAAGACATTTCCTCCTATGCCCGATCCTATGGGGAAAAGGTGGTCTTGTTGGATGTCAAAAAAAGAGGCGGAGAAAATCTGATTCAAGCTTCCCAAAAAATTGAAGCCCTTATAGAAGATATTGGAAAAAACCTATTCCCCAAGGACATTAAATTGAGCATCTCCAATGATCAGTCCACCATCACACTTAATCAAGTCAGTGATTTGGTCAACAACATTATTTTCGGAATACTGCTTGTTGTTACGGTGCTGATGTTCTTTTTGGGCTTTCGAAACGCATTGTTTGTCGGTTTTGCCATCCCCATGTCCATGTTCATGTCCTTTATGATTCTTTCCGTTTTGGGTTACACCTTAAATACAATGGTGCTGTTTGGATTGGTCATGGGTTTGGGAATGTTGGTTGACAATGGAATCGTAGTAGTAGAAAATGTCTATCGATTGATGGAAAAAGAGGGAATGAGCAGAATTGAAGCAGCCAAAGCGGGAATTGGCGAAATCGCTTATCCCATTATCGTTTCTACTGCCACCACCATTGCCGCATTTGTCCCCTTGGGGGCATGGCCCGGTTTAATGGGTGAATTTATGATTTACTTTCCCATCACCTTATCGGTCGTTTTGGGATCCTCATTGATAGTGGCTTTGTTTTTTAACTCCATGCTTGTCTCCCGATTTATGGAGATCAGTGAAAGGGAAATCTCTTTGAAAGGGCTCCTCAGGTTGACCCTCATCTTGGGAGGACTCGGTCTGATTCTGTTGTTCAATCCGGGGGTTTTTAGGGGCTTAGGCACCTTGATGATTGCCGTAACCCTACTTTTTTGGGCCTATAAATACTTTCTCAAAAGAATGGCTTATGTTTTCCAAAATCAGTTTTTACCCAAAATGGAGAAAGGCTATCGCTCCTTTTTGTCTTTGGCACTCCAGGGTTATCGTCCGCTCACTTTTTTGATTGGAACCTTCGTATTGCTGATTTCGTCTTTTGTTTTGATGGGAATCTTTCCCCCCAAAGTAGAATTTTTTCCCGAAAATCAACCCCTACAAATCTTTACTTATATCGAGTACCCCGAGGGGACTGATATTGAAAAAACCAATGCCATTACCAAGAAAATTGAGGCTGATATTTATTCAGTCATCAATCGAGAAAAATACCGCAATGGTGATTTTAATTATTTGGTTGAAGATGCTGTGGCACAGGTAGGTGCCGGGGCAGGGAACCCTGAAATCGATGGGGGGGTGACCAATGAGATGCCTCACAAAGCCAAAATTTCGCTTACCATGCGAGAGTTTAAATTTAGAAATGGGCTTTCCAGTGAAGGCCTCAGAAGCGAAATCCAGCAATACCTCAGTGGAAAGTATCCCGGTTTATCTGTATCGGTAGAGAAGGACGCCAAAGGTCCACCGGTGGGGTATCCCGTCAATATTGAAATCAGTGGTAGAGACTATGGAAAACTCATCCAAACCGCCCAAGGGATGAAGGAATTTTTGAATATAGAAAACATCCCGGGTGTTGAAGAGCTAAAAATCGATGTCAACAAAAATAAACCTGGAACCCAATTGATCATCGACCGAAAAAAAGCTGGAGAATTGGGCGTGTCTGCAGGAATGATAGGTTCCCAACTGAGAAACTCACTTTTTGGAGCCAAGGCCGGTATCTACAAAAAAGACGGAGAAGATTATGAAATCAATGTTCGATTCCAGGAGGAGTACAGATACGACAACAACGCCCTGTTCAATCAATACGTCACCTTTAGAGATCAATCCTCTGGTAAAATCAAAGAAATCCCTATTGCAGCTTTGGTCAAATCCCAAAACTCTTCCTCCTACAGTGCCATCAAACACCGAAAATCCATTCGACTGGTCACTTTGTATTCTGATGTATTGGCTGGCTACAATGCCAACGAGGTGGTGGCCAATGTAAAATCGGCTTTGATGAATTACCCGCTCGATTTGGGAGTAGAATTCAAATTTACTGGAGAAATCGAAGAGCAGGATAAAAACATGACCTTTCTGTCCAACGCGCTTTTGGCAGCACTGGCACTGATCATGCTGCTATTGGTGTTCCAATTCAATTCCATCTCCAAACCTATTATAATATTGATCTCCATTTTCTTAAGTTTCACCGGTGTATTTCTGGGGATCACCTTATTCCAAATGCCTTTTGTGATTTTGATGACGATGATGGGAATCATCTCCTTATCGGGCATTGTCGTAAATAACGGCGTGGTCTTGTTGGATTATACCCAGTTGTTAATTGACAGAAAAAAGATATTATTAAATCTCCCTAAAGAAGAAATGTTACCCAACAACGATGCTATTGAAGCCATCATTGAAGGGGGAACTGCGCGATTGCGCCCAGTGATTCTGACCGCCATAACGACCATTTTGGGTTTGATCCCTCTATCCATAGGCTTGAACATTGACTTCTTCTCTTTGTTCATGGAATGGGATCCAAAGGTTTATTTGGGAGGAGACAACGTTATCTTTTGGGGGCCCTTGGCCAAAACGGTCATCTTTGGTCTGGCCTTCGCTACTTTTTTAACCCTAATTATTGTTCCCGCAACATTTTTGATTACGTACCAGATCAAACTCAAATGGAGAACATTATTTAGAAAATAATTTTTGGTCATAGGAAAAGCTTCTTAGTACCTTTGCAACTAATTGATTTAGAATGTTGAGATCCCACCATTGCGGCGCACTGAATGAAAACAATACCAACCATGAAGTTGTATTGGCTGGTTGGGTGCAAAAAGTAAGAAATAAAGGTTTTATTGTCTGGGTGGATTTACGGGATCGCTACGGTATCACTCAATTGGTTTTTGATGAAGAACGCACCCCAAAGTCGGTTTACCAACAATCGTTGAAACTGGGGAGAGAGGATGTCATACAAATCAAAGGAAAGGTAATTGAGCGAGAGTCCAAAAACCCCAATATGCCCACTGGGGGTATTGAAATACTGGTGAGTGAATTGACTGTTCTCAACGCTTCCAAAACGCCACCATTTACCATAGAGACCCAAACCGATGGTGGAGATGAATTGCGAATGCAGTACCGCTATCTGGATTTAAGAAGAAAACCCATTCGAGAGAACCTCATTTTTAGACATAAAGTCACCATGGCCGTTCGGAATTTTTTGTCCCAAGCAGGCTTTATCGATGTAGAAACGCCCTATTTGATCAAATCTACTCCTGAAGGCGCAAGGGATTTTGTGGTACCCTCCAGAATGAACAGCGGTCAATTTTATGCGCTTCCGCAATCACCACAGACGTTTAAGCAGCTCCTGATGGTAGCCGGTTTTGATAAATATTTCCAAATCGTAAAGTGCTTTAGAGATGAAGATTTAAGGGCCGATCGTCAGCCCGAATTTACCCAAATTGATTGTGAAATGACATTTGTCGAACAAGAGGACGTTTTGGTGCAATTTGAGGCCATGATCCAACACCTTTTAAAAGAGACTAAAGGGATAGAGTTGGGAGCATTTCCCCGGATGACTTTTGCAACAGCAATGGAGAAATACGGTAACGACAAACCTGATATTCGTTTTGGAATGACTTTTGGCGAATTGAACGCATTGGCACAAAACAAGGGGTTCAATGTGTTTGACGCTCAAGAATTGGTGGTGGGAATTGCGGTCCCAGGAGGCGCCGGCATGACCCGAAAAGAGATAGACGGCTGGATCGAATGGGTAAAGCGACCTCAGGTGGGTGCCAAAGGACTGGTATGGGTAAAATGCCATGAAGATGGAAGCTATAAATCATCGGTAGATAAATTTTTTGACAGCGAAGATCTGGCACAATGGGCAAGCGTTACGGGGGCAAACCCTGGAGACTTGATTTTTGTAATGGCTGGAGCCACCCAATCCACTCGAAGCCAACTCAGCGCCCTACGCATGGAAATCGCCGAGCAAATGGGACTGAGAAAACCCGATGAGTATGCAGCCCTTTGGGTTACCGACTTTCCCCTTTTGGAGTGGGATGAGGAAAGCCAACGCTATCATGCCATGCACCACCCTTTTACCGCTCCTAAAAAAGAGAACTTGGAAGATTTGGAGAAGGATCCCAGCAAAGCAAAAGCCAATGCCTATGACTTGGTATTGAATGGAAATGAAATTGGAGGGGGGTCCATTCGAATCCACGACACTGCACTTCAAGAGAAAATGTTTGGCCTGTTGGGATTCACCGAAAAAGAAGCCCAAGACCAGTTTGGCTTTTTGATGGATGCCTTTCAGTACGGAGCTCCTCCCCACGGTGGAATTGCATTGGGACTCGATCGATTGGTAGCCCTATTGGGAGGAAGCGAAACGATCAGAGATTTTATCGCCTTCCCTAAAAACAACAACGGTAGAGATGTGATGATCAATGCACCCTCGGCCCTGGAAGATGCCCAATTGGAAGAATTGCACCTAAAATCTTTGCCCAAAGACTTTTCCTAAAAAAGGAAAATTCTTACATAGAATCAACCTAGAATATGAAATATTTTTTGAGATTTCTTTTTTTTGGGATTTTAATCAGCTTAGCAACTGGATTTATATTAAACACAAGTGGAGATGCTTTGCTGGGCAATAAAATCGTTGGATTTACTGTTTTGACGGCTGCATTCGTTTTTATGCCTGCTTTTTTGGTGCATCGATGGAAGGGAAAAAAACTAAAAGATTACACCCTTTCCAAAGAAAACTTACAGAAAATCAATGATTTGGATCAAAAAAAATGAGCTATTAATGTTTAGCCGACAAAGAAAGTGTAACTTGCGCTAAATTTTTAAATCATAATATGACTGGTACAGTTAAATTCTTTAATGGATCCAAAGGTTATGGATTCATTACCAATGACGAAACTTCAGAAGATGTTTTCGTTCACGTTTCTGCCCTTGATGGGCTAACACTCCAAGAGGGTGATAAAGTTGAATATGTAGAAGAAGAAGGAAAAAAAGGGAAGCAAGCTTCGCAAATTTCTCTGTTATAATATACATTACGACTAACTCAAAGCCTCCTTATGGGAGGCTTTTTTTATGCTCTTTTGTTACGAAAAAAGTCTTGCAACAAAAGGGTTGCTTCTTCTGCCATGACGCCATTGTGGATGGTTGCTTTGGGATGAGGGCCAAGTCCTGCCTGGGCAAAACCCCGTTTTGGATCGGAAGCTCCATAAACGACTCTTCTCAGCTGCGACCAATAAAGGGCCCCCATACACATCACACAGGGTTCCAGTGTAACATACAGGGTGCAATCCCTTAAATATTTTCCATTTAAAAAATGGGCTGCTGCGGTAATGGCTTGCATTTCGGCATGTGCGGTAACGTCCTTTAGACGCTCTGTCAGATTATGGGCTCTCGCAATGATTCTGTTCTCCACCACCACTACCGCCCCTACTGGTACCTCGTCGGCATCATACGCTTTCTGTGCCTCCACCAAGGCTTGTTTCATAAAATACACATCGTCGAACATTTCCATGCCCTTAAATTACAAAACCCGAACAGCGGGTACAAGCGAAACTTTATCTTTGTAACTTGACCCCACCATTAACCACCTTTGCATGAGCGGTAAAAAAAGACTCTTTCTCCTTGATGCCTATGCCCTGATCTTTAGGGGCTATTATGCATTTATAAAAAACCCGCGCATCAACTCCAAGGGAATGAATACCTCTGCCATTATGGGCTTTATGAATTCCCTTTTGGATGTGATCAAGCGTGAAAAGCCTGACCATTTGGCCGTTTGTTTTGACAAAGGAGGGTCACAGGAACGAACAGAAATGTTTACTGAATACAAAGCGAATCGGGACGAAACCCCGGAGGCTATTGTTATCGCAGTTCCCTACATTCAAAAAATCCTCGAGGCCATGCACATTCCCGTAGTGGTAAAGGCAGGTTTTGAAGCCGATGACATCATCGGAACACTGGCCAAACAGGCCGAAAAAGAGAATTACCAGACTTTTATGGTCACTCCCGATAAAGATTTTGCCCAATTGGTTTCAGAAAATATTTTTATGTACCGCCCCGCTCGTATGGGCAACGGAATCGAAGTTTGGGGCATCCCTGAAGTGCAAGAAAAATTTGAAGTCGAAAGGCCAGAACAGGTCATCGACTATTTGGGTATGATGGGGGATAGCGTGGACAACATCCCTGGACTACCAGGCGTAGGAGACAAAACCGCCAAAAAATTCATTAAGCAATTTGGGAGTATGGAAAACCTCCTGGAGAATCTCGACCAAGTAGAGGGCAAACTCAAAGAAAAAATCGAGGCCAATAAAGACTTGGGAGTGCTCTCCAAAAAGCTGGCCACCATCATCACCGATGTCCCCGTTCAATTCAATGAAAAAGACTATGAGCTCTCAAATCCAGATATGGAAGCCGCTACGGCTCTATTTGAAGAGTTAGAATTCAGGAGGATACAGGAAAATTTTAGAAAGATCTTTAGCCTTAGTGAAACAGCAGCACCAACTGCCCCAGCTACAGAAACTGAGAAAACAGCTACCGCCTCTCCTGCCCAATTGGATCTTTTCAATTCGGCTCCTGGGCAAGGTATAGTAGCGACTGCATCTTCTAGAAACACTCAGAAATCGGTCAATCATCAATACCAATGGGTGAATAGCCCGGCTGGAAGATCACTGTTGCTTGAAAAATTACTAGAACAAACCAGCGTTTGTTTTGATACCAAAACTACTGGACTGAATGCCTTACAAGCCGAGTTGGTCGGTATTGCTTTTAGCTGGGAGCCGCACAAAGGCTATTACCTCGCCATGCCTGCCAATAAAGAAGAAACACAGCGCATCATTGATGATTTTCGTCCTTTTTTTGAAAATCCACAAATCGAAAAAATTGGCCATAACCTCAAATTCGACCTAAAAGTACTGCTCAAATACAAGCTAAAGGTGGTCGGCCCACTCTTTGACACCATGATTGCCCACTACCTCATCAACCCCGACATGCGACACAACATGGATGTTTTGGCAGAAACCTATCTGAATTACAGTCCACAATCCATCACAGAATTGATTGGTAAAAAAGGGAAAGATCAGGGCAATATGCGCGATGTGTCTCTGGACCAACAAACCCAATATGGTGTTGAGGATACCGACATTACCCTCCAACTTAAACATCATTTTGAAAAGGAATTGGCAGAAGCCCAAACGACGGAATTATTCAAAACAGTAGAGCTCCCTTTGGTAGAAGTACTGACTGATATGGAAGCAGAGGGCATCAATCTCAATGTAGATTTCCTAAATGATCTTTCCAAAACCCTGACGGCAGACATTGCCGTTTTGGAAAAAGACATTTATACGGAAGTGGGCGAAACCTTCAATCTGGCTTCACCCAAACAATTGGGCGTGATATTGTTTGAAAAACTCAAACTGGTGGACAAGCCCAAAAAAACCAAAACGGGGCAGTACTCCACGGCAGAAGATATCCTTTCCTATTTGGCCAAGGACCATCCCATCGTAGCTAAAATATTGGAGTGGCGGTCCCTGCAAAAACTGGAAAACACCTATGTTTCGGCTTTACCCAATGATCTCAACCCCCAAACCCAACGGATTCACACTGTTTATAACCAAGCAGTAGCGGCAACTGGACGTTTGAGCAGTAACAACCCCAACCTACAAAATATTCCCATCCGAACCCCGAGAGGACAAGCGGTACGAAAAGCTTTTATCCCCAGAGATGACCAACATATGCTAATGGCTGCCGACTACTCTCAAATCGAACTGAGAATCATCGCTGCCTTGAGTAAAGACCCCGCCATGGTCAAAGCATTTCAAAACAATGAGGACATTCATGCGGCTACGGCTGCCCGGGTTTTTGATGTTCCCCTAGAGGAGGTGACACGAGAGCAAAGGAGCAATGCAAAAACGGTAAACTTTGGGATCGTTTATGGAGTTTCCGCTTTTGGCCTGAGTCAGCAGACCAACCTGAACCGCACAGAGTCCAAAGAACTGATCGACACCTATTATGCCAGCTATCCCCAACTGAAACAATACATTGCCGACCAGGTAAACTTTGCCCGGGAAAACGGCTATGTGGCCACAGTACTGGGCCGCCGTCGCTATCTCAAGGACATCAACTCCCAAAATGCAGTGGTCAGAAGTGCCGCCGAGCGCAATGCCGTCAACGCCCCTATTCAAGGAAGTGCCGCCGATATCATCAAACTGGCCATGATCCAGATCCACCGTAAAATAAAAGAGGAAAATTGGCAGTCCAAAATGCTCCTACAAGTCCACGATGAATTGGTTTTTGACGTACTAAAAAGCGAAAAAGAGGCTTTTGAAAAAATGGTAAAAACCGAAATGGAAAAAGCTTTTGATATTGGATTGCCCCTATTGGTGGATATTGGCTTTGGACAGAATTGGTTGGAGGCGCATTAAATTACAATTGTTTTAACACAAGCAAAAAAGCTCACTCAAGCTAGGGTGGTCATGAATTTTCATTCCTGAACAACATTGCCCAATCCATCTATGATATACGTCCTTAAAGTCATGGTCTTGTTAAAAAAGGCATGGTATCCTTTTTTAAAAGAAGGAGACAATATTTTTTTATCAAAAGAATAAACATTACCGATAAAATCTGCATCGTCTTCGGACATATAATAAATATTCAGTCGCCCTCCCTTTTTCATTTGTGCCATCAATTTCCCCAATTGAATACTCCCCCTAAAACTTTCATAAACCATAATGTTGATCGCTCTCAAACTGATCCTTGGTATTTTAAGTTGCGATTCCCAATAGGGCTTTTCTTCAGGGAAAAGAACAATCACATCGATTTCTTTTGGGTTGTCAAACAGCCCTTCATCTATGGGAACGTTGTCCAACAAGCCACCATCGACCCAGCTTTGTACGTCCTTTTCGACCGGAGCAGTCAGTACGGGAACCGAGGCAGAGGCCCAGATCCAATCCAGCAAATCCCTATAAGAAGTGTTGTCAGAGGATTTAATGATTTTATTGGAAGTATTCAGGCTGGTGGCTAGGCAAAAAACAGTTTTTTGCTGCTCTTGAATTTTGAGATAATCCAAGGGTGAAAAAATTGACTCCAAGGTTTTACGCAAGCTTTTATTTTCTCCCACCGAAGACTTGCCCCATATTGTCCGCCAAATGGTTTTTAAGACTTTAATACGCCCTTTTTTGTTGATTGGGTTTTTGTTGTACACATTGGAGTTACTGATGGTATCAAAAAGTCGTTCCAGTTCATCGAATTGATTCAAGGCTACTGATGACATGATCAAAGCTCCGGCACTGGTTCCCCCCACGGTCTTGTAGGATTTTCCTGATTCCGTTAGTGCCTTTGCAAAACCTGCTGCCCATGCGACGCGTGATCCACCCCCAGAAATAATCAGTGTTCTTTCGGGTGCTTGATCAGGCTTTGGGATCATTTGAGCGGGGGATAGTGATGTCACCAAAAGGAATAACCCAAAACAAATCAAGCTTTCAAGGCTGCATTGTTTTAGATTAAGCAAAAAAATAATAGTGGAAAAGGGCGAAAAATCGAAAGGGATACTCCCCTTGCGGTAAATTTGAATAAACATAGTAGGTTCATTTTATGGGGACTTATTAACCTTTAAGGTAATTAAAATTTGAAAAACAAATGAAGATTAATAAAAAGGAGGAAAATATTTTTAAAGAAAACGGAAAAATGGTAGATTTGCACCCCTTTTGGAGGGATTTTAAATTATATGATCGTGGATACACTGAGTTATAAAACCATTTCAGCCAATGCCAAAACTGTGGACAAGCAGTGGGTTTTGGTTGATGCTGACAGTATTCCTCTTGGACGGGTAGCTTCTATCGTAGCGCTACACATTCGAGGAAAACACAAAACCAACTACACTCCCCATGTGGATTGTGGAGATAATGTTATTGTAATCAACGCCGATAAAGTAAGCCTGTCAGGGAACAAATGGAAGCAAAAACAATACATTCGCCATACGGGATATCCAGGAGGTCAAAGGTCACTCAATGCAGAGCAGTTGAGTGCCAAAGGCCCAGAGCGTTTGATCGAAAACGCCGTTAGAGGCATGTTGCCTAAAAACAAATTGGGAGCCGCATTGTTTAGAAACCTAAAAGTATTTGTAGGTAGCGAACACAGCCACGAAGCACAAAAACCAAAGACCATTAATATCAAAGAACACATATAAATGGAAGTTATTCATACTATCGGTAGAAGAAAAACCTCTGTTGCCCGTCTTTACCTCTCTAAAGGAAAAGGAGCCATCATGGTTAATAAAAAAAATTATACTGATTTTTTTCCTACGGCAACATTACAATACAAAATCACCCAACCCCTTGCCTTGACTGAAAATGAAGGCAATTATGACCTGAAAGTGACCGTAAAAGGCGGTGGCTATAATGGTCAGGCGGAAGCGGTGCGACTTGCAATTTCCAGAGCTTTGTGCAAAATCGATGAGGAAAATAGAACGGTTCTTAAACCAGAAGGTTTATTGACCCGCGACCCCAGAATGGTTGAGCGCAAGAAATTTGGTCAGAAAAAGGCAAGAAAAAAATATCAATTCTCTAAGCGTTAATCGCCTAACAGCGTTGATAAGTTCATTTATTTAATTTTAACCTGTTGCTTGAACCGCCAAGGCGGGAACCAGTTTAGCATCTAAATAAACCCAAAGGTTTATTGCTACTATCAAGAGAACGTAAACTAAAACTATGGCACAAACCAATGTAAAAGACCTGCTTTCAGCAGGCGTCCATTTTGGACACCTTACTCGTAAATGGAATCCCAATATGGCTCCCTACATCTATATGGAGCGAAACGGAATTCACATCATCAGCCTCTACAAAACGGTGGCTAAAATTGAAGAAGCCTCCGAAGCTTTAAAAAAAATCGCCTCCTCTGGCCGAAAAATTCTTTTTGTAGCGACCAAAAAACAAGCCAAAGACATTGTGGCGGAGTCGGCACAGAAAGTAAAAATGCCCTACATTACTGAGCGATGGCCTGGGGGTATGTTGACCAACTTTGTTACCATTCGTAAAGCCGTTAAGAAAATGGCTGCCATCGACCGCATGAAAAAAGATGGCACCTTCGAAACCCTCTCCAAAAAAGAAAAACTTCAAGTGGACCGACTCAGAGCCAAGCTCGAAAAAAACCTCGGTTCTATCAACGATATGACCCGGCTCCCTGGAGCCCTTTTTGTCGTTGATACAAAAAGAGAACACATCGCCATCAAAGAGGCTCAAAAATTAAAGATCCCCATTTTTGCAATGGTAGATACCAACTCCGACCCCAGAGAGGTGGATTTTGTGATCCCTGCTAATGATGATGCGACCAAGTCCATTGATAAGATTACCTCATTGGTGGTGGAAGCCATAGCCGAAGGACTCCAAGAGCGCAAAAAAGAAAAAGAAGATATCGAGCAATTAGAAACAGAAGGTGCTGCAGATTCCGAAACCTTGGAAGCCATTGAGGAAGCGCCTGATGCTGATGCTGTAGAAAAAACCCCTACGGTTGAAGAACCCCAGAAAGAATCATACGATGTGCAAGCTGAGGCAGTTCAAGAAGAACCTACCGATGAGGATAATAAAGAAGAATAATTAACCTATAGAACAAAGCATGAAAATAACAGCATCAGAAGTAAATAAATTACGTCAGACCACAGGTGCAGGGATGATGGATTGCAAAAAAGCCTTGGTTGAGTCTGAAGGTGATTTTGATAAAGCCATTGAAATCCTCAGAAAAAAAGGTCAAAAAGTAGCTGCCAATCGCGCTGATCGAGCCTCCTCTGAAGGGGCAGCATTGGCCAAAGTAAACGGAGATCATACTGCCGGGGTTTTGGTGTCCGTCAATTGTGAAACAGATTTTGTTGCCAAAAACGATTCCTATCTGGAATTGGCACACGCATTGGCTGACCATGCCCTTGCCTTTGACACCAAGGAAGCTTTTTTGTCCAGTGAATTTCAAGGGATGACCGTTGCCGACAAATTGACTGAACAAACCGGAGTCATCGGAGAAAAAATTGAGATCGGAGGTTTTAGCAAATTGACAGCTCCCTATGTGGGTTCCTACATTCATGCTGGAAATAAAATCGCCACCTTGGTCGGCCTCTCTGGAATCGTAGAAAACGCCGCTGAAGTTGCGAAAAATGTGGCCATGCAGGCCGCTGCTATGAATCCCATCGCACTGAATGAGGAAGGAGTGGATGCCTCTGTAGTAGAAAAAGAAATAGAGATTGCCAAAGACCAATTGCGTCAGGAAGGCAAGCCCGAAGCCATGTTGGACAACATCGCCAAAGGAAAGATCAAACGTTTCTTCAAAGACAACACTCTGGTCAATCAGGACTACATCAAAGATGGTAAAATCTCAGTCGCCGATTATGTTAAATCTGCTGACCCAGATTTGGTCGTCACCAGTTTTGAACGCATCGCTTTGGGCTGATCAATATTTGCCCATACTGTAAAGCACTTCCTTAGGAGGTGCTTTTTTTTTGAAAAAACTTAACTTGGAATTATGAAAATTTTAAAAAAACGCTGTCCATGGTGTGAGGGTGACCCCTTGTACAAACATTACCACGATTTGGAATGGGGCGTCCCTGTATATGACGATCATAAATTATTCGAGTTTCTGACATTAGAAACTTTCCAAGCCGGATTGAGTTGGATTACCATATTGCGAAAAAGAGAAAACTTTAGAGCCGCTTTTGATGGATTTGATTTTGAAAAAATCGCAGGCTATGGGGATCAAAAAATTAAAGCCCTAATAGAAAATAAAGGGATCATCAGAAATCAACAAAAAATCAGGGCAACCCTAAACAATGCGCGCCAATACATGACCGTTCGCGAAACCTACGGTTCCTTTTCCGAGTACATATGGGGGTTTGTGGAAGGAAACCCATTAAAAAATCGATTTAAAAATTTAAAGGAGATCCCGTCTAAAACCCCGCTGTCCATCACCATTAGTAAAGACTTAAAACAAAAGGGGTTTCAGTTTGTAGGCCCTACGGTGGTATATGCCCACATGCAAGCTACCGGGATGGTGAATGATCATTTGGTGGATTGTTACCGATTCAGGGAATTGGGTGGATTACTAAAAGGGTAAGTCATCATCTGGGCCGTCGGAATCCCCCTCAGCCGGTTCAAAAGCCGGCGGCGGCGGCATGGGAGGCATTTCCGAATCCACTGAACTGCCAACCGCTTCAATGCGCCATCCTTGAATGGAATTGAAATATTTGGTTTCTCCTTGTGGATTTACCCATTCCCTTCCCCTCAAATTGATCCCAATTTTTACATTTTGTCCGATTTGAAAAGCATTGAGCAAATCGCATTTGTCCTGAACAAACTCAACCAAAATATGTTGTGGGTACTGTTCCTCGGTAGTGACAACCACCTCTCTCTTTCGGAAACCATTGTTGCCATAGGTTTTGGTTTCATCCAACCATTTAATTTTTCCAGATACTTCCATTTTGAATTTTATGTATTTAACAAATTTAAAAAAAGTTTTGGCCGCTCGTCCACAGAACGCTTTTCTTTTATTTACAGTATCTTAGTGTTATCAAATTCTGCATTAAAGTGCTGTCTTTCATCAAAAAAAACAAAGAAAACAGTTGGCTTGTTGGTGCCTTTGTTATTGTGGCGCTGATTTTATGGAACACCAATGTTTTATTTCAAAATCTCAAAAAGGAAGAACGTACTAAAATGGAATTGTGGGGCATGGCCCAACAAGAATTAATTGAAAACAGTACGGTCAACAATCTCACCTTTCAGATTCTCAAACAAACTTGGATCAATCCAATGATCCATGTGGATGAAAAGGGTAAAATTATTGGGTTCAAAAACATTGACTGGGACCCCGAACAGGAAGACTCACTTGTGATCTATAGTCAATTGAATAAAATAAAGAGAGAAAACCAACCCATTTTGATTCGTTATCAAGACAGTTTGTCGAATATCAATCAAAAATTGTATTATGGGGACTCCATTCTTCTCAAAAAACTTCAGTATTATCCACTGGCCTTGTTGTTGATTATTTTTCTATTTGGAGCGGTGTTGTATTTTGTTTTTAAGACCTCAAAAATTTCCGAGCAAAACCGACTATGGGCAGCGATGGCCAAAGAGACGGCCCATCAAATTGGAACCCCTCTTTCTTCTATGATTGGTTGGATCACTTTGCTTAAAGAAAAAGAAGAGAAAAGTGAACCGCTGAATGAAATGGAAAAGGATATCGAACGATTGCAAGTGATCACAGATCGTTTCTCTAAAGTGGGCTCACTGCCCGAATTACAGCTTGCAGATATTATTGGCGAAACGCAAAAAACACTACAATACCTAGAAAAACGGAGCTCTGACTTGATTGCCTTTAAAAGCAAACTCCCCCAAAAGAAAATCCTCATTCCTTTGAATCCTCAACTTTTCAGTTGGACGTTGGAAAACTTAATCAAAAACGGAATGGATGCCATGAAAGGCAAAGGAATCATCACTTTAAAGCTTTTAGAGGGGGTGCAGACGATCAGTATCGAAATTAGTGATACAGGCTCTGGTATAGGAAAAGAAAAATTTAAAAAAATTTTTAGCCCTGGTTATACCTCCAAAAAAAGAGGTTGGGGTTTGGGTTTATCGCTGGCAAAAAGAATCATTGTTGACTATCACAAAGGTAAAATAGGGGTCAAATCCTCCGTATTGGGAAAGGGGACTACCTTTGAGATCACCCTTAAGAAAAAACACTAAAGGCATGCTTGAATTTTGGCAGCGGTAGCCTGAAACTCCTCTGGGCTGAGGCTCACTTTTTTTTGAAAGGTAGCATCCTCCATGGCTTGTAAAGGAATCAAATGTACATGAACATGTGGTACTTCCAAACCAATTACACTCATCCCTACTCTTTTACAAGGAATGGCCTTGCCCATTGCCAAAGCTACTTTTCTAGAAAACTGCATCAATTGACTGTAGTCCTCTTCCGACAAATCAAAGATTTTATCCACTTCTTTCTTGGTAACGCAAAGGGTATGCCCTACTGCATTGGGGTTGATGTCAAGAAATGCAAAACAGTTTTCGTCCTCGTGGACTTTGTAACAGGGAATTTCTCCAGCGATAATTTTTGAAAATATACCGGACATTTTTAGTCGCGACTTATAGAAACTATTTCCAATGTTATGGTACCACTTGGCACACTGATCTGAGCAACATCTCCTTCTTTTTTTCCCAACAGTCCTTTTCCAATGGGAGAATCAACAGAGATTTTACCCGTTTTGAGATCGGCTTCACTTTGTGCAACCAATTTGTACTTCATTATGGCACCATTACTCTTGTTTTTTACCTCAACAGTAGAGTGTACCAAGACTTTGGAAGTGTCAAGCTGAGATTCGTCAATGAGTCGGGCATTGGCCAAAGTAGCCTCCAGCTTTGAGATTTGGAGTTCTAACAGACCTTGGGCTTCTTTTGCAGCATCGTATTCAGCATTTTCACTCAAATCTCCCTTATCTCGAGCATCGGCTATGGCCTGAGAGGCTTTTGGACGCTCAATGTCTTTTAATTGATTGAGTTCCTCCCTCAGCTTTTTTAATCCTTCCTCAGTATAATATGATACTTTACTCACTTTTTTTACGTTTCTTTAAAAAGAAAAATCCCGACTTTTAAGCAGGATAACTATCAAATATACGGAATTGAGGTTTTTATATAAAATTTTACCCATTAAATTGATCATCCCATTTCTGATGGTAACTTGGGGTTGTGGGAAAGATAAAATTGAAAGAAATCCCTATTTTACGACGGTTAATTTCAATATCAACCTCAACCTTAATCTCCCAGCCTACAACGATCTTCGGTATACGGGAGGAGCCCTGAGGATCCGTCAAGGAGGGATCAATGGTCTTTTGTTGTTTAACCTCAACGGGGATGATTTTTTGTCATGGGAGGCCAGTTGCCCCAATCACCCCCTGAGAGACTGCTCCACACTTTCCGTTAACGGAGTTTTGGCAGAATGTTCCTGTGAGGGATTTCAATACAGTTTGGCTACCGGCCAACTCCTCAATCCTGATGAAAATACAGATCAACCTTTCCCCATGTTATTCTATAATGTAAGACGCTCAGGGAATACCCTGATCATCTCCAACTGAATTTTTATCTTATGAGAAAGTTAATTATTATACTCTTCTTTGGAGCCTCCTTTTCCCTCCACAGCCAGCTTTTAGAGTTGGATTACCGTTCTCCTGTCAAAAAAGAAAGTTTACTCAAAGCAAGGTTTATCAAAACTTTTGTTGGTGGTATCAATACTTTAGGACATGTGGATGTAAGTAGTGAAGTCATCAATATCAATTATAGCAGCTCCTCGGGCTTTGTCGGTGGGATATCGGTTGTAGGAACCTACCCCCTATTTTTGGGGAATAAAGATGATAAAAAAAATAATCTTTCCCATTTGCTCAATCCTTTGGGGGGCATCAATGGAGGTTTTTACTTTCAATTTCCCCTGCAGCAAAGGGAAAAAACCAGCTTCAGACTCAGTACTCGCATGGGAATCAAATGGATTGAAGGCCATCCACTCCGGGGTTTTGAACGTTATTTTCTCAGCGGATACGGCATGCTGGGGGGTGTTTACCAGCGCTTGCTTTATGAGAACGCTCCCGAAAATGAAAGGATTGACTTCTGGGCCTACCCCCATTTGATGGTCAATCAAGTGAAGCCAACCGACCTTGAAGTTTTTTTTGACAACGCACTGGAATCCATAACCTATGGTTATGGGCTGCAAAGCGGGGTGGAATTCAACCAAAAATGGCGCATTGTTTTTCTACTCAATCAATTGGTCAACACCCCGGCACCCGATGCTGTGGGCGGTGCTGTACTCCGTTTGACCTTGGGTTATCGTTTTTAAAATCGAAAACTAACCCCCAACAAAAAGTTAGTCAAAGCTTGAGGATAATACCCCGTTCCCTCGAAGGTCGTCACTACCCCTGGAACGGAATAATCGTCGTCAAAGGTGTAGAAATAGCCATTGGAAACGTATTGAGTTCCAAAAAGGTTGTTGATTAGCAATGAAATATTAATCTCTTGAAACAAGCTTTGGGGGCAGATACGATGGTAGATATTGAAATCGGATACCGTATAGTCCTCTAACTTTGACCTATTGGAATCGATATTCCCCATGTATTGTTCTCCAACATATTTGGTAAGTAAAACCATTTCCCAGTGGGGAGAGGGTTGAAATGCAATTCTATTTCCTGCAACTATTGAGGGAGAAAAAGAAAGGTGGGTATCTCCCAGGGCAGTCAAAACTCCGTCGCGTTGAAAGTAAAAATCATGATTGCGGTTCCTACTCAATGTCATGTTGGGCTGCCAGATCCATCGGCTGCCTAATGCAATGGTTCCTTCCAATTCTATTCCCATTCGGCTACTTTCTCCAACGTTTTGCCTAATGGGGGATCCCACATCGTCCAAAGCACCCGTGAGGGCCAATTGGTTGGTATAATCCATCCAATAGAAATTCAGCCCTAAGATGGCTTTTTCTGTATTGAAACGCCATCCCAATTCATAGTCGTTGAGTTCCTCGGGTTGGGGATTCCCATTTTCAAAATCGGAACGGCTGGGCTCCCGATGGGCTCTGGCGAATGAAATATAAAATTTGTTTTGGGGGTTCAGGGTATAAACCAGTCCGGCTTTGGGGTTAAAGAATCCGTAGTTTTCATTTACATTGATGGGTGCGGGCCCTTTTAAATTTCCTTTGGCGGTAAATGATATACTGCGGTATTGTAGATCCAAATAGCCGGAAATGCGGTCATTGAATCGGTGGTTGACCTTGGCATAAACATTCCCTTCTTTTTTATCGCCTTGATTTTCGTAAAAGCGATGCCCCGGCTGAACACCCGAGGGATAATCTGCAAAAATCAAAGCTCCAAAATGATCCCCCACATAGCTGCTGTAGAGTGCTCCCAGATTCCACTCGGTATTGCCTTTTTGCTTGTTGAGCGAAAAAGTTGCCACATAGTAATCATTGTCCAGCCACTTTTGAATAATATTTTCGGTAGTATCAATGGTCGTCCCCCCTATATTGATGGACTGTAGTCCCAAATAACTAAAATTATTGTCGGAAGAAAAATTGATGTTTTGCTCGAACCAAAGGTCTTTGTACTCTTCGTAATAGCCGCGCCCATAGGTATAGTTCAATCCCAACGACAGGCTGGTATAGGCATCGATCTTTTGGTTCCAATGGAATTGATAATGGTCTTGTCGATAATTGTCGACTTGGTTGTCGTAGTGACCCTCTAAATTTCCATTATTGTCATAAATTTCTCCTGCAGGGTTGTATCTCCTGTTGGTTTTTAGGGTATTGGCATCCAAACCGAACCATGACTGATAAGTGATTTCGTGTCCCCCAAAAGCAAGGGCTTTGATCAGGGTATTTTCGTCTTGAAAAGCCGCTTGTAAAAAGTAGGATTTTAAATCCGAGCTGGCCCGTTCTACATAGCCGTCGGAGGTGATCTTGGACAACCTACCCGAGAGCTCAAAGTGATCGTTGAGCAGTCCAGTAGAAAATTTTAAAGTATGTTTTAAGGAATTAAAACTTCCCACAGTATTGGCAATTTCTGCATAGGCCATTGGGGAAACCTCTTCGGTCAGCAAATTGATACTGGCACCAAAGGCTCCGGAGCCATTGGTAGAAGTCCCTACCCCTCTTTGGATCTGAAGGGAAGACACCGAAGAGGCAAAATCGGGCATGTTCACCCAATAGACCCCCTGACTTTCGGAATCGTTGTAGGGAATCCCATTGATGGTCACATTGACGCGGGTAGCGTCGCTTCCCCGCACTCGGATTCCAGTATAGCCGATTCCCGCTCCAGCATCACTGGTGGTCACCACTCCAGGCAGGTAATTGAGCAGTATGGGCAGGTCTTGACCTAGATTTCTGGAAACCAAATCCTCCTCGTCCACATTGCTAAAAGCAAAAGGCTGATCCTCGTCCACCCGCAGTCCTGCGAGTTTCACTTCTTCTAACTGTATTTCAGGAATACTGTCTAGGACAACAGTAGTTTGTGCAAGCGATGGTGTTACAAAAATCATCACTAATGCTCTAAAATAAATCGTTTTCATCCGAATCGTTTTGTTCGAATAAAAGGGGGGATTATTCTTTGAATTAAAAGTTAATTAAAAATCCCTTGGCGGCATTACCCGCCCAGGTTCAATGGGTATGATCTCAGCCTGCCATTGGCAGGCACCCCTTTGAGATATGGGGCAAAGATAAGTTAGTAATAATATATTCAAAAGATTTTATTGCATTTTTAGTAATGGATCAATGAAAGCTATGGCCTTGTTCAATCGAGCAACTGGATTCCCTTCTAAGATCAAATATTTTTTTTGCATCTCGTCCAAAGTCCTTTTGAAATGATCAAACATCGACTGACGATCATTGGGTCGATCCCTTAAATCGTCTTTAACCCAAGGGACATCGATTCCCGTAAGAAGGTACAAGTCGTAATTGAGCTTTTTGGAAACCTCCAAAATCGCAGGGTCGCAATGCCCATCAAAATGGGTTTCCGACCACACCCGAGTAACCAGCACATTGGTATCACAGAACAAAACCTTATGGGCTTGGGCTGCCTTTTGGTTTTCCCGTTCCAATTGCCCTTCGACAATAATGGGCAAATCTTCCAAACCACAAACCGCTTGTTGCTCCTCCCATTTTTTTTGAAGATAATCTCTAGCAAATTCTTCCACCCATTCCGTTTGATAGTGCTGGGCCAATGCTTCGGCCAAGGTCGTTTTACCCGATGATTCCGGCCCGTAGAGTACTACCCGAGGGATATGGGAGTGGGTTTGTCTAAGATTTTTTTCCATGAGCGGTAACCATAAATGGCAATCAGGGTAAAGATAACATATTGTAAACTGGTCAGAATAAGTCCTTTGTAGAAATAGAGTGGGACAGAGATGATATCCCCAACGATCCAAAAAAGCCAATGTTCTAATTTTCGGCGGGCCATCAGGCCCATACCCACAAAAAATATGGCGGTGGTAAAGGTGTCCACATAGGCCGTCCAATCCACCCATTTGTCAAAAGCTTGATAAACACAAAAGACAAACAATAGACTGGCCAGAAAGAGGACCGCCGCTGTTTTGAATTCTTTGGAAGTGGTGGCAGTGACGGGATGGACAATGACCTCATCTTCCTTTTTTGACCAATAATACCATCCATAAGCACTCATGATAAAATAATAGGCATTGATGATCATATCCCCTAAAAGCGACCATTTGATCAGGAGATAAACAAAAATAGCAGTGGAAATCATTCCGGTGGGATAAACCCAAATCGTGTTTTTTTTAGCGAACCAAACGCTGAGCAATCCAAAAAGAACCCCGTAAACTTCGAGGACAATATCTGCGGTGGCATAACCACTGTATTGCCCCAATAAAAACTCAAAAACTGTGGACATACGCGCTGCGGTCTCCTTTGATGATTTTCATGTTTAAAACCACAGAAGGCTCATTCTCAAAACTTTCCTTTATGACATCTTGCAAGGCGGACATTAATGCATCGTATTCCCCATAGATTTGGGTACTCATGGGGTTTTCCAATACTTTGAAACCGAGGGCACGGAGTTTTTTGATGAAACTTTTAATGGAAATTTTAAAATCATCATTCAGGGGGAGAAGGGTCAATTCTACAGAAATTTTCATACTATCACTTTTAATTATTTTGGAGGGCCAAAGTACCACAGTAGGCCTTTTCAATGATAAAATTAAGAGAAAAATCGAGGGTTTTCCCTGAAATAAAAACTTTTGCACTTCCGCATGTATCTCCCCATTGAAAGGGGGTGACCAGCAGTTGCTCAGAAAACGCAATCCCTTTGATTTTGAGGGCTTTGTAAAGGGCTTCTTTTGCTGTCCAAATCAAGGTAAGTTTTTCTATTTTTAAGGGACTTTCCAGGGCGAAGCTTTCGTTTGGATGCAAAAAACGAGGGGCGATCCACTCAATCTTAGGTCGATAAACTTCCAAATCAATCCCTAGGGGTATGGTACCCAAAGCGATTCCTGCCAGGTTTCTCGTATGAGAAATAGAAAGTTGCTGTCCCGATTCCAGATGCGGAATCCCTTCTGGGTCATGACACAAACCCTCCGGAGAAACCCCTGCCTCTAGAAGGAGCCTACGGGAAGCCAAAAACTGTTTTTGATGGGAAATGATCTTTCGTGTTTGGAATCTCATTTCGTCTGCTTTAGAGAGTTTAAGGTTTTTTTTCAGCACCTCCAAGGGTTCTTCAATATGCCAGATCATTATCCGGGTATGCTCGTCAATCTTGCGCCTTTGGTGTATTGGCATTTGATATTGAAATTAAAGTGCGTACTTTTGCTGAAAATTGTTAATAAAGATACGACTATGGGAACGAAAACCGCCACCAGCTATTTACCCTATAAGGTGAAGGACATGTCCTTGGCCGAATTTGGCAGAAGAGAAATCCATTTGGCCGAAGCAGAAATGCCAGGTTTGATGGCCTTGAGAAAAGAGTACGGCGAAAGCCAGCCGCTCAAAGGCGCTCGCATTGCCGGTTGTTTGCACATGACCATACAAACCGCTGTATTGATCGAAACATTGGTCGCCTTGGGTGCAGAGGTCACTTGGAGTTCTTGTAATATATTTTCTACGCAAGACCACGCGGCAGCAGCCATTGCAGCAGCGGGAATCCCTGTCTATGCATGGAAGGGCATGAACGAGGAAGAATTCGACTGGTGTATAGAGCAAACTTTATTTTTTGGGGAGGAGCGTGAACCATTGAATATGATATTGGACGATGGTGGAGATTTGACCAATTTGGTTTTGGATCACTACCCTGAGTTGGTAAAGGAGATCAAAGGTTTATCGGAAGAGACAACCACTGGAGTTCACCGACTCTATGAAAGAATGAAAAACGGCACCCTGCCTTTACCGGCAATCAACGTAAACGACTCTGTAACCAAGTCCAAATTCGACAACAAATACGGTTGTAAAGAAAGTGCAGTAGATGCGATCCGTCGGGCTACCGATGTGATGCTGGCAGGAAAAAGGGTCGTTGTGGCAGGATACGGAGATGTTGGAAAGGGAACCGCCGCCTCTTTTAAAGGCGCTGGAGCCATTGTGACCGTTACCGAAATCGATCCCATTTGTGCGCTGCAAGCCGCCATGGACGGTTATGAAGTCAAAAAATTATCCAACGTCATCGCCAATGCCGATATCGTTATCACCGCTACTGGAAACAAAGATATTTTGAGAAAAGCGTATTTCTTGGCCCTTAAAGACAAAGCCATTGTATGTAATATAGGCCACTTCGACAACGAAATCGATATGGCTTGGTTGAATGAAAATTACGGACATACCAAAGTGGAAATCAAGCCACAAGTAGATCTCTATACTTTGGAGGAAGGAAAAGAATTGATCGTTTTGGCAGAAGGCCGATTGGTCAATTTGGGATGTGCTACCGGTCACCCCAGCTTTGTAATGAGTAATTCCTTTACCAATCAGACCTTGGCGCAAATCGAATTGTGGAATCACCCCGAGAATTATGAAAACAAGGTTTATATGTTGCCCAAGCACTTGGATGAGAAGGTAGCTGCCCTGCATTTGGAACATTTGGGAGTTGAGTTGGACGATCTTTCGGAAGATCAAGCCTCTTATATTGGCGTGACGGTCAAAGGACCATTCAAGCCAGAATACTACCGATACTAAAAGACTAAGAAGTCTGCCACCTTCT